>NZ_LZXY01000004.1:0-373192 GCF_001756615.1 Glaciecola punicea
TGGATCTGCTCCCGCATCTGCTCAATCAACACCTTCAACTCCACCGCCGACTGCGTCACTTGAGAGTTAATCGACTTCGATCCAAGCGTATTCGCTTCACGATTAAACTCCTGCATCATAAAGTCTAAGCGTCGCCCAATAGCCCCGCCTTGCTGCATAATCTTATTCGTCTCGCTCACGTGCGAACGCAAACGGTCAATTTCTTCGGTAATATCTGATTTTTGTGCAATCAGCACCATCTCTTGCTCTACACGCGTATCGTCTAATTCAATCTTCGCTTCTTTAAACTTGTTGCGAATGCGGTCTTTTTGCCATTCCAGAATTTCAGGCATATGGCTTTCAATTGTCTTTGCTTCATTTTCAATACCGGTGAGGCGTTGCTCAATTAGCACTTTCATGTTTTCGCCTTCACTAGCGCGTGATGCAATAAACTCTTTCAAGGTAGCGTCAAATAAATCAAGCAGCTCTTTTTGCACGCCATCCATGTCGGCTTCAACACTATTCATAACGCCGGGCCAGCGTAAAATATCGGTAGGATTGATGTCGCCGTTTGCCCCTTGCGTCTGGCTCCACTTTGCAGCTTCAATTAACTGCTTTGCGAGAGCTTCGTTCACGCTAAATCCGGCGCTGTTGCCGTCATCTAAATTGATGCGTAGGGCGCACTCTACTTTGCCGCGCTGCAGCTTTTTACGCAGGCGCTCGCGTAAACTTGGCTCAAGGCCTCTAAAATTTTCAGGTATGCGGTAGAAGGTTTCTAAATATCGTTGATTAACCGATCTAATCTCCCACACTGCAGTGCCCCAATTGGCTTTGTGTTCTTTGCGTGCGAATCCGGTCATACTGAAGATCATGGGTGAGTCCTTAGTTTTTAGTCGCGTGGTGCTTCTTCGAACTGCAAGTTTACAACAAGTGATTGTGTTTTGCGCGCTCTTAAACCATGTAATCTAGTATTTATATAGGCTATAATCTACGCTTCTTAAAGGCTGTTTGTTGTTGCACCGTTAAGGCGTACTTATATCGCTTTTACGGCAATTTTCATCCTTACTCATTTTTTCAACACCCTAGGAGCTTTGTTTTATGCGCCCAAGTAGCCGCACCGCTAGTCAAATCCGCCCTGTTACCATTACCCGCAACTTTACTATTCATGCTGAGGGCTCGGTGTTAATCGAGTTTGGCGACACCAAGGTCTTATGCAACGCCAGTGTGCAAGAAGGCGTACCGCGCTTCATGAAAGGCCAAGGCAAGGGCTGGATAACGGCTGAATACAGCATGTTACCGCGTGCCACCCATACTCGCTCCGATCGTGAAGCGTCGCGTGGCAAACAAGGCGGCCGTACCCTTGAAATTCAGCGCTTAATTGCTCGTTCACTGCGCGCAGCGGTTGACTTAAAGCTCTTAGGTGAAAATACCATTACCGTAGACTGTGACGTTATTCAGGCCGACGGCGGCACTCGCACCGCGTCTATTACCGGCGCCTGCGTTGCCATGGTTGATGCACTAAGTTGGATGCGCGCCAAAGGCATTTTAAAAACCAATCCGCTAAAGCACATGATTGCAGCGGTATCGGTAGGCATTTATAAAGGCAACCCTATTGCTGATTTAGAATATACTGAAGACTCGGTTGCCGAAACAGATATGAATGTGGTCATGACTGAAACCGGCAAGCTTATTGAAGTGCAAGGCACCGCTGAAGGCGAACCATTTAGCTTTGACGAAATGCAAGAAATGCTTGATTTAGCACATGCGGCTATTAAAGAATTATTTGAGCTTCAGCGTAGTGCGCTTAACTAATTAGCAGACCCTTTAAGGAATGTCATGAAAGATTACAAACGCGACTTTATACGTTTTGCTATTAAGCGCCAAGTACTTCGTTTTGGTGAGTTTACGCTTAAATCAGGAAGAGTAAGTCCTTACTTCTTTCATGCGGGGCTATTCAATACAGGCAAAGACTTAGCTAAGCTAGGCGGTTTTTACGCCGCCGCTTTACATGCCGAAGGAGTTGAGTTTGATATTATGTTTGGCCCAGCTTATAAAGGCATTCCAGCCGTTACCGCAACCGCAATTGCCATGGCAAATAACTACGGTGAAGACATCCCTTATTGTTTTAATCGTAAGGAAGCTAAAGCGCACGGCGAGGGCGGCAATCTAGTTGGCTGTGAGCTAAAAGGCCGCGTAATGCTAGTTGATGACGTGATTACTGCAGGCACCGCTATTCGTGAATCTATGCTGCTGCTTGACGCTAATGGCGCGTCATTAGCCGGCGTGCTGATTGCCCTTGACCGTCAAGAAAAAGGACAGGGCACGCTGTCTGCTGTGCAAGAGGTAGAGCGCGATTTCAGCACCAAAGTGCTTTCTATTGTGACTTTGGGTGATATTGTTGAACACTTGAAAGCCGATAAGAGTAATGAAGGATCCATTGCGTCTATTAATAAATACCGCGAAACCTATGGCATTTAGGGCTATTGCTTATAAATACGACAGTAAGCCTAGCCGCGCGCTTAAGGATCATAGCGCTTAAGTATCATAGCGTTAAATGCCATGACGGTAACCATAACAACCATAAACGCGATAGAGTGAGTGAAGCGTGAAAGATGAACCTAATGTAAGCCCATTGGCATTGCCCGAGCCATTTTCCAAGGCTGATAAACACCTAGATGCTTTAGGCCTTCGCTGCCCCGAGCCTGTCATGATGATTCGCTTACAAGTCAGAAATATGCAGCAGGGGGAAACACTCACTATTGTGGCAGACGATCCCGCTACTACACGTGATGTGCCAAGCTTTTGCCGTTTTATGCAGCACACGCTGTTAGCTAGCGACACTCAAAATATTCCCTACACCTATCTGATTAGAAAAGGGATCCAATAACTTTATCGCGCACACAAAAAAAGCCTGCAGGTTCTTAAATATTACACTCAAGACCCTGCAGGCTTTTTGTTATAAGGTTTAGGGCTTCATAAACTTGAGCGTCCAACGATCGCTGTTACCCGTTACCGTCTTTGCACCTACCTCAAACCGTAGCTCATCATCTTCACGATAATGCAGGTCGCTGTAGTCGACTAACACAAAGCCCGCGTCTTGAATTTCTTTAATCGCTTGCACCGGATCCATGCGGCGGCGGTTGCTGTTTGTGGCCGGCTCCATATGACGTGCCGTATGGTCAATAACACCGTATATACCGCCCGACTTTAAGGCATCAAACGCGAGTTTGTTCATAGTGGCGCGGCCTGCATCGTTGAAGTTATGGTAGTTTCTAAAGGTAAGCACCATGTCTACATCGTTTACTCCGAGGCTTGATGCTTCTAAGGTATAAAAACCAGTGCCGCCTTCCTCAAGCGCAATTTGTGCGTCTTTAGCAATGACATTCATGCGCTCAAAGCCAGGCGCTTCTGCTAAATTATTTTCTATGCGTGTGGCGCCTATCGCACCATAGTAATTACCTTTTTCGTTCAACAAAGGTACTAATAGTCGGGTATACCAGCCACCACCGGGAACAAGTTCGACTACCGACATGTCATCTTTAATGCCAAAAAAAGTCAGTGTCTCTAATGGCTTGCGATTATCGTCGCGCGCTAGGTCAGAGGCGCTGCGTACATCTGAGGCCATTGCTGCTTTTAATTTATCTTGTACGCTTGCAGTACTTGTAAATGCAGCGGCGCTCATTGCGCAAATTAGGACAATGTTGGTAAGTGTTTTTATAGATGTTTTCATACAGTTTCCCTGTTTAGATAATGTTCTGCTTGTACGTAAATTAAGCACTAGGCCAAAACTGCAGGCCAAGAAATAACAATACTGCCAGCACGCCAATTACTATGGCCTGGGATTTATACTGGCGGATCAGCGCTTCGGTTTTATCGCCAAAATAATAAACGAGCAGTGCTAGGCCAAAATAGCGAATTATTCTGCTGCTGGTCACTGCTATCATATACAGGATCAAAGAATATTGCGACACGCCTGCTGCTAGCATGGCCAACTGCAGGGGCACGGGCGTTATGCCGGTGCTAAATATCAACCAAAAGCCTTGGTCTTTCATAGTGCCTTGAAAGATTTCAAACTGCTCTTCGCTGGTGATATAGTCCATAATGAAGTCGCGCGCGATATCAAAAAGGTAGTAGCCTACCGCATAGCCTAAAAGTGCGCCTAACATGCAGCCTAAGGTGGTAACTGTGGCAATTATCCAAAGCTTTTCACGCCTTTTTTGCATGAGCGGCACCAAAATAGCCTCAAGGGGTATAGGCACAATCGTTGATTCTAAGAAGGAAGCCGTGAATATACCTTTGAGCATGTGCTTTGAATGTATAAAAGATTTAATGCGCGCTTTGATTGACATAAATGTGTGCTGCTATCCATATTTTTATACGCACTAGCCTGCATTGAAGGCTCGCTGCAGGCTAAGGCGTATCACCAATGGGCTTGAAACCACACTAGTAATTATGCAAATGTAAAAATGTATGTATAGCGCTACTCTTGCGTGTGCTTGTAAACCTTACCGTCTTTCATCACAAAGCCAATATTTTCTAGCAGTGAAATCTTCTCCAGTGGATTGCCTTTCACTGCGACTAAATCGGCCAGCTTGCCCACTTCAATAGTGCCTAATATGTCATCAATTTTCAGCAATTTAGATGCATTGTAGGTGGCGGAGCGTATTGCATCCATTTGCGACATACCGGCCTCAACCATCAGCGCAAACTCTTGGCCATTGTCACCGTGAGCAGATACGCCCGAGTCGGTGCCAAAGGCAATCATTACGCCGTTTGCATGAGCTTTGGCGAAAGTGCCTTGAATAAGGGGGCCAATGGCGGCGGCTTTTGGGCGCACTATTTCAGGGAAGTAACCATCAATTTTAGCTTTTTCGGCCACAAAGTTACCCGCTAAAATGGTGGGTACGTAATACACGTTGTGCTTGCGCATCAGCTTAAATATTTCATCATCCATGTAGGTGCCGTGCTCAATAGAATCAACCCCGGCTAAAATGGCGCGCTTCATGCCTTCTTTACCGTGGGCGTGCACCGCTACTGTCATCTCGTAGTCTTTTGCGGTTTGGACAATGGCGGCAAGTTCATCGTCCATAAACTGTGGGTTTTGGCCACTTTTAGCCACCGATAAAACGCCTCCAGTGGCGGTGATCTTAATTAAATCAGCGCCGTCTTTATAACGCTGACGTACCGCTTCGCGTGCTTCATCTGCGCCGTTAATAACGCCGTCTACTGGCTGTGGTGAACCCATCAAGCGTTTGCTAAATGAGTTCGTTGGATCGGCATGACCGCCGGTGGTCGCGATTGATTTTGCGGCAGTATAAATTCTTGGGCCTGGCACTTTTCCGGCGTTTATGGCATTGCGCAGCGCCACGGTTTCGTTTAGCGAGTCGCCTAAGTTTCTGACCGTGGTAAAGCCTGACATTAAGGTAGTTTGCGCATATACCACTGAGTCTATGGCATAGTCAGCTTCGTTGTTTGTAAAACGCTTCATGTAGCCGGCAGGGCCTTCATTTTGAAACGATAAGTGCGTGTGCATGTCCATGAAGCCGGGCATAAGCGTGTAGCCGCTTAAATCAATGAAGGTGTCATCGTTGTCACCCTCAATTCTGCCGTCTTCAATGCTCACTATTTTATTGTTTTCGATAATAATTGTTTTATCAGCGCGAATTTTTGTGTCTTTGCTTGAAATTAGTGTGCTTGCAAAAATATGCGTCGCGCTTTGAACGGGCATGGCGGCAAACAGAAGTGCGCTGACAACTAGGCCAGACATGGCTAAGGTGTGGGTTGTGGAAGTGCAGATTTTAAGCATTGTGATAACCTTTATATGTAGTTATCACACCATAAGACAAATTGAACAGCAAATCAAAGCTTTAGAATGGCTTGCTTGATTTATTTCAGAAAACCGTCGGCAAAATAAGAAAAGGTACAAGCCACTATATAAGTGCCACACGCAGCTTAGCGACGCTACGCCGCGATTTAAGGTGTATCCGCCACTGTCTTATATTTAGCTAGCGGCGCTTATCAACACCGCTACGCGACTATTCTTTAAATGTGCCAATGGCGAAACTATAGTCTCCACTGCTAAGATGCAGCGCGGTGGTGTTGTTTTGCTTAACTTGTTGGGCTTGATCGACCCATCTATACAGCACGTTTTGGTGCACGCGCGCCCACAAGTTTCGCCGAATGTGGCAATAGGGGACCAAATTCCCCTCAAACTCTCTTATTTCCACCGGATGCTCTTTACTTATGCGCACTGAGTCGCCGGTTAGGGTGTCTACTTGAATAAGGCCGCTAGCCTCATCAAGCGACGCATCTATTATCACAAATGGAACATCTTCTACGGTAATGCCTATCTTTTCACCGGGAGTGACTAAAAAGTACTTTTCGCCCTCTTTTTTTACCACACTTGCTAGCAGCGCAATTAGTTTAGCACGGGTAAAAGGAGTACCTTCGTGCCACCATTGGCCGCTTCGCTTTATCACTAGGTTCATGTCACCACAAAAAGGCGGATCCCATTTGTCTACTGGAGGCATTGATTGTGCGCCGCTGCCTGCCGCTGAAATTTGTTTTTGAAGCTGTGCTATATCCATACCTTCTCCAACTTACCTATTCATTTCTATCTTCTAAGCTTTCTCTTAAATTGTGCAATACATCTTTTATCCGGCGCATGTTCTCAGGGCCGGTTCTAAGCAATTGCTTTTGTGGCCCCGACAGTCGCTCTAGGCGATCATCTTTAAATTTAAACATAGCGCTTTCGGTATACACCTCAATTGGAACGGGCACCTGTGGCGTATCTAAAAGTGTATTTATAGCGTCAATGAGCGCTGAATCGAAGTTTTGGCCAGGACGGCTAATTTCCGCATATTTATTTTTGATATTAGCTTCATAGCTATCAAATAGCGCTAACAGCTGGTCAATATCAATAGATTCTAGTGCGTCAATGTATCGGTTATAGCGCTGAAAGCTAGCGATATCTATCCAGGTTCGGTCCGCCTGTTGATAGGTTTTAAATTGCTCAACTGGAGGTGTTAGCAAAGTGTCTTTCACAGAAAGCTGTGCGTTTGCCAGGTTGTCTACGTTGATAACAAATTTCTCAATTAAACGCTCGTTTACTAGCAGTGATGCTAGCGCTGGAGACGAGGCAACGGCCGCTATTGAAGATTTTACGAGAGCATCGTCTAAGCCAAGCACTAGGTCTACCTCTACTTCCACCACCTCAATTTGAGTCACTTCCATATCAGGTGAAATAACCATTTCGGCGGGTTTTGGCGGTGCTTCAAATACATCAGGTTCAGGCGCGTCGTTTATGTCATCGGCTTCAATGGTGGTTTGACCAAGGTCAATTGCAATAGGGACTGGGCCAGTCTTTGCATCGTCTGAGGTAGGCCACAATATAACTGTGAGTAATACCACAAATAGTAAGCCTGCCACGATTAAATACGGCTTCATTTTTTCTATCTGATTCGGTTCACTAGACATATAATTCTCCTTTTTCTGGCATAACGTGTGTGATGGGTTTGTAATACAATGCCATTTACCAACCTCAATGCGTACACCTAGTATACACAAAAAATACGACCCTATATTTATCAATTAATTCGCTGTTGCTAAATGTTTTTATGTCGCTATTTTTGAACTCCTCATATTTTTTGGCGTATACCAATATTACCAAACGCGCTGTGTTAAGGCTCAGTACGCACATTTATAGTCTAATAAGAGATGTAATTTTGATGATAAAATTCCTAATGTCGAGTATTGCGAAGCAGCCAATAAGTATCGACAAGCTTGAAGTACAATCGTTTGAGATGAACGTTTATTTGGTCAAACTGCACACACTACATAGTGCCGGTTTTGTATATGATAAAAACGACCGTCCTATGCGTTTCCACAACTCTCAGCAAGTGCGCGATGCGTTTGAACAATGTGATGTAAAAGAAGCGGTTATGGTGCACGATTCTCCTTATGACGAAATGGTGGGCAACCCCAATAAGGCTGAGCAGTCCACGGAAATGCCGTTTTCAATGCAGCAGCCTTATTAGTGTGCTAAGGCTGAACTTACGGTAAACCAATGCTTGCTCTATAGTTCAGCACTTAACAATTCAGCACTTTACAATTCAACACTTTACAATTCAACACTTGCAATAAACGGTGCCAGTAAGCAGCGCAGGCGAACATCAGCATTCACTTTATTGGCCAGCATCACTGCGCCGGTGATTTTGCGATTTATCAAGGCAATGTCAACGTCGGGAGATGCCACCGCGCTTTTATCACTTAGCAGTACCATGGTTTCTTGCTGCAGGCGCTTAATGATTAGGCTTTGTTTGAAATTATAGCGGTCGACCTTTAGGCTTTCACCCGCCATTAAGCAGGCACTTTTGACTATTTGCTTAACATGCGCGGGCGAATCACGTCTTAACAGTCCTAAATGAAGTAGCGCTGCTAACATGGCTTCCCCATCGCCTGCTTGCATTGCAGCGGCCATTTGCTTGTATGCCTTGCTTGCTTTATCGCTTATTGTTGTGCACGCGCCAAAGTCTAGCAGCACTAGCTTTTGGGTGTCTTGTTGATATAAAAAGTTAGCAAAGTTGGGATCGCTTTGGGTAAATTTAAACGTAAACAGCTCGTTAAACACCAGTTCCATTAAATGTTCAGTAATAGTGTTTTTAAGCTCGCTAGGGGCTTCATCTAGCTGCGCGATAGGGCTGCCTTCCACAAATTCCATGCACAAAATAAATTCATTGCTGAGCGCTTTGTAGGTGCTTGGCACTATGTAGCGCTCATCATGCTGCAGCAGGCTTTGGTATTTTTCTAAATAGGCTAGCTCAATGCGGTAGTCGGCTTCTTGTTTGAGTTGCGCTTTAGCTTGAATGAGTATGGTATCAATGTCGATGCTTTTGGGGATCAACCGAGCAAGCTTTAGCAGCCTAGCCACGTTGTCTATGTCGCTGTCGATAGAGGTGGATACGCCGGGATATTGCACTTTTACGGCTAAGTGTTCGCCTGTTTTTAGCTGCGCTTTATGCACTTGTCCTATAGAGGCTGCCGCAATTGGCTCAAACGAGAAATATTCGAATTTATCAGCCCAATCGCTGCCCCAGTGCAGGTTTAACATACTAAGTAACTGGTGTTTCGGCATGCTGTTAGCCTGTTCTCGCAGCAGCGCTAGTATAGGCTCCCAGGCAGGAGGCAGTATTTCACCGGCATCCATGGAAAGCATTTGTCCTATCTTCATGGCCGCACCGCGCATTTGCGCTAAATGCTTGGTAAGCGTTTGTGCATTGTTAGTATTTAGTAAGGTGTTTTGCACGTTGGGCTTTTGCGCACTAAACGCCGCCGATACCGAATTTTTAATCACGTTACCGGTGAGCGAGCCGGCTAAGCTTCCTAGCGAAGTGAAGCGAGCGATACGCGAGCTAGGCACTGATTTTTCGGTGAACTTGTTGGGCATTTTTACTCTTTTTTAACGGTGAGGTTCGATTTATATAGCCTCTACTAATAGTTTACACACAAGCTAAAGATCATACTATTACACATAGTGTGTGTGCACTGATTTATCGTACATTTTTTATAAACCGCCTTGCATTTTTTCTCGTTTAAAAAGGATATGAAGTAGTCTTGATAGTCGCTGCGCGAGCGCAAATAAAAAGCGAGTGCAGATGTGTACCTAAAACGGAAAGTTGACGGATATGCCGTATAAAATTGCCATAATATGTGTATTGTTACCTCTTATTACCGTTCATTTAACCTTAACGGTGTCTATTTCTTTTGATAATCTGCGCGCGTGTCTGCCGTATTGGTCGCACTGCCATTCCATAAGTGCCACGGGCCGTCAATATCCTGAATTCTTTGTGTTTAAAGCGTTCATGATACCTACCGCGGTATTTATGGGTATGTACTGGCTGCTGCTGCACACATGGCTAAAGCAAATAAGTGACAGCAACATCAAGCCTCATATAATCACCGCGTTTGGGTGCATGGCCGCGTTTATGCTCATTGTGTACACGGTAACGCTTGGCGCAGTGGGAGAGCCATATGCCTTAGCCAGACGTCTGGGGGTAACCGTATACTTTGGCTTTACTGCCGGTGGGCACCTGCTGTTGCTGCTCAAATTTAAGCAGGTGAATACGCAAATGTTGAATATAGCCGGTGAAGTCAAGGCTATGGCTTATTTGTGTTTCGTGATGCTTACCACGGCGCTTGCTTCAGCGGTAGCCGGGTTTTTATGGGAAGGCTGGGATAATTGGGAAAACGCATACGAATGGTGGTTTTCGATCATCATGATATCGCTTTTTTACTGTGTGGCGAGAATGTGGAAAAAAACCGGCTTTACGAGCGCGCTTTCTACTAAAGTGAAGGTTAAAAACACGGGGTAAATAAGCATTAACGCTTAAAAGTATACGTTTTAACGTTCAGTAATGGCTAAGAAGGTGTATTATTCAGATAACACATGACTTCTTATTTAGCCCGAATGACCCATAGCAGCCAAGAATATCCTCATCCATCCTCTAGCGTTTCGCATATTGCGCCTTGGCAACGCGCGGTGATTAAAGTAGGAAGCGCGCTGGTATCGCCCCACGGGAATGGTTGCTCAACGCAGTATCTAAGGGCTATTAGTGACTTTATTGTTGCCAGTATCAGCCAAGGTAAGGAAGTGATTGTGGTGTCCTCGGGCAGTATAGCAGCAGCAAGGGGCAGCATTAAAACCGGCTTAAAGCCGTCAATTGCCGAAAAACAGGCAATGGCCGCGATTGGCCAAATGCGAATGATGGCTAATTGGGCGGCGCTGTTTGCGCCTTTACCAGCGAATGAACACAGTCATAAGGCAAGCGCTATAAACTGCGCGCAGATTTTAGTGACGGTAGAAGATTTGGCTGATCGCAAGCGCTTTATAAATATTAAAAGTACCTTAGAAACGCTGCTTATCAATAAAATTATTCCCATTGTGAATGAAAACGACACCGTCGCCGTTGATGAAATAAAAGTGGGTGACAACGACAACCTAGCCGCGCACACCGCTATTGCCGCCCAAGCCGACTGCTTAATTATTTGCACTGACGTAGACGGTTTATTCACCGCAAACCCCAGAACATCGCCCAGTGCGCAATTAATAAAACACCTTAGCGTAATAGACGCAAACGTTATGGCACTTGCCGGTGGCGCGGGCTCGGCAGTTGGCACCGGCGGCATGATCACCAAGCTCCAAGCGGCTCAAAAATGCACGCAGTCGGGTATTCAAACTATATTAATAAACGGCACCAAAGCCAGTAGTTTCATAGCGTTGGCAAATAACCAATGTTCAGGTACAATTTTTATGCCTCACGCTAAACCAAAGCGCGCTAGACAAGACTGGCTTGCACACACCAGTAAAGTGAAAGGCAAAGTATTTATTGACGCCGGGGCAGCCAAGGCCTTATTTAATACAGGTGCGTCGCTGTTAGCCGCTGGAGTGGTAGGCACCCAAGGCGTTTTTAGTGCAGGTGATAGTATAGAGATCGTTCATGCTGATCACACTTGTGCTAAGGGCTTAGTCAACTATTCCAGCACCGAACTTACGCGCATATTAGGCCGTCCAAGCAGCCAAATTAAAGCTGTTTTGGGCTATTGTGAGAGCGAAGCGGTGGTGCATCGTGATAATTTAGTGCTTAGCGCGCTTGACGCTTAACTGCTTATAAAAGAGTGCTGTAGTCTTTAAAAAAAGTGTGTGTCTGCATTTTCACTCAGTTTTAGTTTTTCGGTTTACAACATGCCAGCTTATGATAGTAAACCTTTTATTATTGCCGCTTCAATCTTAAAGCTACGGGCTTTTACCTCAATATTAAGCCCTGTAAAATAGTGTAAAGATGTGGTTTATTCTTCATATACTATTGTTATTTATATACATTACGGAAACAATTAATGCACTCATTGAAATATTATCTCGCCACTGCCATCCTAATTTTTACGGTATCATCTTTCGCCCAAACAAAACCCATGTGGCCAGGCGCGGAATATTCTGCCGATATACCCACCGTTGAATCGGTGTTAGGCTATGCCATAGGCGAGCGTATTACCTCGCATGCAGATTCGCTTAAATACTTTGAGGCCTTAGTTGCGGCGGCCCCTAAGCGCATTACACTCGTAGAGTATGGCAAAACATGGCAGGGCCGCAGTCTTGTTTATGCGGTGCTAGGAAGTGGCGAAACACTGGCTAATTTACCCGACTTTCAAGCTAACATGCAGCGTTTGTCTGATCCACGCCTCACCAACAAAGTCGCAGCACAAGCGCTTATAAAAGCTTTGCCAGCCTCGGTATGGCTAGGCTACCCCATTACCGCAATTCGTGTCGCGCAATTAGATGATGCAGACTTAGCCCGCTATGACGTACTTATTTTGCCTTCCGGTGATTACCCTGATAATAAAGATATGATCAGCAGTATCCGCAGTTGGGTAAAAGCAGGCGGCATGTTGCTTACCTTAGGTGATGCCACCGAGTTTGCCGCTAGCAAAGACACCGGCCTGCTGGCGCTTAAGCTTGAGCTGGCGCTTAAACAAGACGGCGATGGCAAAGACGAAAAAGACAAAAACGGAAAAGACAAAAACGATTCTACTTCTCGTGAGGATGACGCAGTCGCCGCAAAACAGATAAACGCTAAAGAAGATTTCTTTAAGGCGATTGAAAGTCACAAAGATTCTCCTGATAGTGTGCCGGGGATCTTAGCTAAAATTGATATTGATACCGAGCACTGGCTAGCCGCAGGGGTAAGCAGCAAGGTGTATGGATTGGTCAGAGGTGACACTATATTTCAGCCTATTAAATTAGCCGACGGCATCAACGTTGCTTCATTTTCAGCGAAAGACACGCTACTGGCCAGCGGTTACATATGGGAAGAAAACTTAGCGCAAATGCCGTTTAAACCCTTTATGGTGCAACAACCATTGGGCAAAGGCATGGTTATTGCGTTTACCCAAGACATCGCGGTGCGTGCTTATCAAGACGGTTTGAATATTTTGTTAGCCAACAGTATATTTTTAGCCCCTGCGCACACTGATAAATTGCATTAGTGAATTGCTTGTAAGGATGGCAGCGCACTTTATAAGCAGCTTACGTTTAAATTGCCGCTGCAGGCCCCTAGCTGTTAAGGATTACAAAGCGTGCAAAAAGCAGCCGAAGCGCTCCCAGAAACTTCGCTGCTTTGCTTTTCAAAATGACAGGCATCGCACTTTAGCGCCCTAGGCGCTTGTTTTGTGGTTTTTGCGCCACAATATTCGCAGGGCAAAAATCTGACATCTTTATCACCATGTTTTTGCACAAAATTAACCGTCCGGCATCGTGGGCAATGGCTTTGCAGGCGCTTCACCACATCTTGCGCGGCCAGCGCAATAGTTTGTTGCCGGGCAGGGCAGTGGTGAGCTCTAAAGTCGGGTTCAACAACACAAGGCCATTGCTTCACTAATGGCAAAATATCGCTAAAGTCGAGGCCTTTATGCCACTGCTTACCCTGCAGAAGGAGCCATTTTTGGGACGAGCCGAATTGTGCTATAAAAGGCTGCATTTTTTCACCTAAGGCGATTTCGTTTTTGGCCTCAATGGCTTGTAAGCCTATAAACTGCTGCGCAAATCCAATTACTTCTATTTTTGTTTTTATATCAACAAATGCGATCACCTCCGTGTTGGTAGTTGCGCCGGTAATGAAGGTGCTAAAGCTTCCTTCGCTGCCAAGCCCTTGTGTGCGTTTGGTAAGTTCGCAGGCTAAGTAGGCTTTTTTTAAGGCGGCATCGACAGGCGAGAGTGTGCGTTTGATTTTGTTGTCAAACGTGCCTAGTTCATCTGTATCAAAGGCGCTGGTGCGCTCTATTTGTGCGCCAAATGCTGTATGAAAAATAGGTCTTAATAAATCTTCTTTGCCATGCTTTGTGAGCAGTGCAATGTGTTTTTCTATTAGAAAATGTGTTGTCATCTTTGGCACGTTTAATATATTGAGGCTTAGTTTATACAGTATAAACTAAGCGCGTGTGCAATAAGAAGAAAGTAGGGTGAATCAAAGTTATTAGCCGGGCTTTGCTTATGCTTTTAGTTTTAGTCGTCGCTGTTAAATTCTACTATAAATATATTCCAGAATACGAGAAATAGAGCTGCTATAAGCGGGCCTAAAACAAAACCAGTTATGCCAAATATCGACAATCCGCCTAGTGTTGAAAACAGGACCAGATAATCTGGCAGCTTGGTGTCACGACCAACCAAAATAGGCCGCAGTACATTGTCTGCCAAGCCAATTATAATCGCGCCATATGCCACTAATATGGTTGCTTCAATCCAACTGCCTGTGGCATATAAATAGACAGACACAGGCAACCAAACTAAGCTAGCACCCACTGCCGGGATCAATGACAAAAATGCCATTATCACGCCCCACAGAAGCGCCCCGGGAATACCCAGTAACTGGAAAATAATGCCGCCTAAGGCACCCTGCACAAAAGCAACCACTAAGTT
The DNA here is from genome assembly GCF_001756615.1 of Glaciecola punicea. Taxonomy (NCBI): domain Bacteria; kingdom Pseudomonadati; phylum Pseudomonadota; class Gammaproteobacteria; order Alteromonadales; family Alteromonadaceae; genus Glaciecola; species Glaciecola punicea. The sequence continues at coordinate 14,447 of NZ_LZXY01000004.1, forward strand.
ACCCTTAACGGTCGCGCGGGCGACCTCGACAAATTTACTAAAAAGCTTATGTTCGCGCTCATCACCTAACGGTAATGCTTTAATGAGTAAGTTAGTTAATCGGTGGCCATCACGCAGCAAGAAAAAGGTCAAATAAATCATTAACGCCAAGCTGAGTAAAAAAGCGAATGTGTTTTGTCCTACTGTGAAAGCTTCTTCTGCTAAAAACTTACTGCCGCTAATAGCTGTTGCTGATATATTTTGTCGCACTACGCTTGCATCAATCCCAAAACGCTCAAGTACAGTGTTGACGATCGGGAATGCCGTTTGAACGTCATTGAACAACTTACCTGCATTAATATTTCCAGAGTCTAACTGCTGATAAAAGGCGACCCCTTCTTGTATAAAGGTGTATGCAATAGCCAGGGATGGGATTATCACAATAATAAGTGCGATAAACAAAGTGGCTAGGGCTGCTCGGTTTGGCTTATCACCCAGCTTACTGAGTAGTTTTTGGTACACAGGGTAAAAAATAACAGCCACCACACAGGCCCAAAAAATGGCGCCCCAAAATGGGATTAATACCCACACAAACGCAATACTGACAAAAGCGAGTGTGATTAAAAATGACCGCTTCTCTAAGGATTCGCGCATATTTTTGTACCTTGGTTTTAAAGAGTTTTGTACGAATATTCGACAAACTCTCAAATTGATAACAGTGACAATACAATTGATAATTTAATTTACCATAACTGATAAGAATAATCGGTATTTAAGCGGTAAAAGTGCGCGTTTTATTTATCTGTCTCAATACACGCTTTGTGCAGTAATTGCCCCAAAAGTGAGCGCTTAAGCTTACTTTATGGTACTCTGCTGGGCTGCTTTTTAGTCTTCTTATCAAACGAGTTATGTAAATCAATGGAAACCGCAAGAGTTAGCGTCAACCCGCCCGCCGCGGCTAGGTTGCCGCTAGTAGAATTTATTTTATTAATGGCCTTATTAACGTCATTAGTCGCCCTTAGCATAGACGCCATGCTACCTGCGCTTGATCAAATTGGCGCTGAACTTAATAGCACCAGCGCGCAGCAAACCTACCTTATTGTGTCTATATTTTTCGTTGGTATGGCCGCAGGTCAAATATTCTTTGGCCCGTTTGCCGACGCTCGTGGACGTAGGCTAACCATATTAGTCGGCTTAATCATCTTTTTAATTGGCACTGCGGTGTGTTATTTTGCCAACAGCATTGAGGTGTTACTGGCGGGTAGGCTTATTCAGGCCTTTGGCGTGTCGGGGCCGCGAGTTGCTTCAATGGCCTTGGTGCGCGACCTTTACGTAGGCGACGCGATGGCGAGAGTTATGTCCTTTACCACCGTTATTTTTATTCTGGTGCCCATGATAGCGCCGCTGATGGGTCAGGTGGTCATGGTGCATTATGGCTGGCGTCACATATTCACGGTGTTTGCGATTGTAGCGGTAATATCAGCGCTGTGGTTTTTCAGCAGACAAAAAGAAACGTTGCCGAGAGCGAAACGGGTTAAATTTAGCTTTCCTCATTTTGGCCGATCCTTAGTTTGGCTGGTAAAACAGCCAGCTGTAATGGGGCCTGCGGTTGGCATGGGATTCATTTTTGGTGCTTTTTTAGCCTACTTGAGCGGGTCACAAACTATATTTCAAGACATTTACGATACCGGCGAATATTTCCCTTTGCTGTTTGCGCTATTAGCCTTTGCCATAGGTGCGGCTTCATTGTTCAACGGTATTATGGTGGTAAGGCTTGGCATTCTTAAGCTGGTTGGCTTTGCCCTAAGCATGACGGTGGTATTTGGCTTTATGCTGGTCGGCATTAGTATTGCCTATGCGGGTATACCGCCGCTGTGGCTGTTTATCTCGGTTATGTTTTTTGGGTTTTTCTTTTTAGGCGTGCTGTTTGGTAATTTAAACTCATTGGCTATGGTGCCGGTGGGTCATATGGCAGGTGTAGGTGCTGCCTTTGTGGGATCATTCACGAGTGTGCTTGCGGTGCCTATTGCAACATTTATCAATATTTTTCTACAGGATGACATCGCGCCCATCGCCTACGGCTTCTTAATCTTTGGCATGATGACTTATTTTGCGGTAAAACTCGGCATTAAATACACGCCTCTAGACAGTTAATACACTGCATGTTTACGCGCCTTAACTTTTTACGTTTATGTGTGCGTGAAAGTCGTCTGTAATAATTTCCACTATCAAAAAAAACAAACCTGCCGACAGTGCATTGCCCGACACTTTGTTGCGCAGGTTGCTTGAGCTGAGCACCACGTCGCGCTGCTCTAATTTCTCGACTATGCCGTCGTAGGTCATTTCATACTCAACCATTAACTTTTTTATGTGTAACGTAGTTGCTTTAGCGTACGGTAGAATTGACTTCTTGTTATTGACGCTTATATTAACTTGGCTGTGATTACTTGTTTGCATAGTAGGATAGTCCTTTGCGATGATAAAACCGTACCTACAGTATAGCGGCCAACGCAATTTATACAACGCAAATGTTATGCATTACGAGCAGTTGCAATAAATAATAAATAATTGCAACAAATGTGTTGCAATTATTTCTAAACTCACTATTATAATCAACGTCAAACACAAAAAGTAAATTGCTTTTTAACGGAGACCAACATGACAACGAAGCGCGACCACATTCTTTCGCTGATGAACGAACAGATTAATTTTACAGCAGAAGTGGAAGGAGACTGCATTAGCATCTCTAATGACGAGGGCGTAGACGCTTTCTTGGTAGTAGGCGAACAACAGATTGTGGTGGAAACTATATTATTCCCCCTAAGCGCCGTGAAAGACGTGGCCGCCTTAGACCATGATATTTTACGTACGCACCGCTTGGTGCCTTTATCAACCATCGCAGTATCGCGCATTGGCGAAGACGAATATTACGTTGCGTTTGGTGCATTAAGCTTCGACAGCAAAGACGAAGTGGTCGTTGAAGAAGTAGAGGCTCTGTTTGCAAACGTGCCAGAGTTTATAGAATTATATTCAGAACATTTAAAATAGTAGGAGTCAGATCATGAGTTTAGGTAGATTATGGACAGCACTGAAAGGCCATACCAACAAATCCCTTGAAGATGCTGCAGATTCACAGGCGCTGACTATTTTGGATCAGCAAATACGCGAAGCCAAAAAGGAAATTCAACTGTGTGGGCAAAGTCTTCATTCCATCGCAGCGAAGCGCAAAATGGCGCAAAACAAGATAGAATCTTATAATGCTGATATTGACAAATACAGCCAAAGCGCCGCTCAGCATGCTGAAACTAATCGTGAACTAGCGCTAGAGTGCGCCCAGCGCGTTGGTGAAATTGAAAACCTAAAGGCAAGTGAGCAGAAAATTTTAGACAGCTATATGAAGAACGAAGGCTCGCTTAAGTCAAACCTAGTCACGGCAAAAAACAATTTGCGCATGCTAGAACAGCAGGTTGATCAGGTGAAGGCCACTCAAGCCGTACAAAAAGCCCAAGTAGCAGCTTCTACTCATTTTGAGGGCGGCAACAGCAAGGTAAAAACCGCGCTAGACAGTCTAGAGCGTATCAAGCAAAAGCAGGCTGAAAGAGAAGCCGCACTTGACGCATCAGCTGAATTAGCAGAAATTGAAACAGGGGCAGACCTTGACAATAAGCTGCGCCAGGCAGGCGGCAGCGCCGGCGGCGGTTCAAGTGAAGATATGCTGGCGAAAATTTTAGCAGGCAAAAAGTAGCCATTTTTTATTCACATATCACCTGTGGTATTAAACGCTACACAACAAAAACCATACAGATGCGCCCAACATAATGTTGTCGGCGCATCTATACATTCAGTCATTCGATGAGATGCTGACATGGTCGATAATTTTGTTAATTTTATTTTCGCTAATTCGGCCCATACTGGCAACTAACTAATAAGTCGCGGAGCCACCACATGTTCAATTTTTTCAAGAAAAAACCACCACCAGTCCCCTCTATCAATAAACCCGAAGTGATGGGTCTTTGCGTGGGCTCTAGCTTCGATATTGATAAACTTGCTTTTCAACTGATTCTAGAAGAACTGGTTATTAGCGGCATTGCCGACACACAGCTCATTCAAGGGGCGGGTAGGGTCGACTTAGGCTCAAGTGTATTGCTACGTTTTTATACCGACGATGAAGCCTGGCTGCAGGTAGTGTGTGAAGGCGGCGAGCTAGAAGAAAACATCGTGGATGTGACTTTATTTCATTACTACGACACCCTACACGTTAACGCCGCTGAATGGGACGACATTTTGGCGAATAAAATTGGCGCGCCTACCTATTCGCTCGAGGGTAGGGAGTATGAGCGAGTATGGACGAGCATTGCCACTTATCATCCGCCGGTGGCGATGCAAGAAAAAACCTTTGATGACACTAATGACATTAGCGAAACCGACCAGTTTGTTATGCTATTTGAACGCGCGCTTAGCGATGGCTCTTTTGAGCAATTATATTTGTCTGGCGAAGAAAGCCTAAACGATAATAATCAGCTAGAAAGATGTTTAGTCATTAGCACTGGTGTTAAGCTAACGTCAACTCAAATTAGGGTGAACGGCTAAGCTGCTCATTTTAAAATCGTTTTACGCAAACAGCGTGTAAATACTAACACTCAATGGAAAATACTATGGAAAACTACAACTTACTAATTGGCATATCACATTTTGCCCTGTACTTCGGTATTGCAATTTTGTTTTTGATTATATTCAAAACCGTGTATGCGTGGATTACCCCGCATGCTGAATGGAAGCTAATTAAAGAAGACAAAAACACCGCGGCAGCGGTTGCCTTTGGTGGCGCAATTATTGGATTTTCTGCCGCGCTTGGGGGCGCAGTAAGTAACTCTCAAGGATTAATCGACTTTGCTATTTGGGGCGTTGTCGCGCTGCTGGCGCAAATTATTGCCTTTGCAATAGTACGATTCGTGTTTATGCCAAAAATAAGTACCCGAATTGAAAATAACGAAGTAAGCGCTGGCCTAGTGTTAGGCTCAACAAATGTTGCGGTTGGTCTAATTAACGCCGCTTGCATGACCTATTAAGGGAGGCTTGTATGAAACGATCTTCAATACTCGATTTATCGGCATTAAGAAAGCGCACGCGTATATTTGTGCTAGCGCCGATTTCTTTGGCGGTTATGGCCGGTTGTTCAGGTGGTGGACAAAATGAGCAGGTAGCTTTCGTTACTTCTGTTGACAACTGCGCTAGTAGCACCAAACTGTCGGTTATAGAGTGTCAGGCTGCCTATGAAGAAGCGGTAAAAGAAGCCGAGTCTACTGCCCCGCGTTATCAATATCAGCGCGATTGCCAAGCCGAGTTTGGCAATTGTGAAAACCGAGGGGGCTTTTTTGTACCCTTTATGGCCGGCTACATAGTGTCTAATATCGTCAGCGATTCGATGGAGCGTAAGCATAGATTCACCAACTCGCATCCATCTTATATGTATCGGGGGCCGGGCCAGTTTCGCAATAAAATAATGACCAGTGACGGATTTGTGGTGGGTTCGCCAGGGCAAAGCTCATATCGTGTGCCCAGAGATGCTTTGAAACCTAAACCTGCCGTTACGCGCACTATTTCACGTGGTGGTTTCGGGGCAACGGCGTCGGCTAAAAGCAACTGGGGCAGTTCAAGGGCCACTAGCAGAAGCAGTTCAAGAGGCTGGGGCGGCTAAATGCTGAGAGTTCCTTGTGATGAGCGCAAAAACTGGGAAGCTATGGCGCAGGAATTCGGGTTCAAGTTTCACACTATGTACGGTGAGAAATATTGGGACGAATCGGCTTACTATCAGTTTTCCCTTGCGCAAATTGAGCAAGGCATTGAAGCCCCAACTGCTGATATTCACCAAATGTGCCTAGCAGTTGTAGAGCAGGTGGTAAATAGTGACGAGTTGCTCACGCGTTTCGCTATTCCCAAGGCGCAGTGGGCGTTTGTGCGCAAAAGTTGGCAAGACGGCGACCCTTCTTTATATTCACGGCTCGATTTTGCGTATAACGGTGAAGGCTTTGCTAAGCTGTATGAAAATAACGCTGATACCCCCACCTCTATTTACGAAACGGGCTTTTGGCAGTGGATGTGGCTTGAAAACAAAGTAGACAGTAAGCTTTTAGGAAGGCACGCCGACCAGTTCAACTCCGTTCAAGAAAAACTAGTGAATCGGTTTAAAGAACTGCATGCTCTTAACCCCCAAAGGTATTTGCACTTTGCCTGTAGCAAAAATACCGAAGAAGATCGCGGCACCGTGCAGTATCTTGAAGACTGCGCTAAGGCAGCGGGTGTGCAAACCAAGTTTGTATATATTGAAGACATTGGCATAGACAAAGACAAGCAGTTTGCCGATCTAGACAACAATGTGATCACGTGGATGTTTAAGCTTTACCCTTGGGAGTTTATGTTTGAAGACGCCTACGGTGCACTATTAGGCCAACAAAATATACGCTGGCTAGAGCCGCCATGGAAATCCATTCTATCAAACAAAGCCTTACTGCCGATGCTGTGGAAACTGTTTCCCGAGCATCCTAATTTATTGCCCTCGTTTTTTGAAGATGAATTACATTTAGTGCCCGATGACATGCTCTTGGTTAAAAAGCCAATTTTTTCGCGTGAGGGCGCAAATATTAGTTTTACCGATGCGCGTGGGAATGCTTTAGATGACAAGGATAATTCGGATGGTCCTTACGGTGAAGAGGGTTTTATTTATCAGCAAAAGTATTCACTGCCAGTGTTCGATGGCAATCACACGCTAATTGGTAGCTGGCTGATTGACGATCAGGCTGCCGGTATTTCAATGCGTGAAGACAACTACGCGATCACGCAAGATATGAGTCGTTATTTGCCGCACGTCATTTACTAAACACATCCTTGAGTTTACTTTTATCTTTTAAGTTTGTTCAACATTCGCGTTGAGTATAAGCAAGCATAAAAAAGCCCGACCAAACTGGCCGGGCAAAAGGAGCTTATAAAAAGCACCTAACGACAGAACTGCAGTGAATTACATTTGCGCTTACTTGACGATTGCCTGCATATCAGTCATGTAACCCCTCAAAACTTCACCAATTGACTCAACACCATGACTGCGAATGGCTTTGTTTATGGCCACTAATTTTGTGTTGTCTACGCAATTACTAGTAGTGCTTAAACCACCGCCAATGTGCTCTAAGGTAATCCGCGGCATTAATTTATCTTTTAACAACGGAATAGCAGCATTTGCGAATAAATAGTTACCGTATTCAGCTGTATCTGAAATAACTACGTTCATTTCGTACAAGCGTTTGCGCGAAATAGTGTTTGAAATAAGCGGTGTTTCGTGTAGCGACTCATAATACGCAGACTCAGGAAGTATGCCTGCGTCAACCATAACGTCAAACGCAAGTTCAACGCCTGTTTTAATCATAGCAACCAACAATATGCCTTTGTCAAAGAATTCTTGGTCTGAAATAGTGCCAGTATATACCGGTGCATTTTCAAATCCAGACTGTCCAGTTTCTTCGCGCCACTTAAACAGATTGGCATCGCCGTTGGCCCAATCTTGCATCATGTTGCGTGAAAACTCACCTGAAAGGATGTCGTCTTGATGTTTTTCAAACAGTGGGCGCATTAAATCGGTTAATTCTTCAGACAATTCAAAAGCGGCTACTTTTGCCGGATTTGACAGGCGATCCATCATGTTAGTGACGCCGCCAATTTTTAGTGCTTCGGTAATAGCTTCAAGGCCATACTGAATAAGTGCACCTGCATAGGCTGCATCGACGCCGTCGGCTACCATCTTTTCATAGGCCAAAATGGCCGCAGCCTGCTGCATACCGCATAAAATAGTTTGTTCGCCCATAAGATCTGATTTTACTTCTGCTACAAAACTGCTTTGTAAAACACCTGCTCGGTCACCGCCTGTCGCGCTAGCAAGTGCTTTTGCAATTTCAAGGCCTTCTCCCTGTGGGTCGTTTTCAGGATGAACCGCAATAAGGGTAGGCACGCCAAAACCGCGTTTGTATTCTTCGCGCACTTCTGTTCCAGGACATTTAGGTGCGCACATTACGACTGTAATATCGCTGCGAATTTGCTGGCCTTCCTCAACAATATTAAAACCATGAGAATAAGACAGCACTGCCCCTTTTCTCATTAAGGGCATTACCGCTTCAACGACACTTGCATGCTGTTTGTCGGGGGTTAAGTTATAGACTAAATCGGCATTTGGAATAAGGTTTTGATACGTGCCAACAGTAAAGCCGTTATCGGTGGCTCGCTTGAACGATTCTCTTTTTTCGTCTATGGCAGACTGCCTTAAAGCATAGCTTACCTTTAAACCTGAATCGCGCATATTTAAGCCTTGGTTAAGGCCTTGCGCCCCGCAGCCAACGATAACAATCGATTTTTCTTTGAGGATATCACAGCCTTTTGTGAATTCTTCACGCTGCATAAAACGGCACTGACCCAATTGGTCGAGCTGTTGGCGAAAAGCTAAGTTGTTAAAATAATTTGCCATGTGGTTTCCGAGCATTTAAGCATGCGTTAACGATAAAAAATGGTCTGCTACGATTCTTATCGTCATATTACGCTTATTGATTGTTTTATAAATTGAATTATTTGAAACTTAGTGTTTCAATATGTGAAACAGTTATCTTTTCTTACTTGATTCTGAAGCTGATGCAGCTTCAGAATCAATGGATGATACGCATATTTCACTCGCAAGTAAGCTTAAAAACAGTGGATTAAATACATTAAATGGATATAAAAACACTAAAACACTTTCAGCATTTAGCGTCTAGCTTAAGTTTTTCTCGAACAGCTGCGGCTATGTTCGTGTCTCCACCCACACTAACGCGCAGCATTATGCGCTTGGAGGACGAATGTGCTGCTTCACTATTTTTACGTGATAACCGCAATGTGCAGTTAACGCAAGCGGGACGAAAATTACTCGCGTTTGCCGACGATACCTTAGCAAAGTATCACCAATTAAAAAGTGAGGTGGCGCAGCAAAAAGATGCGCTCAGTGGTGAGCTGTCATTATATTGTTCAGTGACCGCCGCGCAAACCTACTTGCCCAAAATACTCGACAGCATGCGCAAGCTATACCCGCTTGTCGACATCAAACTAGACACCGGTGATCATGAACTTGCGCTAAGGCGGATAAGTGACGTGCAGCATGAGAACGTGGCCGACTTAGTCATTGCTATTCACACCCCTGACTTTCCAGCCCACATACATTTTCAGCCCATAGACACAGTGCCCTTAACCTTAATTGTGCCCGCTACTATGGATGTGAACAGTATTAATGATATAAGTTGGCAAGCGTCGAACGTGATCATGCCTGCGCGCGGGCCCTCTAGGCGCATTGTTCACCATTGGTTTGCTGAACAAAATATTCGTCCGCGTGTCTATGCGAAGGTATCGGGTAACGAGGCTATTGTCAGCATGGTTTCATTGGGGCTAGGCATTGGCTTTGTGCCACGCTTGGTGCTAGAAAACTCAACGGCTAAAAACAAAGTGAATAGTATCGCAGTAGACAACATTGAGCCCTATCAGCTTGGGCTTTGTTTTCTAAAAGAGCGCTCAAACGAACCTTTACTAAAAACGATCAGCCAGTTGTTTTCGCGCTAAGATTTACATTTTATAACTAGATCTCATGAGTAAGGCTTAATTTCCCGCCAGCTGCTTTAATAATTTGTCAAAGTTACGGTACGATAATGCTTCGGCTATGTGCTGTTTTTGAATATCGATACTTGTTTCTAAATCAGCAATTGTTCTGGACACTTTTAGAGTGCGGTGGAATGCTCGCATTGACAGTCCAAGCGCGTCAATTGCGTGAGTAATAAACTGCTGATTTACTTTAGATAATATCGCAAATTCAGCCAGCGTTTTGTTAGTTAAACCTGCATTTAAAGTACCTTGGCGCGCAAACTGTAGCTGTTGGGCTTTTGATACCAGCTTTTTAATGTGGGCGCTTGTGTGCGCTTTGGCATTTTCAGCTTTGCTGCTACGTTGCGTGCCCTTGGTGCCTAAAGCTTTGCTTATATCTACTCGCGGTACATGCACCTGTAAATCTATACGGTCAAGTAAGGGGCCTGAAATTTTATTCAAATAGCGCAATATTTGGTCGTCGTTTGAGCGCTGATCGTCCACATCACCGGTAGGACTTGGGTTCATGGCTGCAATCAGCTGAAAGTCTGCAGGGTAGGTCATTTTATGCTTGGCTCTTGACAGATTGATTTCACCCGTTTCTAGGGGTTCACGCAAAACGTCGAGAACATGGCGTCCAAACTCTGGCAACTCGTCAAGGAAAAGTACCCCTTTATGCGCCAACGTTATCTCACCGGGCATCGGGTAACTGCCACCGCCCACCAAGGCCGCCGCTGAACTTGAGTGGTGGGGTTGGCGAAAAGGTCGCCGACGCCAGTTGTCAGCGGATACTTGTTCACCCACTATTGAGCGAATTGAGGCTACCGTGAGCGCATCTTGCTCGGGTAATTCTGGAAGTATAGACAGTAATCGATTTGCCAGCATACTTTTGCCCGTACCAGCGGGGCCAAAAAGTAGCATATTATGGCCGCCTGCCGCACAAATTTGCAAGGCTCGCTTGGCATGCTCTTGTTCAATGATGTCGGCAAGATCGCCATATTTCTCAAGGTTGTGGTCAAGTGAAATATCAGCGTCTCGCACTTGCGCACGTTCCAGCATTTGCTTGTCAATTAAATGCAGATACACACCCCATAAATGCTTTGCTGATAGCACGTGAGCTTTACTGACTAAGGCGGCTTCTTGCGCGTTTATTTCAGGCAATATTAATTTTCGACCCGACTTTGCGGCGGCAAAGGCCATGGGTAATGCGCCCTGCACGCTGCGAAGATCGCCAGACAATGCAAGTTCCCCAACAAATTCATAGGCCTCTAAACAGCCAGCACCTAAGGCTTCGCTGGCACAAATAATACCAATGGCAATCGCAAGATCGAATCTTCCGCCGCCTTTAGGTAAATCAGCAGGGGCCATGTTAACCGTAATGCGCTTACTTGGGAATTCAAACCCAGCATTAATCATAGCGCTGCGAACTCTATCGCGCGATTCTTTCACGGTAGTTTCAGGTAAACCCACAAGGTGAAATCCGGGTAAGCCATTACTTAAATGCACTTCTATGGTGACAAGGGGCGCGTCAATCCCTAAGTTAGCGCGGGTATATACAACAGCAAGATCCATATGCTTTTCTGGTCTGTTTTGAGTACGCACATAATGCGATTTACCTATAAGATAAGCTACTGTCCTTCGGTAGCGTTTTTCTATTGTCCTTTGTGCTTGCGTTACAATGTGATTAGAGGCAGACTCTTGCGGCAACCATTACATGAGTACATAGCACACGCTGTTGAGCATATTTACGAATCAACTATTACGCGATAAGAGAATGCCATTGTCTACACAAACACTATCTTCCCCCCCGTCAAACTATGAGTATTTAATTAAGATCCTCAAAGCCCCTATTTACAATGCCGCTGTAGTGACAGACTTGAATAGACTGGCGACCCTGTCAAGCGCTTTGGGAAATGAGGTGTATTTAAAGCGTGAAGATCAGCAGCCCGTAAAATCGTTTAAACTACGCGGTGCCTTTAACTGTATGTCACAGTTGAACGAGCAGCAAAAAGCCGCTGGTGTGGTGGCAGCCTCAGCGGGCAACCATGCGCAAGGCGTCGCCTATGCAGCGAAAGCAATGAATATAAAAGCTACCATTGTAATGCCAGATACAACGCCTGAAATTAAAGTAAATGCGGTACGCACTTTCGGAGGCAAGCACATTAACGTGGTGCAATACGGTACCAGTTACGATCAGGCAAGTGCACATGCGCTGATGCTTTCACAGCGCCATGGCTTTACCATGATACCGCCCTTTGATCATCCCGATGTGATTGCCGGACAAGGTACTATTGCAAAAGAAATGCTAGAACAGTTAAGTGATTTTGATTATCTATTTGTGGCCGTAGGCGGCGGCGGCCTAGCCGCAGGGATGGCAGTTTACTTGAAGCAAATAAAACCCAGTATCAAAATTATTGGGGTTGAATCTGACCAGTCAGCTTGTTTGTCCGCGGCGCTTGCGGCTGGAAAACCCGTTACTTTGCCCCAAGTTGGTATTTTTGCTGACGGTGTAGCGGTCAAAACAATTGGCGAGGAGCCATTTAGGTTGTGTAAGCAGTATTTAGACGGCGTAATGACGGTTACTAACGACGAAATTTGTACCGCTATTAAAGATATTTTTGATGATACGCGCGTAATAGCAGAGCCTGCAGGCGCGCTTTCTGTGGCTGCAATCCGCAAGTTCTGCCGTGAAAATGATGTAAAAAACAAACGCCTAACCGGTATTCTATGCGGTGCTAATATAAACTTTCACACTCTTCGATATGTGTCCGAACGATGTGAATTAGGCGAGCAAAAAGAAGCAGTTTTTGCGGTAAATATCCCTGAAACTAAAGGTGCGTTTAAGTCTTTTTGTAGTCTGTTGGGCGGCATTGTTATTACAGAATTTAACTATCGCTTCAATGCACGCACCCAAAGTGTTGGGGAATCAGCCACCGGCAGCGCCCAGATTTTTGTTGGTGTAAAGCTGCGAAACGGTGCGTCTGAATATCATGAGCTACTTAAAAAGCTCGATGATAACGGCTATACGTACTGTGATCTTTCGCAAAATGAACTGGCCAAGCTGCATGTAAGGCACATGGTGGGCGGGCGTCCTCACCAAAAAATAGACGAAAGTATTTTTAGTTTCTCATTCCCAGAATATCCTGGTGCGCTGATGCACTTTTTGAATACCCTTGGCGAATCGTGGAATATTACTTTATTTCATTATCGCAATCACGGGGCGGCGCAGGGCCTTGTATTAGCTGGCTTTGAGATTGGAGAGCAGCAGCGATCCAGTTTCCAAGAGTACCTCGACAAGCTCGATTTCGAGGTGCAAGAGCATAAAGACGATCCTGCCTATACTTTCTTTTTATCTAGTAAAGGCTAATGCGATTATTTAGAAGACGGTTAACGTCATTTATAAATCCGCTAGTTTGGCTAAATAAGTCATCGCAGATGTCCGCGATTATTACATTGTCTATAAGCGTTCCAAATGCTGCACTATTTCAGGCCATACCAGCGGCATAATAGCGTGTTTTAAGACTAAACTTGACTCTGAAAATTCTAAACTACCATCTTCACGGCTGTGCACATGTTTGTTTTCACGCAGCGCGTTTACAAAGGAGGCCAACACGTTTTTATCGTAAAACTCAGGCGAGTGCATGCCAAACAAAGAAGACAAACGCTCAGCTACATCGGTAGACTGTCGCTCAAGTTGGGCACGCGCGATGATTTTTTCAGACTCCAGCACGCTCAGCACTACCGCATAGCGCTGCCAAGTTTCCTGCATACTTCGGCTTAATAGCCACGCGCTGTGAAATTTAGGTGAGCTTGGTTCAACCGGGGCTAAGTATTTGCCATTTTGCACCAGCATGCCGCAGGTCTTTAAATAGATAACCAACTCTTCAATATATACGACCACTTCGTCATGGCTAAAGTACATGAAAAACTCGCGTTTCAGAATTGGGTACAACTGCTCAACAAGACTCAATAAAGCGGTTCTGGTGAGGTTTCGATGAGCAAAAGCGGCAGCCATTATTAAGCTAGGCAACGCAAACATATGTAAAATGTTATTTCGGTAGAATGTCAGTAGCACGGCATTATCTTGTTTAGGAGACACCATTAGGCCGTATTTATCTTCGCTTTGTTGAAATCTGTTTAAGGCAAGCGTACGCTCTACTAAATATTCAGCGTCTTGGGTGGGAAACGTCGCGTCTGCGCTATAGGGGTTGGCTTTGAATAGACTCAGATAATCATCAATAGCGTTTATCAGATCATCTTTACTCATGACATGCGTTTTTGATGACAACAAACAAAGCGCTAGCAAGGCAGTGCCATTTAAGGCCGCATTTTTATTAATTCTTGCCATTATATCGTTGGCTAACACATTCACTGTAGGCGTAAGCCACGTTGGTTTCTTTTCATCATCGCTTATGTCGTCGCGCCAATCGGGTACTTGTTTGTCTAAAAACTTATGTAGGGAAATAGGCTCGCCAAAGTTAACATAGCCATGGCCATAGTTTTTAAGCTTACGAATGGCAGAGAAAACTTGTGTATTTGACTCTTTCTTTTTTCCCTTTCCCTTGAGTTCTTTCTGGTAACTTTTTACTTCCATTACGTGCTCGTAACCTAAGTAAACCGGTACCACAGACACCGGACGATTCACGCCTTTAGTGACCGCTTGCAGCGTCATAGCGAGCATGCCTGTTTTAGGTGGTAGTAATCTACCGGTACGACTTCTTCCCCCTTCTGGAAAGTACTTCACCGAATAGCCTTTGTTGAACAAAAGCTCTAAGTATTCTCTGAAAATACTGCTGTAAAGCTTGTTGCCTACGAAGCTACGGCGCAGGAAAAATGCGCCACAGCGTCTAAAAATGGGTCCAGCAGGCCAAAAATTTAAGTTGATACCGGCGGCAATGTGAGGGGTAACCAAGCCTTCTTGATAAATAACGTAGGTCAGTAACAAATAGTCCATATGGCTTTTATGGCAGGGTACGTAAATAATTTCATGTCCGTTGGCGGCTAATTCACGCACGCGTTCAGCGTGCTTGACTTCAATACCGTCGTAGATACGGTGCCAAATGCGTGCCAGCAGTCTTTCTCCAAGGCGCACTAGGCCCTCGCGATAGTCTGCAGCTATTTCATCTACGTATTTCTTCGCTTGTTTACGGACTTTTTGGGGGGAGATGTTTTTGTTGGCAACTTCATCTTCAATGGCTTGTTTTACGCCCCTTGCGCCTAAAATAGAGTTGTATAACTCTTGACGTTCAAGCAGCGTTGGTCCTGATAATACCTGGCGTTTACGCTGAAAGTGTGTGCGCGCTACGCGGATTAATTTATGTGCTATCTGTTGATCGCTGCCGCTTAGCGATGCCATTTGTCTTGTTGAAACAGGCTTTGAGTAACTGACAAAATTATCGCGGCCAAAAAATAGCACAATGAAACTTTTACGTAGCCAGTTTGGCGACGCTTTTGAGGCGATTAGCTGAGCCCAACCCGATTTACCTTTACCCGCCGAGCGTCCCCAGGAAATGAAAACTGGAATAAGCTGAACATCTAGATCGTCATATTGCCGGTGGTATTGAAACATCTCGGTAAAATTATCTTCAATAGTGGTGGGCTTTACTTTGCGCGTAAAGATGTTTTGCGGTCTATTGAGATAGTAGCTTCGTTTATGCTCGTGATCCACCAGCGCAAGTTTTTTACGTGGACTGGGAAGGCCAAGAAACGCAGTTGATTTTTCAAGCGCTATCGAGTCGGTGAATGATTTTGTTTGCAGTAAATATACAATAGGCCTGGTTTTGTCGATGCCAAGTTCATTTTCTAAGTCTGAGGGTATACTTTTTACTTTGACCAGCCAGCCGATTGGTTTGGTCAAGAACGAGCGTAAAAACGAGGCCATCCAATTCATAAGTACTCCATAACTAAGGCGGATGCAGCGGGATGAAAAAGCAAATTTCACTGCGGTTTTCTATATTTTGCGAAAATTTTGTTGTAATGTTAGCACGAAGATCCTTAATGTAATCAGCATTTGTCTCATTCGATGGGTATATTGCGCTATGCTGTGATATGGCATTACCGTTTACATCAAATAGACAAATACTTGTTGCTAAAACACTGTTTGTGGATATACTCAGATCTACTGTATAGAAAAACAGGCTGTTTATGCGTCCACTAACACCAAGGCAACAGCAAGTTCTAGAACTTGTAAAACGTACTATGATAGACACGGGAATGCCGCCTACACGAGCGGAAATCGCGCGCGAGTTAGGTTTCAAATCTGCTAACGCTGCAGAAGAGCATCTTAAAGCGCTCGCTAAAAAAGGCGTTATTGCAATTTTACCAGGGACGTCTCGCGGTATTAAGTTAAACGTAGAGCTTGAGGATCCCATTGAAGATGGCTTGCCATTAATTGGTCAAGTTGCTGCCGGTGAGCCTATTTTAGCCCAAGAACATGTTGAATCTAGATTTAAATGCGACCCTACCATGTTTACTCCTCGCGCCGACTTCTTGTTACGCGTGAAAGGTGAAAGTATGAAAAACATTGGTATAATGGACGGCGATCTGCTGGCTGTGCACAAAACAGACCAAGTTAACAATGGTCAGGTAGTGGTTGCACGCGTTGACGAGGACGTAACGGTTAAAAGGTTCGAGCGTAAAGGTAGCGAAATTTTGCTACACGCTGAAAACGACAGTTTTCCACCTATTCGTGTGGATCTTGCATCCCAATTTTTTACTATTGAGGGTTTAGCCGTAGGCGTAATACGCGATCACGTGGACTTGTAACTTACTCAGGAATTGACAAAAAGGTTCACTTCACAATGCCATTTGAGGGCCCGTAATAATAAACGGGCCCTTTTTTTTGCGTCTACTTTTTGAACAGTTCGGAAAATACGATGATTAGCAGCAAATAAAAAGATAAAAAACTAGACTAACGACGCCATTTGAACGATTATTGTCCTGTAATTAACAAAAATTATACAAATTACTTACTTAAAATTAAACTTGTTTCTACAAAAATGAAAGCGCCGCTTCGGTTAAAAAAGTTTTCATTAGCTGTAAACATAGGGGGAGTGTTAGCGTGAAGTTCAGCAGTTTTATCTCTTATATGTCCGTGCTTTTAATTGTGTGCTTAAGCTTTGCGGCGCAAGCGATAGATACAGGCCGGTCAAATTTAAATATGCGCCCCGGCGTATCCGGTATTAGTAACCAAGTCTATGATTTGCATATGCTTATGTTCTATGTGTGCATCGCAATAGGGGTGGTTGTGTTTACCTTTATGTTTTATTCGATGGTGGTCCATCGCAAATCTAAAGGGGCTAAAGCCGCTAATTTTCACGAAAATTTAACGGTGGAAGTGGTCTGGACAATCGTTCCCTTCGTTATTTTGATATTCATGGCCGTACCAGCGGCTTACACGCTGATAGATATGGAAGACGTCAGCAAACCTGATGTAACAGTGTTAGTCACCGGTTCGCAGTGGAAATGGCACTATAAATACATGGACAACGATGTTGAGTACTTTTCGGTTCTGGCAACAGAGCAAGGTCAAATACGTAACCAGTTAACAAAAACCCAAAACTATCTCCTAGAAGTAGACCGTCCCCTAGTTATTCCCACGGGTAAGAAAATCAGATTTTTAATCACCTCAGACGATGTTATCCACTCTTGGTGGATGCCTGACTTTGCCATTAAAAAAGATGCCAACCCAGGTTTCATCAACGAAGCGTGGACAAACGTAAACTCGCCTGGCGTTTACCGAGGACAATGCGCTGAGCTTTGCGGTAAAGACCACGGCTTTATGCCCATTGTGGTAGTCGCGAAAGAGCCCGCGCAATATGACGCGTGGGTAGCAGAGCAAGAGGCCATCGCGCAGCGTGCTCGTGACGAAGAACAGCGCTTGCTGTCTATGAACATGAGCATGGATGAGCTTATGAGCCAGGGTGAAAAAGTATATGGTGCCGTTTGCGCAGCCTGCCACATGCCAAACGGTGAGGGGTTACCCGGTGTATTTCCGGCGCTTAAAGGTTCTGCTCTTGCGCTTGAGGACATTCCCGGACATATCAGAATTATCGTTGAAGGCAGTCCAGGTACCTCAATGGCATCATTTGCTAAACAACTAACAATGTCAGAAATAGCGGCGGTAGTCACCTATGAGCGTAACGCTTGGGGTAATGATACTGGCGATATTGTGCAAGCAAAAGACATTAACGCAATTATGTATGGTAAGGAATAACAATGGTTAGCACAACTGATACAACCCATTCGGGCGACCACGACGCTGATACTCAAGACCACGTTGCTAGCGATCATATTGATGATCATCACCACCACGAGGCGCCATATGGTATATCGCGTTGGTTACTCACTACGAACCACAAAGACATAGGCACTCTATATTTGTGGTTCGCATTCATTATGTTTTTGGTGGGTGGGGCGATGGCAATGGTCATTCGCGCTGAACTATTTCAGCCAGGCCTGCAAATTGTAGAACCTAACTTCTTTAATCAAATGACCACCGTTCACGGATTAATAATGGTATTTGGCGCAGTAATGCCGGCCTTTACCGGCTTGGCTAACTGGATGATACCCTTGATGATTGGTGCGCCTGACATGGCCTTGCCACGCATGAATAACTGGAGCTTTTGGATTTTACCTTTCGCGTTCTTAATATTGCTTTCTTCTTTGTTTATGGAAGGCGGTGGTCCCGCATTTGGTTGGACCTTTTACGCACCTTTATCAACTACTTATAGTAGTGACAGCACCGCCTTGTTTGTATTTTCTGTGCACATAATGGGGATCAGTTCAATTATGGGAGCCATTAACGTCATTGTTACCATATTTAATATGCGTGCTCCTGGCATGACCTATATGAAAATGCCTCTGTTTGTATGGACATGGCTCATTACCGCATTTTTACTTATAGCAGTAATGCCAGTGTTAGCCGCGGCGGTGACCATGGTCTTAACCGATAAGTTCTTTGGGACCAGCTTTTTTGATGCGGCCGGCGGTGGAGATCCAGTCCTGTTCCAGCACATTTTCTGGTTTTTCGGACACCCTGAAGTGTACATAATGATATTGCCAGCCTTTGGTATTATTTCGCAAATAGTGCCTACTTTTTCACGTAAAAAATTGTTCGGCTACGCGTCGATGGTTTACGCGACCGGTGCAATCGCCTTATTGAGCTTTATTGTTTGGGGTCACCACATGTTTACAACGGGTATGCCTGTGGAGTACGAGATCTTCTTTATGTTTGCCACTATGCTAGTTTCGGTGCCAACTGGAGTGAAAGTGTTTAATTGGGTGGCTACTATGTGGCGCGGCTCAATAAGCTTTGAAATTCCCATGATGTTTGCTATCGCCTTCATCGTCTTATTCACCATTGGCGGTCTGTCAGGCTTAATGCTTGCGATAGTGCCAGCGGACTTTCAGTATCACGATACATACTTTGTGGTTGCGCATTTCCACTATGTGCTGGTTACTGGGGCCATTTTCTCAATTATGGCAGCTGTTTATTATTGGTTGCCAAAGTGGACCGGTAAGATGTTCGATATTACCTTAGCAAAATGGCATTTCTGGTGTTCGCTTGTGTCGGTAAATGTGTTGTTTTTCCCTATGCACTTTGTCGGCTTAGCGGGTATGCCACGGCGTATTCCTGATTATGCGCTGCAGTTTGCTGATTTTAATAAATGGATTTCAGTCGGAGGCTTCGCATTTGGTTTATCACAGCTAATTTTCTTAGCGCTTATTATAAAAGCGTGTCGTCACCAAGGTGAGTCAGTGTCTAGCCAAGTGTGGGAAGGAGCAGAAGGTTTAGAGTGGGAAATTCCTTCACCAGCGCCTTATCATACCTTTGAAACGCCACCAATAGTGAGGTAGGAGCTTTATATGCAAGATAATAAACATGATGATGAGGTAGATAAAAGTGCCCATGCTGGGGTAAGAACGCCGTTAGACCATACAAAAACGGTGAATAAAATCTTATTGCTCGTTGCTGGCATGTTTTGCTTCGCTTTTGCCTTAGTGCCGCTATACGACGTTTTTTGCAAAGTGACTGGCATTAATGGCAAAACAAACACCGAGGCTGCCGTATACACAGCCACCGATATTGACGAAACGCGCACTATTACGGTAGATTTTATCACTCGCACCAACTCGGGTATGCCATGGGAGTTTACTGCACAAACGCGTAAGATTGACGTTCACCCTGGGCAAATGAACGAAGTTGCTTTTTACGTTCGAAACCCAACAAACCGCGATATTATCGCGCAAGCGGTGCCTTCTGTGTCGCCTGGCACTGCCGCTTTATACCTCAACAAAACGGAGTGTTTTTGTTTTCAGCATCAGCCTTTAAAGGCAGGCGAAGAAGCGCTTATGCCCATGGTATTTTATGTTGATCCGCAACTACCCGAAGATATAACATTTTTTACCTTGCAATATACGTTATATGACATTACCAGAACGGTTGATAAAGAAACTGTCAATGTAGCGATGAATTAAGGAAGGAAGCATAAAATGGCTGAAGAAGAATACCAAAAATACTACGTACCAGCACAAAGTATTTGGCCCATTGTTGGCGCAGTTGCTTTATTTTTAATTGCGCTAGGCGCTGGTAATTTCATTATTGAATCAACCAGAGATAAAGATGGCTACGGTGCTTACACACTAATTGCTGGCTTAGGTTTACTGCTGGTAATGATTGTAGGGTGGTTTAAAAACCAAATTGATGAGTCAATGTCAGGTTTGTATAGCGCCCAGTTAGGTCGCTCTTACCGTCAAGGCATGGCATGGTTTATTTTTTCTGAGGTGATGTTCTTTGCGGCCTTCTTTGGTGCACTGTTTTATGCGCGAACCATATCAGTACCCTGGTTAGGCGGTGCTTCTAACAATGCAATGACCAATGAAGTGTTGTGGCCAACGTTTGAAGCTGTGTGGCCTTTACTTACTACTCCTGGTGGCGATACCTCTACTCAAATGGGCTGGTTTGGTCTACCACTTGCCAATACGATTATTTTGCTTATCTCATCAGTGACTTTGCACTATGCCCACACGAGCTTAGAAACCGATAAGCGCAATTCGGTTAAAATTTGCTTAGGTTTAACGATATTGCTGGGTGTAATATTTTTAGGGCTACAAGGATACGAGTATATTCACGCCTACGATATTGGTTTAACCCTCGATTCAGGTGTGTACGGCAATACTTTCTTTTTACTCACTGGGTTTCACGGGCTGCATGTTACCTTAGGTACTGTCATTTTAATGGTCTTGTTTTTCAGAGTAGTTTGGGGCCATTTCACCCCTAAAGAACATTTTGCATTTCAGGCCGGTGCTTGGTATTGGCACTTTGTTGACGTAGTGTGGGTAATGCTATTTTTCTTTGTTTATATTCTATGATTTAGTAAGGTCTCCGGTTAGGTGTTATTACGCCCGTGGCAAGTGCTAGCAGTAGAAGGGCGACAATTATGACAGACACCAACACCCTTCGTCCTATAAATTTGCTCATGGGCACGTCAGGGTCATTTTTAAGCATTATCATCATGGCGCGACATAAATTGTACACCATGAATACTAGTAAACCTGAAACAATAATTTTTATTGCCATTGTAATCCCGTTTTTATGAATAGACATCGCTTTTTATTTTTAGACAGTGTGTTGTTAGGTATTGAGACCAACTATTATATGATAATAAATACTTCACCAAAACAATTCCCCTACCTCGCTACAGTAGTCGCTTTTGTGGCAATTGTCATTATGGCGGGTCTAGGTTTTTGGCAATTAGATCGCAAAGCAGACAAAGATATTCGCTTGGCCAATATAGAAAAGGCCAATGACAGTGCGCACATTGATTTAGCTAAGGCCCTAGGTAACATTCAAAGCTACCAAGACTTTACAGTTGTTGCCAGCGGCAGAGCGCAAAACAAATATTTCTATATAGACAATAAACTGTTGGGCGGACGCGCGGGATTCCACGTGCTGGTGCCTTTTGAGGCAGACCAAGGCACCCTTATGATCAACCTTGGCTGGATACCCGGGACGGGTATGCGAGGCAGTTTACCAGAGTTTATAATGCCAAGGCTCACAACAGTAGAAGGCGTTGTTCACATACCGCTAAAAAATACTTTTATTAAAGAAACAAATATAGCCTACGGAAAATTTCCAGTGTTACTGCAGCAAGTTGATTTACAGGAAATAAGCTTGCATTTGGGCACGTCAGTGCTGCCGGTAACCCTTAGATTGCTGCCGCACGGGACAGATTTTGTTAGACAATGGCAAACCGTGATCATGAGCCCACAGAAGCATCTAGGCTACGCGGTGCAGTGGTTTGGCCTGGCAATTGCGGCATTAACCGTGTATTTGTTGTCTATGTTAAAAAGAATGCAGGGTTCGTCCTCGCGGGCAGAAAATGAATAAGCAATCAATGACTCTTAGCATTGGCTAAGGGGCGTCGATTTACCGGCAACGTACAATGAGATACAGGTTTATCAAACATGAGTGCACAAAATACAAAAAACAAACGCAGCCTTTTATTGTTAATCGCAGTATTTGTGCTACCCGTCATATTTGCTTTTATGGCACTGAAGCTTGACTGGTTTAATCAAGCGGTAACTAACCGCGGTGAACTACTGCAGCCGGTTATAGAGGCCTCATCATTAGTCAATGAGAGTGATACTAAATGGCATCTTCTTTATATTATTCCCGACATTTGCGACTTAGCCTGTGACAATGCCCTATATGCGGTGAAGCAGATTTTTTTGGCTACAGGTAAACACGCCGACCGTGTTAACGCGCTATTTATTTATAGCGATACGTCAAGCCCTGAAGCCGTGGCGAAGGCGAAAGCCTTCACTAGCGCTGATGTGTTAAATAAAAGTAATGAAAATGTAAGTGAAGTGTTTAAAAACACCGATATAAATGCTATTTTCATCTCAGATACCTTGCACAATGTTGTGCTTAGATACCCGGTAACCACCGACAAAGAACAAGCAATAATGGACAGTCGAGATATTCTCGCTGACCTAAAGAAATTATTAAAATTGTCGCGTATTGGTTAGCCTGTAGGATAAAGAGTTGTACATGAAGAAGTTAGTGCTCGTCAGTATTTTTTTAGCACTGGTTGTCATTATACTAGGTGCATACACACGCCTAACTGACGCAGGCCTAGGCTGTCCCGATTGGCCTGGTTGCTACGGGCAGTTATTAGTGCCTCAGTCAGACGCACTCATCGAACGTGCTAACCAAGCCTTTCCCGATCGCCCCTTAGAAGCTGAAAAAGCGTGGAACGAGATGATTCATCGTTATTTTGCCAGTGCTTTGGGCTTATTAATTATCATTATTGCCGCAGTCTCAGCGCTTAATAAACGCAAAGGTAAGGACTGTCCAGTCAAACTTCCTTTCTTAATTCTTGTGCTGGTTTGTTTTCAAGGTGCGCTTGGCATGTGGACAGTCACTCTTAACTTACTGCCGGTGGTCGTGATGGCGCACTTGCTGGGTGGGTTCACGGTTCTGTCTTGCCTATTTGTGCTGTATTTGCGTTTGAGTAACGTTAATATTTCCCGCAGTGATCCAAACATAAAAGGCTTCGCTAAATTCAGCATAATTGGCATTGTGCTGCTGGTGGGGCAAATTGCATTAGGCGGTTGGACTTCAGCAAATTACGCTTCCCTTGCCTGCACCGAACTTCCTATTTGTGAAGGGCAGTGGTCGGCTAGATTTGATTTGGCAGGCGCATTTAGTGTACCTGCTGCCGATAACTATGAATATGGAGTGCATTCATACGCAGAACGCATGACGATGCATGTAATGCATCGGTTTGGTGCAATAATTGTGTTTTTGTATTTGGTTGGGCTTGCCATCTCGCTTTTTTGGAAAACATCCTCAGGGATGATTAAACGAATTGTCGTTTTGATGGTAGTTGTGCTTAGCCTGCAAATTGCCTTGGGCATTAGCAATGTGGTTTATGCCTTACCACTCATAGTAGCGACTATGCACAACGCGGTAGCAGCGTGTTTGCTGCTGGTCATGATATTACTTTCCTACACTATGCGAAGGAGATTTTAGCATGATGCCTACCGTCTATTTTCTTAAGAGCTGCTACAGCAGCTCAACTTTCTTAAGGAGCCAAGCATGAGTAAGTCTGCCTTAGCAATAACAGCGAAAAAGATAGCGATACCACATCAGCGCGTGTCTTGGCGTGATTATTATGAGTTAACCAAGCCTAGAGTGGTCATGTTGCTTTTGTTAACTGCACTGGTGGGAATGTGTTTGGCGACGACTAGCTGGGTTGACCCCCAAATTTTAGTAGCAGGAATGCTTGGAATAGGCTTATTGTCATCGTCCGCAGCCGTTATAAATCATGTAGTTGACCATAAAATAGACTCGCTAATGGCGCGTACATTCAATCGTCCTGTCGCAAAAGGGAAGATTTCAGTGCAAAGCGCGCTAGGCTTCGCGCTCGTGCTGGCGATAATCGGTTTTGCGGCGCTGGCGGTGTTCGTCAATATGCTTACCGCGTGGCTTACACTTTTGGGCTTAGTGGGATATGCGTTTATTTATACCATGTATTTGAAACGTGCTACCCCGCAAAATATCGTTATCGGCGGTCTTGCTGGTGCCATACCGCCCCTTTTGGGCTGGACGGCGGTAACAGGTGAAATTCATGCCTACGCTCTTTTGCTCGTATTGATTGTGTTTACGTGGACTCCCCCACATTTCTGGGCCTTGGCTATTCATCGGGAAAAAGATTATGCAAAAGCTAAAATTCCAATGCTTCCGAATACCCATGGGATAGAGTTTACAAAAACATGCATTATTTTATATACGGTCCTTATGTGTTTAATTTGTGTGTTACCGTATTTAACGGGCATGAGTGGTGGCCTATATTTGGCAGGATCCACTGTGCTTAACGGCTATTTCTTATATATGGCCTTAAAACTTAAATTTAAACCGGAACCGGGCACGGCAATGGAAACATTTAGGTTCTCAATTATCCACTTAATGGTATTATTTGTTGTATTGTTAGTAGATCACTATATTCCTTACTGAGGTTTACAGGTTTGAGGCGTCATAATATATGCAAAATAAATGGTTAGGCTTGTTATTATTTTTGGTTTTTTGCGGCGGTATCTATGCCGCTCTAGTCATTGCACCGCCAGGACACGAAGTAGATAAAAGCAACAGCACTGCACTGAGCCAACAGACCAAGTACATGAGCTGGTTTCCTATGCCACGTAAACTCAGTGATTTTACGCTGTCAAAACATACAGGCGATGCATTCACTAATGAAGACTTACAGGGTAAATGGACCTTAGCGTTTGTTGGTTATACATTTTGCCCTGATATTTGCCCGGTTACATTAGCTGAAATAAACGCTGTGTATCCGCAGTTACAAGCAGCGCAGGCGTCTTCTGAGCTGCAGGTATGGTTTTTGTCGGTTGACCCAAAGCGCGACACTGTTGAGCGCTTAAATGAATACATCGGATTTTTCAACGATGAATTTGTAGCTTCTACAGGCCCTCACGAGCAATTGTTTCCACTGGTTAGGAGCATGGGCATGATGTATTCTATGAGCGAGAGCACCGATAACCCCAATTATCTAGTCGATCACAGTGCATCCATCGTGGTTATTAACCCTGATGGCAACGTGGTGGGTAGGTTCAAACCAAAGCATGTGCTGGGTGCATTATCAATTAGTGATACCGAACAAATTTTGGCGGACATGCCTATTTTAATGGGCAGTCGCTAGTGCTACTGTTTTAGGACTATGAAAAACCTATCGCGTTGGAATGATGCGAATAGCGCAAAAGTAGCGACCCTTATTTTATCATCAGCGCCGGTTTTACTGCCTTATTTATTTACGGATGAAAAAAAGGCACTGAATTTTTTGGTTAATGCTGCACAGCGAGAACATGGACAGTACAGCGCTGCGCGTCACCATTTTGCATACAGCGCCAATAGTAATGCGACACAATCTTAAGTAGGAAAAAAGCATATTATTTTAACTGCAAAACCCCATGCGCGCGTCCTTTATCTAGCATTTCCACTTATTTTGGCAAACGTTACCACCCCCATATTGGGCCTAGTAGATACCGCTATTTTAGGACGAATGGACGACGTCACAATAATGGCAGGCGCGGCAATAGGCAGTCTCATTATTACGCAGCTGTATTGGGTATGCGGGTTTATGAAAATGTCGATCACTGGTTTAAGCGCTCAGTCGATCAATAAAAACCCGATTGATAGCTGCAAAGTTTTGTTACAGGGAATCTTACTCGCGCTCGGACTAGCTGTCGCAATATTAGTGAGTCAAACCTTGGTGGTTAAAGGGGGTTTATATTTTGCACAAGCTAACGATGCACTCAAAATTAACGTTGAAGCCTATTTTTATACTCGCGTGTGGGGGGCACCGGCAACGTTAATCAATATGGTATTGATTGGCTGGCTAATAGGCCAGCAAAAAACCAAGTACGTGCTGATTCTGCAGGTTATTATAAATTTAGCAAACATACTGCTAAGTCTGACATTCGTGTACGGCCTAGGGTTTGGGGTAAAAGGCGTTGCAGCGGCAACCGTCTGTGCAGAATACCTAATGATGTTTATTGGGTTTTTCATGGTTCACAAATACCTCCTAAACCACAAATATTTTCGCCTTTTTTCTATCTCTGGACAGTCTAGATTGAAACTTATGCTGGTTAGGTCTTGGTTTACGTTTACGCAACTAAAGCAGATCCTGTCCTTAAATAGCCACATGTTCGTGCGTAATCTCATTCTGCAGTTTACCCTTGCTTTTATCACCTTGAAGGGGGCTCAATACGGTGCGCAGGCTGCTGCTGTGAACGCCATCATTATGCAGTTTTTTGCTCTAATAGCCTTAGGCTTGGACGGGGTAGCAAATGCGGTCGAGGCATTAATAGGAGAGGCAAAAGCTCAAAAGAATAAAGCTCAGCTTAATTTGTATGTGAACGTTGGGCTTATTTGGTCATCTTTTTTTGCGATTGTATATTCGTTACTTTTTTACTTTCTAGACAGTCTGATTGTTAACTTACTTACCCACCATCAAGAGGTGGTGAGCCTCATGGCAGACTATGCATTTATTGTAATACTAATTCCGCTGCTGTCTCATTGGTGCTATTTGTTTGATGGTGTATTTGTGGGCTTGAGTTTAGGAAAGCCGATGCGCGACAGTATGTTTATAAGTACCATAGTGGGTTTTTTACCTACATGGTGGTGGTGGCAGGACAGTGGCAATATGTCGCTTTGGTATGCGATGTTGGTATTTCTTAGTTTTAGGGGTATCTTGTTGGGTGGCTATTACGCTTATTTGTACACACAAAAGCCTGAATATTTACTATAAAAAAAGCGAGAAAAATCTCGCTTTTTGAAGTTCTGGTTATTTCTTAGTAGTATGAATGCTCACCGGCTTCATGCTCTGTGGCATCTTTCACACTGGTTATTTCACCTTTGAACTGCTCTAGCATTTGTTTTTCAATACCGTCTTTCAAGGTTACATCAACCATGGAACACCCATTACAGCCGCCGCCAAATTGAAGTACCGCTGCGCCGTCTTCGGTAACTTCAACTAGCGAAACCTGGCCACCGTGGCTGGCTAGCATAGGGTTTACATCAGACTCAATCATGTAGTTAATACGGTCAATAAGGGATGCATCGTCAGCAATTTTGCGCGCTTTTGCGTTTGGTGCTTTCAGCGTTAGCTGTGATCCCATCTGATCGGTCACAAAATCAATTTGTGCTTCTTCTAAAAACGGTATGCTCTCTTCATCAACAACAGCGTCAAAACCGTTGAAGTTTAGCCTTAAATCTTGTGGTTCAACCGCATCCGGTGGGCAGTAAGACACTCCGCACTCAGCTTTAGATGTTCCGGGGTTAATCACAAAAACGCGGATATGCGTCCCAGCTTCTTGTTGTGCTAAAAGCTTGCCAAAATGTGTTTGGGCAGATTCAGAAATATTTATCATGTTCACCTCTATCATGTTTGTGTGAGCATTGTAGCAAATATTACCCGAGTAAAACACTCAAGTATTAATCATTTTCTAAAATTACAATAAGAAATGTTTATTGTGGCTAAATAAAGATGAAATTATACTTTCGTAAGATTTTAAGCGACAATCAATATATGTTGTTTATTTTAAAATGATTATCTACAAGAGAGCCCACATGTTGAAAAGTTTTTTCAGACTTGCCATTCGTTCAATAATACTATTTGCTGTTTCATTTCAAATTTTTGCGACTACGCAATTAAGTGATTTACAGTACTTACCTCAAGACCAAAATTATGACGCCGATATTCCGCTGCCAGCAGATGTGTTGGGCTATCCTGTTGGTACCTGGCACGTTAGGCATGACCAATTAGTGCGTTATATGGAGCTGCTAGCTGAAAAGTCTGACAGGATCACGTTGACCGAGACAGGCCGAACCCATGAGCAGCGGCCGCTAGTGTTGTTGACCATAACATCACCCGAAAATCATGAAAATATTGATACCTTAAAAGCAACGCACATAGACAGCATTGCAAACGGAACAGCGAAAGAGCCTGACGCGCCGCTAATTATTTATATGGGATACAGTGTGCATGGAAATGAGCCATCGGGGAGCAATGCGGCTTTACTTATTGCCTATCATTTAGCGGCTTCAAATAGTCCTGAGGTAGACAAATTATTAAGTGAAAATGTTATTTTGCTCGACCCTGCTTTAAACCCTGATGGACTGGCTAGATTTGCGCAGTGGGCCAATATGCACAAGGGCCAAAACCTGGTGTCAGATCCTATGCATAGAGAACACATTGAGCATTGGCCGTCGGGTCGAACTAATCATTATTGGTTTGATCTAAATAGAGATTGGTTATTACTTACTCACCCTGAATCGCAAGCGCGTATTGAGCAATTTCATAAATGGCGCCCGCATATTCTGACTGATTTTCACGAAATGGGCACGAACAGTACGTACTTTTTTCAGCCTGGTGTTCCTTCGCGAAAAAATCCTTGGACGCCGTCACAAAATGTGACTTTAACGGCCGCACTGGGGGAGTTTCACGCAAAAGCATTAGACGCAGACAAACAACTGTATTACACGGAGGAAAGTTTTGATGACTTTTATTATGGTAAAGGGTCTACATATCCGGATGCTCATGGCAGTATTGGTATCTTATTTGAACAAGCCAGTAGTCGAGGGCATTTACAAGAATCTATGAATGGTCTATTGAGTTTTCCGCGCACCATACAAAATCAGATTACCACGACTATTTCGACCTTCGATGGCGCAGTGGCAAATAAAGCTGCCATTTTAGCTTATCAAAAGCAATTTTATAGGGATACTCGAAAGCTGATAAACGACGATGAACTAAGTGGTTTTTTAGTGAGCCAAGGCGCAGATGAGTCACGTTTCGAGCGTATGGTTGATATATTAAAGTCGCATAAAATAGAGCTGAAGTTAGTGACACAAGACATCGAAGTGGATGATTTTACCTACCGTGCTAACAATGCTATTTTTGTTCCATTGGCGCAAAATCAGTATCGTTTAATTCAATCTTTGTTTAGTGAGCGTCAGCGCTTTACCGACAACACCTTTTATGATGTTTCAAATTGGAATATTGGTCTGGCGTTTAACTTACCTTATGCGGCGATAAAGCCATCGTTAAGCCGTAAATTGAAGCTTGCCGATTGGCAGTCTCCACAGCCTAAAAAAGTGAATATAGTTGAAAATGAATATGCCTACGTGTTTGAGTGGTTTGATCATCAAGCGCCTACTATGCTGCAGAGCTTGCTAGAGCATGATGTACAAGTGAGAGCCGCAGGTGCAAATTTCACTGCAAAAACTCCACGCGGTGAGATAGCCTTTAGTAAAGGGGCAATCGTTATACCGGCAGCTTTACAACAGCCAGACGCCTTAGCCTCATTGCTTAATGGCTATGCTAAACAATATAATATTGAGGTGCACACGATTACGTCAGGCCTAACCACGACAGGAATTGATTTGGGTTCTCCTCAGCTTGCAAAAGTAGAAAAACCTGAGGTGTTATTGATTGGTGGAAAGGGCACTTCTAGCAATGAGGTAGGTGAAATATGGCACTATCTCGACACGAGCTTAGGCGTACCGGTGACCATTTGGGACTTATCTGATCTTGGCAGCAGAAGTGTTGAAAGATATTCACATATTATCTTTGCATCAGGTCGCTACGATGACTTGAGTGACTCGTTGACTAAGAGATTGGAGACGTGGATAACCGAAGGCGGCGTACTAATCGGCCAAAAATCGGCAGTGACTTGGTTTGCCAAAAATGATTGGATAAATAATGAAACTGTTTCTAAAGATACCGTGAACGCGGCATTTTCAACCAAAGCGCTAGCGTTTGGCGATCAAGACGCTTTGGCTGCTAAAAAGTTAGTGGCAGGTGCGGTTTATCAAAGTAATATTGATTTATCTCATCCTCTATTTTTTGGATTTGAACGAAACATGCTGCCTCTGTTCAAAACTGACAACATGGTGCTAAACGTTACTGACAACCCTTTTGAAGACATTGCAACATATTCAAGCGAGCCTTTAATGGCGGGATACTCAGCCGATGAAATGCAAGCGTTGATCCGCAACACCGCGGCGATTGTCGCCGTTAAGAAAGGGAGTGGCGTTGTGATTGGATTCGTAGATAATGTGCACTTTAGAGGCTATTGGGATGGTACTAATAAGCTGACGGCGAATGCCTTATATCTGTCGGGCCTAATGTAAAATAAACGTCGCTAGCCGAGAGTGGCGGCCACACACCACACACTAACGCTAATATCTGGGTAAGCCTGCTGTATTGTTGCACAGGCTTCATTCACCGTTGCTCCCGTGGTAATAACGTCATCGACAATGGCAATTGATCCTACGTCTAATGGTCGGTGAATAGCAAACGCTTGGCGGATATTAAGTTGGCGGTCTGCACGGTCAAGCGTTGATTGTTGATGGGTGTATTTTATTCTTTTTAGGCCGTCTATGCTCCTTATATTAAAGTGACTCGCCAGCGCACATGATAGCAGTCTGGATTGATTGTACTGTCTTTTTACATGACGTCTGTTAGCTAGTGGGATAGGCACCAAGGCTTCTGGTATAGAATGTTGCATCCTCATTCTAGGGCCTAAATAAGCAGTAAAAAGTTCTCCTAGCACCTGCGCGGCTAATGGTTTGCTAGAGAATTTTAGCTGATTAATTAGGCCTTTCAGCACTCCGCTATATTCTCCTAATGCAATTAACGATTCATAAGCAGCAGGCACTAAGTTGTCATAAACCGGCGGATAGTCTAATAAATTGTGTCCCGGCGCTGGGAACAGAGGTAATTTAGTTTCATGAAGACAACATTTGCACACTAATAGCAAGCTAGTTTGATGACAAAGAAAGCAACATCTATTGCCAATTGCATCTGATACCGCTTTAATTAGTTGTTTTAAAAGCTTATGTTTATTCATTTTGATCTATTATTTTTTGTGCCATTTACAGTAGGAGTTGCTGCTTCTAAAAGGTCATCTTCACTATGTAAAAAGTGTATCACTAAAATTGTTAAGTGAGAGCTGTTCGGGAGTATGGTTTGAGTAAGCAAAATAACTTGAATATAGTGTTCACGTATAGGTAGGTGTAAATAGGGGTATTTGGTCTGGCGCTATGGAGTGTTGCGAGTCTAGATTTAAAGCTAAAGCGCAGGCTTATGAAGCAATCAGCGCTTATCGGACGAGGTTTAGCGTGTCCATAAGCGCCTCACTATTACTTCCTGAGTGCTATTTTTTAGCCTTAGCAAAGGCGTCAGCAAATGCATTTCCCATCATCGCATTGTTTACCGGCACGGATTTTTGCGATGCGTGGCCTCTCGATGAAGAAGGGGCTCCACTTTTCTTGGCGCTAGGCTTGTCATGCTTTGCTTGCGGTCTTTCATTCTTGCTTGAAGAGGCTGTGTGTGCAGGCTCATCCAATCTCATTGTTAACGATATGCGTTTGCGGCTTATATCAAACTCTGTCACTTTTACCTTAACAATATCCCCAGTTTTAACGACTTCGCGCGGGTCTTTTATGAACTTGCTAGTAATCGCCGATATATGTACTAGTCCGTCTTGATGTACACCTATATCGACAAAAGCACCAAAGTTAGCAACATTACTGACCACACCTTCTAGTACCATGCCAATTTCTAAATCATTCATTGTAGAAACTGATTCGTTGAACTTGGCGGTTTTAAATTCGGGACGAGGATCACGGCCAGGCTTTTCTAATTCTGAAATGATGTCAGTAATAGTGGGTAGCCCGAATGCTGGTGTTACAAACTCCTTTGGATCAAGGTGTTGCAATAGGGTTTTGTTACCTAGTACGTCATTAACCGCGCCGCCAGTTTTTGCAATAATGGTAGTCACTATTTCGTAGGCCTCTGGATGCACGGCTGATTTATCCAGCGGATTTTTACCGTTCATAACGCGCAAAAAACCAGCTGCCTGCTCATAAGCCTTAGGCCCTAAGCGGGCAACTTTCTTAAGCGAACTGCGATCGGTAAATGCCCCATTGGTATCTCTAAAATATACGATATTATTTGCTAGTGTCTTATTTAAACCTGATACATGCGCTAGCAGGGCAGGCGAAGCGGTGTTTAAATCCACGCCAACCGCGTTCACACAATCTTCTATTACGGTATCAAGCGATGTGGCAAGCTTACTTTGATTAACATCATGCTGATACTGTCCAACGCCAATTGCTTTGGGCTCAATTTTAACCAGCTCGGCCAATGGATCTTGTAAACGTCTGGCAATGGAGACCGCGCCGCGAATAGATACATTCAGGTCCGGCAGCTCGTTAGACGCTAGTTCTGAGGCCGAGTACACCGACGCGCCGGCTTCACTCACGACTAGTTTTTGCAAAGCTAAATCAGGATTTGCTTTCATCATTTCGCCTACCAGTTTGTCGGTCTCGCGCGAGCCGGTGCCATTTCCAATGCTAACTAACTCAACTTTATGCTGCTTGCAGATATTGGCTAAGGTGCGCAAAGATTTGTCCCATTGATTTTGAGGCTGATGAGGGAATATTGTCGCGCTTGACAATACTTTGCCAGTTGCGTCTAACACAGCTGTCTTAACGCCGGTCCTTAAGCCAGGATCAAGGCCTAAGGTGACCTTTGGTCCCGCAGGAGCTGCCATGAGTAAATCTTGCAGATTTTTAGCAAAAACGTCAATTGCTTCGCTTTCTGACTTTTCGCGCAATTGAGCGAATAATTCGGTTTCCATATACTGACTAATTTTAACACGCCATGTCCACACAACGGCAAGCTTAAGCCATTCATCTCGTGCGCTTTGAGTATGGCAGTCTAAATTAAGCGTATGTAATATTATACGTTCGCATGCCTCGCCTTTGTTCTCGGGATTGGCAGGTTCACTGTCCAAAGTAACCTGAAGCATGCCCTCATTGCGACCTCTAAATATTGCCAATGCACGATGTGAAGGTACTAGGCTGAGTTTTTCTGAAAAATTAAAGTAATCTCTAAATTTTTCACCCTGTTTTTCCTTGCCAGGTACTACTTTGCTGGTGAAGTGAGCATGTTGCAATAAATACTGACGAACTTTCATTAATACAGAAGCATTTTCAGCAAACTCCTCCATTAAAATAAACTTGACGCCGTCTAATGCTGCTTTTATATCTTCGATACCTTTGCTGTTGTCGACATAATTGGTTGCACACGCCTGCGGATCAGCGTCTTTGTTGGTTAGGAGAATGTTTGCTAGTGGCGCTAAGCCAGCCTCAATCGCAATTTGACCCTTGGTGCGCCTGCGAGGCTTAAACGGTAAATATAAATCCTCCAGTTCAGTTTTATTTTCTACCGAGTTTATTTTACCTGCAAGCGCGTCGCTAAGCTTTCCTTGTTCACTAATGGATCTTAAAATAACCGCGCGGCGGGCTTCTAACTCACGCAAATAACCAAGGCGCTGTTCGAGCTTTCTGAGTTGAATATCGTCTAAACCTTGCGTAATTTCTTTGCGATAGCGGGCTATAAATGGCACGGTGGCGCCGTCGTCTAGTAAGGTCACTGCCGCTTTAATTTGGCCTGATGTGGCGCCAAGCTCTGCTGCAATTTTTTCAATAATCATTCAATAAAATCCAATAAAGACATGTAGGGTTAGGATGTAGTTGCAAGGGGCAACACTAGGACGAGTACTTGATTACGTGATCAATTTCTTCACCGTAATTATAGCGATAGATGACATACTTAGCATGTAGTTTCATGTTTTTGTATACCATATTTTTAATATTTTCCACTGCGATGTGCTTACTGGAGTTTTCACGACTGCACAGTCGCCTTCTTCTTTTTTCAATAGTGCTCTTGCCATGGGAGAGTCGATAGAAATAGCGTCCTTTTTACCAAAAATCTCATCATATCCTACGATCTGAAAAGATTTCACTGCGCCGTTTTCATTCTCAACTTTTACCCACGCGCCAAAAAACACACGCCCTTCTTGCTGCGGTGAGTAAGCTACCACCGTAGAGTTTTCCAAGGTTTTGCGCAAATAGCGCACGCGACGGTCAATTTCACGCAGTCGCTTTTTATTATACTGATAGTCTGCGTTTTCGCTGCGGTCGCCTAAACTGGCCGCCCATGTCACTTTTTTAGTCACCGCTGGTCTCTCGGTTCGCCATAAGTGGTCAAGCTCAGCGTTAAGTTGTATGAGACCATTACTGGTTAGAAGCGGTGTCCTCATAATCTAGAGTCATTCATTAAAAGCTGGTGTAATTGAAAAGCGTCTTGATATGTCTGAAGCTGTCTGCATACACAAAATATTAATTACCTTAAGAAAAAATCTTTTACATAGCGCTATTAATAGCTTGTAGGCTTGCGCATACAAAAACCAAAAAAAGCGCAGTATGTAAGCTACTGCGCTTAATATAAGGTCAATGTCACGCTGATCCGCGTTTACTTAATGAGTCTAATCAGTGAAAGGCGCTATTGCGAGTAATTCAACGTCAAAGATCAATGTAGAGTTAGCCGGAATTGCGCCTGTTGCGCGCTGACCGTATGCTAATTCACTTGGAATATAAAAGCGATACTTACTGCCTACTTCCATTAACTGCACGCCTTCTGTCCACCCTGGGATCACGCGGTTAAGCGGGAATTCTGCGGGCTCGCCTCTATTAACTGATGAGTCAAATACGGTGCCGTCAACTAATGTGCCATGGTAATGAACGCGCACGGTATCTCCAGCCTTAGGATTAGCGCCTTCAGCTTCGGTAAGGACTTCATATTGTAGGCCAGAATCAGTTGTAACCACTTCTTCGCGCTTAGCATTTTCAACTAGATAGTTTTTGCCTGCCTCAATAAGAGCGGCTTGCTCTGTTTGTTCCGCTGCTTGAAATTTCATAGCAAAAGCCTGAACATAAGCGTCTATTTCTTCATCACTGTACTGAGAGTTTCCGTTAAATCCATCGGTAAAACCAGCTAGAAGCGCGGCTTTATCGCTTTGTAAACCAAGCTCATCTTGAACAGCAACTTGTTCTTGTGCATATATACCCATACGAGCGCCAAGTGCATACGACTCTTGGCCAACTTCGGTGGTATAAGTTGTCAATGTATCATTGGCTTCTTGTTGTGCTGCATTGTCGTTGCTACATGCAGACAGCGCCAATGTAGTAGCGATTATTAGTGTAAGTGGTGCCTTCTTCATTAATTATCTCCTAACATATAAAAGGTATGCTTTATGGTGTTTTTATTTATTCATGGTTTATACTAAGCCATATGTTAATATTCTTCAAAGCAAAGTGAAACCCTTGTCAGTAAATAGACCGCATTTATTTTTGTTTTTATAGCACTCGCGCTACTTTTAGGCATCTGCACGATACCCGATACCCGATACGACCCCTATAAGCCGTACGAATCTATCCTTAAGTAGCGTACATGCGGCTGATATCGATTTTAAAAAGCAACTTGCGGTTGTTTCTGAGGTGAGTGGGAAGGCAAAAGTGTATGACTTGCGTTCAAATACACAGTTAGATTTATAGCGTCATCAGAGCGTGGGACTCAATTTAGTCGCCAGCGTGAAGTTTTAAAAAGACGGTGATTATGATGGTAGCACAACGGTATCAATAGCAAGCAACGGCAATTTTGAAAAATGGGCAGTTGATAACTAATCATAGGCGCCAAATTTATACATAAGGGTATGAGGTAAACAAGCAATGACAAACAATTCAATGAAAGATGCATTAGAATCACTTGAGATTAAACTTGCATATCAAGAAGATACTATTGAAATGTTAAACCTAACGATTATTCAGCAGCAAGATAAAATCAACAAAATAGAAGAAGTCCTGCGTAAAATGGCGGATAAGATCAAGTCAATGCCTTCATCTGAAGGGCACATTAATGAACAAGTAGAACTTCCCCCGCATTACTAATATAGATGTTACTCTTTATGTGTAGGTTAATCAGGCTTGAAAACCCCAATAACGCCGCTGTTTGTTTTACTCGCTTTTGTGACTTCTTTAGTGGTTTGAGTTTCTTTGTAATCACAACTCACACACGCTAGCTTCTCAACATTGTTTTCAAAATATAACATTAGTGTGTCAAGGCTCTTACAGCTTGGACACTTAGCTCCTGCGATAAAACGCTTTTTAGTCTTGTTTGTCATTGGCTCTATATTAGTTAGGTAACGTGTTACTAGTATACCTACATACAGTAACTAATGATCAACATGCGAAATTTTGTTATTCTGCGCGCCACCTTTATTTAAGTCGATGCTATGATTAAATTACAAAAACTGGGTTTACAACGCGGTATCAAAACGCTCATAGAGTCCTCTGACTTGGAGATTTTTTCTGGCCAAAAAGTCGCTATTATTGGTCCAAACGGCTGCGGTAAGTCGAGTCTTTTTTCTTTATTGCTGAATCAAATTACGCCTGACGCGGGTGAGTATTCAGTCGCAAAACATTGGCATGTAGTGGCAATTGCACAATACATTGATGACACGAGTCGCACCACACGTGACTATGTTATCGATGGAGATACGGCGCTTCGGGACATTGAGAAGCGTCTTGTGCTAGCTGAGGCGAATAACGACGGTGAATTAATTGCGCAACTGCATGAAAAGTTGGAACATGCTGGCGTCTATGACGTCCAAGCTAGAGCGTCTACTATACTAGCTGGTTTAGGTTTTAGTGAGGCAGATTTGTCATTACAGGTTGCGAATTTTTCCGGCGGCTGGCAAATGCGTCTAAATTTAGCCCGGGCGCTACTGTGCCCCTCAGATTTGTTACTGCTAGATGAGCCCACCAATCACCTTGATTTAGATGCGGTCATTTGGCTACAAGACTATTTGCAGCAGTACCCTGGTACCCTTTTGCTAATATCTCACGATCAAGCTTTTATTGATTCTTGTGCGAACGTGATTGTCAGTTTTGAAGACAAACAGCTTGTTAGCTATACGGGTAACTACTCAAGCTACCAAAAACAGCGCGCCGAACGAATGGCGCTAGCGCAAAAGCAATATGAAAAGCAGCAGCAGAAAAAACAGCATTTAACGTCTTTTATCCTGCGTTTTAAGGCCAAAGCGAGTAAGGCTAAACAGGCACAAAGTCGTGTGAAACAGCTGGAAAAAATGGAGGCTTTATTGCCTATTCAGGCTGCAAATGAGTTTTCGTTTGCGTTTAGAGATCCTGATAAACTGCCTAATCCGCTGATTAATATGGAAGATATTCAGCTTGGATATGACACGACTACTATTTTATCTAACATTCACTTAAATTTAGTGCCTGGCAGCCGTATTGGCTTGCTGGGTCGAAATGGTGCAGGTAAATCGACCTTTATTAAGTTATTGGCCGATGAAATTACCCCTTTGCAAGGGCGTTATACTACATCTGCTGGGCTTAAAATCGGTTACTTTGCGCAACATCAAGTGCAAGCATTAAATTTAGAAAACTCCGCTTTTGATCACCTACTTGCGCTTGACCGGCGCTTAACCGATCAGCAAATAAGAGATTATTTAGGCGGTTTTGGCTTTCATGGGGACGAGGCCTTAAAAAAGGTCGCGCCCATGTCGGGTGGCGAAAAAGCGCGTTTGGTATTGTCATTAATTGTGTATTCAAAACCGAATTTACTGCTGCTCGATGAGCCTACAAATCATCTTGACATGAACATGCGCGAAGCACTTGCTTATGCGCTGCAGTCATTTGAAGGCGCGATGGTAATTGTGTCGCACGACCGTTATTTACTTGAAAGCGTGTGCGATGATTTCTATTTAGTCGACAGCGGCGAGATCAGTGCTTTTTCAGGCGACTTAAGCGACTATCAAAAATGGTTGTTTGCGAATAAAACAGATAGAAAAACCATGGCGGTGACAGGTAAAAAAGATGAGACGCCAAGTATCGATAAAAAAGTACTCAAGAGAATGGAAGCGTTGTTTCGCCAGTCGACCAAAGCGTTTCGTGAAGATATTGCCAAGTGTGAAAAGCACATTGCCAAGTATCAAAGTATTTTACAAGAAAGTGAAACTAAAATGACTGATCCAGCCTTATATGATGCTGATAATAAAGATTTATTAAATGCGATAATAGCCAAACAAGTTGACGCGAAAAATCAAATAGATGAATTAGAAATGCAGTGGCTAGACTCTCAAGAAGGGCTAGAGCAGGCTCAAGCTGAATTTGACCGTGACAAGGCCGCTAGTTAATGCGCGAAGCGTTAATTCCTAGACTGTCTAGCGACGAGTTTTTCGACTACTCGCTGCAGTTTTACTTTCCAGGTAGTAATCAAGAAAATTTGATGTTGGTACAAGATAACGCTGATTTGAACGTAAATATTGTGCTGTTAATGATGTACCTGCGCACTAAAAACGTGGGTTTGACAACTGACAATATTTACGCAATAAACGATAATAATCAGATTCTGGACAGTCTAACCTCAAACATTCGCCAAAAAAGAAGGTCGCTTAAAGCTGATAATATTGCCCAGGGTTTGACGGATTATAAGACCCTAGAATATAAGGATTTGCTAGCTCAGGAGCTTGCTCTTGAAAAAAAACAGCAAGCTTTAATGATTGATCTTGTAACGTTTTTTGTAAGCGAATCTCAATCATATGTCACTAGCGGATTCTATGATGATACTTTGTTAGCAGCCATGAAAAGCCTCGCTGGGGAAGATAAGCGCTCAATAATATGCGATATTGCAGATATATTAGAAGAATTTCTCAATGCGCAAAAAAAAGCTAGCCAGCACCTTCGTTGTAACCGCCAATGATTGATTCAGTTAAGACGAAATTTGGCCGTATTAGTGCGGCTAACTTTAAGCCTAAGCCATGGTTGCAAAACGCGCATG
Organism: Glaciecola punicea; assembly: GCF_001756615.1. Lineage (NCBI taxonomy): Bacteria > Pseudomonadati > Pseudomonadota > Gammaproteobacteria > Alteromonadales > Alteromonadaceae > Glaciecola > Glaciecola punicea. The sequence continues at coordinate 53,362 of NZ_LZXY01000004.1, forward strand.
TGCAAACAGTACTGTCGAAAATGTTGGTTCGCTCACCGCAAATTAACTATATTAATGAACGCATTCAAACGCCCGACAGTGATTTTATCGATTTAGCTTGGGCAATGCCGCACAAGTCAGTCAATGTGAGGGGTATAGCGATACTTTTTCACGGCTTGGAAGGTTCAAGCCAATCGCATTACATCAAACATGTAATATTTGAATTGAACGCAATTGGACTGGGCTGCGTGGTAATGCATTTTCGGGGCTGCAGCGGCGAGCCTAATTTGATGCCTATAGCCTATCATTCTGGGGCAACTTTTGATGCGCAGTTTTTGGTGCCTATTATAAAAGCACGATACGCAGATAAACCGCTTTTTGCGGTCGGGTTTTCCTTAGGTGGTAATATGTTGATGAAACTTATGGCGCACCATGCCTATTTACCCATTAAAGCCAGTATTTGTGTATCGGCCCCGCTAAATTTGGCAGCCTCATCAGCTGCAATTCAAGTAGGCTTTTCTCGCGTGTATCAATGGCATTTGATGAAAAGCATGAAACGTAACCTTCTTACGAAAATGCAAACAGTCGATATGACGGCTAGCTTGAAGGTGTCATTGGCGGATATTGCTAAAATGACGACCTTTTTTGAATTTGACGAGCATATAACTTCCGTGCTGCATGGTTTTCGTGACGCGAATGACTATTACGAAAAATGTAGTGCTTTACATGATCTGGTGCTTATTGATAAGCCAACCTTAATTCTTCATGCAAAAGATGACCCTTTTATGGATGACAGGGTTATACCAGGTCCGCCGTTAATTAATAAGCATGTAGCGTATGAACTGAGCGAGTTCGGCGGTCATGTGGGCTTTTTAGAAAGCTTAAGTGCAAGGAGCAAGCTTTGGCTACCGCAGCGCATTACCCATTTTTTGAGTGAGTTTTTATGTTAGTCCCCCATCAAGATTTAGATCCTGACACCCTAAGCAGTTTAATTGAAAGTATTGTATTACGCGATGGCACCGACTATGGCGAGGTAGAAATGTCCTTAGATGAAAAGGTTGCTATGGTAAAACGCCAGCTAAATGACGGCGTCGCCGCCATTGAATATTCAGAGGAACATGAGTCGGTAAATATTATCGCGCATGAATGAACTTTTGAAGTGTTTGAAATAAAAATAAAGTTAACCTCTGGACTGTCCAGAATTAGGCCAGAGTTATCTTCTAGACAGTCTAGAGGTTAACTTCGTTTAGGTTTCAGACTGTCCAGGACATAAAGAACCTATGCAATTGCAAAGGCTTCAAAATTTTCGAGGCTCTTCAGCTAAGAACAAATTAAGTTTATCTATATTGAATTACGCTGTTCCAAGCGACTCTTTTGTCGCCCAAAACAACGAAGTCTGGATTAGTCACACTTTCTCGCTGATTGTAGGTGATAGGGTCAAAAGTGGCAGCCATGATAGCTCCCCCAGCTTCATTTATGATGCATTGCGAAGCACCTGTATCCCATTCGCCCGTTGCCCCCAAACGCAAAAATACATCAGCGGCGCCTTCAGCGATAAAGCAGGCTTTGAGTGAGCAACTGCCTGCAGGTAATGTTTGATATGAACGTTTATCGCTTAAGCGCTCAAAGATTTTTTCCCGTGACTGCCTTCGGCTAATAGCAATCATTATTACGTCTTCACTTGGCACACTGAAGCGTCTAACGCTGATTGGCTTGGTTTCACGTGAGCAGCGCTTATATGCACCGCTCTCCTTACTTGCGAAATACAGTGACTCTCCACATGGCCAATAAATCACTCCAATAACGGGCTGATGGTCTTCAATCAGCGCAATATTGATAGCAAAATCACCCGAACGTGCAATAAATTCCTGCGTTCCATCAATAGGATCAATTAACCAATAGCGAGTCCAATTGGCTCTGTCTTTAAGCGCCGGAATAGGCGATTCTTCTGACATAATCGGAATGTTTGGGGTGAGTCTTGCCAACATCTCCATGATGATTTCATTGGCGCAATAGTCAGCACTAGTAACGGGGCTTTCATCCTCCTTTTGATACTCCTGGAAATCACCTTTATCGTATATGGCTAATACTTCAATACCCGCCTTAGTTGCCGCTTGTTTTGCTATTTCCAGTAAGTCGCTAAGAGACTGCGACATCATTGAGACTTTCTCCAACGTTCCAACAAAAGCAGTGCAGCAACGCTTCTTGCCTCATTAAAATCTTCTTGGCCAAGTAATTCATCAATATTATCTAGCGACCATCTTACCACTTGAAGAGGCTCAGGCTCATCACCCTCTAAGTGGGATTCAGTTAAATCTTGGGCTATTAGCACATTCATTTTTGCATCAAAAAATGTAGGTGCCATGGAGAGATCTTTTAGCGGCAAAAATTGCTCAGCTTTAAACCCAACTTCTTCCTGCAGTTCTCTATTACCGGCTTGAATAGGAGTTTCTCCAGGATCTATTAGGCCTTTAGGAAAGCCTAGCTGATATGAGTGAGTGCCTGCCGAATATTCCCTTATGAGTAGAATATGGTTGTCGTCAGTTAATGGGATTACCATCACTGCACCTCGGCCGCTGCCTGACATACGCTCAAACTCTCTGGTTGCCCCATTGCTGAAGGTTAAATCAACTCTCTCTACTTTAAAAAAACGGCTTTTGGCGACCACCGCTCGCGCATTTATTTCGGGTAATTTATTTTCTTGGTTTGTTTTACTCATTACGACTTCACAGGATATAATACAAAATTAATATATGACTTTAGCATAAGGATAAACGCTTGGCACTCTTACCTTGGCATAAGATTGAAACTGTTTTATTGGACATGGATGGCACCCTCTTAGATTTGCACTTTGATAATCAATTTTGGCTGCATCACTTGCCTAAAAAGTATGCTGAAAAGACAGGAAGGTCACCGCAGTCATGTCACAAAGAACTTAAAGAAGCTTTTGCGCAAGTTCAAGGTAAATTGCAGTGGTACTGCTTGGATTATTGGGCCGATCGCTTGCAACTCGATATAATGGAAGCAAAATTAGAGCTTGCGCACCTCATTACTATCCGCAAGGACAGTATCGCTTTTTTAGATGCTTTACGTGAAAGTAATCGCAGAGTTGTTTTAGTCACAAATGCTCACCCAGACAGCCTATCGTTAAAAGTTGAAAAGACGCAGTTGAACGATCACATTGACACACTTATATCAACGCATCAGTTTGGCGTACCTAAGGAGTTTCAGCTTCTTTGGAAGAAGTTACATAACCATCTCAAGTTTGAGCCCCAAAGTACCCTGTTTGTTGACGATGGCGAGCGGATCCTCGATGCAGCTAAAGAGTTTGGTATTGCCTATACTTTAGGCATTACCAACCCAGATAGCCAACTGCCAGATACGACAATAGCAAATCATCTGCATACCAATAATTATTACGATTTATTACAGTCTATTATAGATGAGCCGTATGTGGCTTAAGCATTACTAGGTGTATAGATACATCGTGGTTACTAAGGTTTAAAATGACAAAAAACCGTTCGACTTCTTCTCTTATCGTTGCCGTTGCATCCGCAAACCCTGTGAAAATAAATGCCGCTAAAGAGGCCTTCTCACTGGTATTTAACAGGTCAGTGGAACTTATCACTATAGATGTCGATTCAGGTGTTTCCAATCAGCCTATGAACTTTGAGGAAACGCATTTAGGTGCCAATAATCGTGTAGATAGAGCTATTGAGTCTCAGCAAGCAGACTATTACATCGCTTTTGAAGGCGGCGTTGATGTATTCTCTGATGGCCCCAAAACATTCGCGGTAATTTGTATCTCAAACGGCAAAGATAGAGTGTTTGGACAGTCTGCAACCCTTCCTTTACCTATGCGTGTATATGAAAACCTGCAAAATGGAATTGAATTAGGGTGTGCAATGGACGAGCTTTTCAATACAGTGAATATCAAACAAAAGGGGGGCGCCATTGGCCAGCTAACAGACGGTTTAGAAACCAGAATGAGTATCTATAAATCGGCCACTATTCTTGCATTGAGCCGCTTTGTAAACGCTGATTTGTTTGAATGAGAGATATTTCTTTAAACAATTATCGCGATTTTATATCTAACGCGTAACGGCCTTGACCCAGTGACTCTCCAAAAAAACTAGCGCCTTGCCTGATGTCGTTAGGAAAGTCAGATGGGATAGAGAACGTACCAACGGCAGCGTAATTGCCATTTTGGTCAAAACTGATTTTAGCATCTAATGCTAAGCCGTTTTCGGGCGAAACGTCAAGCACGAAGGCGGGTGACTCACACGACAACAGTGCGTCAAAACTGCCTAAATCTAAAGGACTCCCTTCAATATTCACCCCAGCCTGTAACCAGCTTCCCTGTCCGTTTAGTTGCTGACAGCCTTCATTAAACTTAAAATTCGCAATATCTAGCCTGAATCTTCCTAAAGCCGTTACCGCTACAGGTAAATTTACCTGTGACAATAAAAGCTTCGCGGGTGCAAATATTCTGGCATTACTAAGATTTACCTGTGCCGGATTTAAGATGGAGAGATTGATATTCCCATCTATATAGATTTGTTCGCTGTTTCTAATTGCACCGCCTCTTATATCAAGGCTTGCTTGTAACCATAGCAAGGCCAAGGGCGATAAGTCCCATTTGATATTAGTGACGCGCAGACCTTCATAAGACAAGCTTTGGGATGTTCCTGAAAAAAGCGTTCCCGCTACCCCTGTAAACCTGAGCTGATTCTGGGTACTTTCTTGCACGTAACTGGTGACATAACGTGCGGGCATGTATACCAGTAATAGTATTAGGTAAGCAAGAAGTGCTAATATAATCCACTGCCAACGCTTCACTTTACGATTTTCCTAACTGTAAACGTCTAACCTGAACAAAACCTTGCTCGTCGACCTCTGACACATCGGACTGAAGAATAACAACGCCTCGCTTTTCAAGTACGTTAAGCCATCGTAAAAAGTCATTAAAGACGACTTGGTCTAAAGAAACAACTAACTCCTCCCCTTGGGGCTGCATTCGCGCCACAGGAATATTCGCACTTCGGGTAGTTTGATTTACCACTTGGGTTAAAGAACCGTTAAATGAGGTTTTATTCGATGACTGGCGTAAAACAATGGCGCGACCTGATTGTTCATTAACCCAAGTAAGCAGTTGCTTTTCGCTATTTAATGCAAGGCCTTGAGTTTCCAATGCGCTGGTCAAAGGAGACCAGATAGCAAAATAGAAAATGCCAATAATGGCCACCGCAGCCGCCACTATAACCAACTTCTGTTCACGCGCAGAGATGCTAACAAACCACGCTTTCAGCTTATCCATTATTAACCCCTCACTGTGATAACGCCAATTACTTCATCGCCACGATTATTAATAGCACCTTGATCTACTTCGAAGCCGAGATTTTGAGCGTGTCTTCTAAATTTCTCTAAGTCTTCGAAGTTTTGTGCTACCGATTGCATACGAATTTCAGAGCGTCTGCTGTCATACTTCAGCGTCTGCGGTTTCACGCCAGAGTTTTCAAAAGCACTGCTCAACCTAGATAACATGGCCAGCATGCTCAAATTTCCACCGCCTTGTTCCAATGCTTTTATTTCTCGGGTAAGCACAATTTTCACATTTGTGACTTTTCCTAAATCTGGGAAACCTTGCTCAATACTTGTGGTGATGGCTTGTCGTACTTGAGCGCGTTCTCGTTTTACTTCGTTAAGCTGGGCAGTTTTGAACACTAGATTGGCGCATAGCGCAACGACTGCAAGTGCTGCGGCAAACTTCCACTTTTCCCAGCTAGGGTTAGATTTGCGTCTTACCGCATATTCACCTTGGAACAAATTTAAATCGGATATTAATGCGCCTTTAAGCAGCAAATGCATAGGTAAGCTGTCAAAATTAAAGGCTGTTTGGCTTGATTCTGTGAGTCCTTCAACTTCGCTATAGCAAGTTATGCGCGTTTCTTTGGCGCTTGCTTGTTCTAAGACTAATGGCAATAACCACTGGCTTTCACCTTGTAAGCATTGACCGTCGGCTAATTTTACGATCAAGTTACCTTCTATTTCTAACAGACTAATACCGTCATTTTGGGGTAAGCAATAGGCATCGGGCAAAATATGAAGGCAAAATAAATTAGCATCTCCAAGCATCTGCATCCACTGCTTGAGTTTTTCTTTAGCAACAACTGCCACTTGTTGGGTATTTTCTATTCTAGGTCCCAGTGCAAAAAATAGCTGTTCTACATTAACGCATATTTCATCTTCCAGCATGAATGGTATTGCAGAAATTGCTTTACGAGACGCATTTTTTGGCAATTCAACTTGTCTAAAAACGATATCGCTCGAGGGCGCTAGGGCATAAACCTGCGCGTGGTTGGCCCTGTCTGCTAGCGAGCCAAGTGCACTGGCGTCATTGAGTTTCCCTGAGGCAATTATTTCTTGTTCCTGTTCGCTGTACAGTAACCAGTGAATAGGGTCACTGGTATGTGAACCTAATCGAATTATTAAATGCTGCATCTAAAATCCGCCTCCAAACTCTCTGCTAATAATGGTTATTTCGCCGCTATCTACTTTAAAAATAGTCGATAATGTAAACTGTGAGCCTTGGAACTTGGCTGTAACATTTAGTCGAAAATACTGGGTTGTCACCTTGAACCAACTCTTTTGTTGCTTGCTTAACGAGAGTGCCTGCACTTCAGACAGATTTAAGAATGCTTCATCGCTTTGGAAGCCCTCTGGTGGGCGACTTCCTATAATATCGGCGCCGATATTCGAATTCTGTCCTAAAAGGGCGCTCAACACAACCGCGTTCTCTTTGGTAATAGTATTCACATTTACCGCTAGCTTGGATTCAGGCAGTACACAAATGGCTTTGCGTAAATCTTGGAAGCCGCCCATAGCCAGTAATTGGTCAATGCCGTTAATTAATCTTATTTCTGAAGCGTGTCCTAATGGACTATTTGCGGCTAAGTAAGGGTTTACTAATGACTCATAGTCAGCGTCTTCAGCGCCATAGTTATTGGGTATGCTGTCCTTGTCTATCCAATCTATTAGGGAATCTCGAATTGTTTCAACGACTAGACTGTCGTTAATATAACTTTCTAATAAAAGTTGAAATGATTTTTGAGACGGGCTTGGACCTATTTTAGCAGTAGTTGGATTTGCTGAATTTGTCGCAGTACTTGGATTTGCTGAATTTGTCGCAGTACTTGAATTCATTGAGTTGGTTGAGTTTGCCGTATTAGCGCTCTCACTTGAATTAATTGCGTTAAGATTAAAGCACGCCTGCATGTCGATTAACTGCGCTTTTATTGATCCGCCCTCAACTGGATATTCGAAAGTTTCAGCCCAGGGCTGGCTTAAATTGGTATTTTCGGGGGTGAGCGTATTCAAGGTTATCAACGATTTTTTAGCAAACTGCTCAGCACCAAGCGCATACCAGTAGGCCTGGTTATTGGCTTTTAAATTAAGGGTTCTGGCCACGTTTAGCTGCAGTCGGCTGCTCATTTCTACCGCAATGACCGTAATAATAGCCACAATGAGTAGCACCACGATAAGTGCAACGCCCTTTTGCTTATGACAAGAAGGTGTATTTAATGCCTTTTTCATACTTTTATCTGAAACTCTCTTCGTATTATGCCAAAAGAGTCAATCGTCATAATTACCGCTATGGCGATAGGAAGCTCGGTACTGGGGATGGTCTCAGACCACTCTAGCTCAGTTTGAACGGTTGATAGGATCTCAATTTTAAAATCACTCACATTGTCTAAAAGCACCCGTATATTTGGTTCAGTGCCCAATACCGCATCAACATAGTTTGTATGAAGCCGTTCTAAACGATTTTCTTGAAGCCTGTAGGCTACGTTTTGCAAGGTGCTGCGTTTGAGCCGTAACTGAGGATTTCGCCAGCCCCCGCGCACGAAACCGATACCATAAGCATCACTTTCAAATTCAAACTCACCGCCTGTTATGATCAGATCATTTTCAAGGCCTTGAGTGCGCGGGGTGCGCGCTTGTATTTGTAAAAAGTCGCGTTCAATAATAAGCATTGCGCGCTGTAGTTGCTCAAATTTTGCTTCTCGTTGTGCTGATATTTCATTTGATCGCATGACTGTCGTTAGCAAGGAGTTTGCGCCTAATGCTAATAGCGAAAATATCGCGATGGCGATAACAATTTCTAGTAAAGTAAAACCTCTATGATTTTTATACGTAAAGTAAAAATCTGGACAGTCTAGATTGTTATTTATGGCAGTTTGAGGCGTTTTCATTATTCGGTTTGATTTGTCATGAAAGTTGTCACGGACGTAATAGGGTTCTTAAGTTCTTCATCTAAACCAACTGTAATCGTTACTTGATACAAAGCATCATCAGCTGTCTTCACTACCACTCTTTGCCAATACCAGCGTTTGCCTAACATTTCCTGTTCGCCTTTTGTTTGCTTATCTAAAGGCCATTTAATCGTTGTTTCTAAACTGCTTTTGGTAAGTTCATTGTTGGCTACCCATGTTGCAAATGTCACCCGCTCTAATACTGTAATTGCGCTCAAATTTTCATAAACCGCTTTCATAACCGCACCACCAGCCATAGCAAAAATAGCAACAGCAACCATAACCTCCACTAAAGTAAAGCCCTTTGTTTTTTTTGCGCTTTTTATAACTCTGCGCTTATACATCATCAGGCTTAATCATTTTCAAGGGAACAGTGTCGCGTCCTTCTAAAACAAACTCAAAAGGCTCTTGGTTTATCTCTTGTGACTCATACCTAATTTGCAGTTCGAAAGGGCTTATTTCGCCGCTCGATAAAATAAATACCTGGGGTGGCGGAGGTGTTCTGTCCTCTTCGTTGCCGATCACTACGCCATCATTACTGACACTTAGCTCGTCGTCGAAAATGCGATTGTTAAATAACGAGTCATCCTCCTCCCACATAAAGCCGTCTAGCGTGATTCCTAGCGTTACGCCTTGTGTGAAAAATACTTTATCGAAATGTTTTTGATTGTCTAGCGCAACCCACATTTCATCATCGTCTAATTTGACGAATTGGTAAGACTGTTCGTCGCCATCAATTCGTAATCCTAGCTCTAATTGATTAATTAGCGCATAGTCACTGGCCATATTAAAAACGACTTGCAGTCGCTTCACTTCTTTTTCAATATCCTTTTCTACATTCTCGGTAAAAACAGTGTATCTAACACTGGCTAAAATCAGTCCTATTAAAGCGAGCACAATAATAATTTCAAGCAATGTAAACCCTGCTTGCTGTGAACGCCTTGATTTGAGTTTATTTAAGTCAAAAAACATAAGTCCTTGATTTTATTTATTTATTTGTTTGTATGCTTTTATAAACGCAAAGATTAGCATCTAGACGGTCTAGATATTTAAAAAAGTTATCGTCTGGACAGTCTAGAAGATAACTTCATGTAGTTATTTTAAATATTCGTTTAGGTTCCAAGTCGCAATGTCATCCTCTGATCCTTCTAATCCATCGGGCCCAAAACTATAAATATCATATTGACCTACTTCACCTGGGTAGAGCAGTACGTAGGCATTGCCCCAAGGATCTTCGGGCAGTCGCTTAATAATCCCACCTTCGGGATAACTACGAGGAATTGGGTCGATAGTTGGAATGTTTACCAAGGCGTCAAGGCCCTGTTCAGTAGTGGGTATAGTGTTCGTTTGCAAACGATATAGTTCAAGAGAGCCCTCTAAAGCTTGAATGTCGATCGCGGCTTTTTTTATCTTAGCTGAGTCTCGCTGATTAAATATTTGCGGTGCAACAACCGCCGCCATGGTGGCGATAATAAAGATGACCACCATCACTTCAATGAGGGTAAAACCTTGTATATTACTCTTCATATTGCTTTTCACAATCATGTATTACACTCCAGCTAAATTGTTTAATTCTAATATTGGCAAGATAATCGCCATCACAATAAACAGTACTATGCCTGCCATAGAAATTATCAATACAGGTTCAAATACTTTAAGTGACATATTTATTGTGTTTTCAAACTCTCTTTCTTGATTCTCGGCTGCGCGCGCTAACATTTGAGTTAATTCGCCAGACCGTTCACCAGACGCTATCATATGCATCATCATAGGCGGAAATACTTTGGTCTGCGCTAAAGCTGCTCTAAGGCTACTGCCTTCTTTAACTCGCTCCGCGGCTATGCGCACAAGGTTTTGCAAATGTCTATTTTCAAGCACGTTTCCACCAATTATCATTGACTCCAGTAATGGAACACTGCTAGAGGTCAATATACTTAATGTTCGAGCAAATCTAGCCGTATTAGTTCCCCTAGTAAGCTTGCCAACAAACGGTAATGTTAATAAATGTTTATGCCAGCGCTCCTGAAGGAGAGAATTTCTAAGCATTTTGGCAATGGCAAATATTAATATACCCAGCGCAATAGCGGCGTAAACACCATAGTTTTGCACGCCCTCACTAATCGCAATTAACACTTTGGTCACGGTTGGCAGCTCTTGCTCCATATTGTCAAACTGTCCAATTATTTGAGGTACTACGGTGGTCAGCAGCATTATAACGACACCAAGTGCAACCACTGTCATTAGGATAGGATACACGAGCGCTTGTGTAATTTGGCTCTGTGTTTGATAACGTCTTTCGGCATAATCTGCAAGGCGAGTTAATACAGCATCTAAATGGCCTGATTTTTCGCCTGCCGCCACCATCGATCTAAATAGCTTGTCGAAAGCTTTTGGAAACTCACCCAACGCTTTAGCTAAACTATGGCCTTCAATTACTTTACTGCGAACCGCCATCATCATGTTTTTGGTGCGCGACTTCTCAGATTGTTCAGCCACCGCTAATAGTGCTTCTTCAATGGGCAGTGAAGCTTCAATAAGCGTTGAAAGCTGCCTAGTGAGAAGGGCGAGTTCTGGTGTAGATATACTAGGGCTAAAAAATGCTTTTACGCTTTTTTCACTGGCTTTTTGCTCTTCAACTTGGGCGACTTCAAGTGGAATAAAAGATTGTTCGCGCAGTTGCTGCCGTGCTTGGCGAGGGTTGTCAGCTACTAAAACACCACTCTTATTTTTGCCTGCTGCATCTAGTGCTTTATATGCGTATGCTGGCATTACTCTTCTCTGGTCACTCTTAAGACCTCTTCTAACGAAGTAACACCTTGTAATACTTTGTCGCAGCCATCTTGTCTAATAGAAGGGGTGGTAGTGCGAATATATTTTTCAATGGCTTGTTCACCGCGGCCTTCGTGCATCATTTCACGTATTGTATCATTAACTATAAGCTGTTCATGTATCCCTGTTCTGCCTCTGTAGCCTGTGTGATTGCAGCTAATACAGCCTACAGGGTTGTAAATAGTGACCTCATTTGAGGTGTTCAAAATTTCCTGTTCTCCTTTGCTTGCCATATGCGGCGCTTTACATTCCTTGCATAGGGTCCTTACCAGGCGTTGGGAAAGTACGGAAACTAAGCTGGAGGAGAGCAAAAAAGGCTCTATACCCATATCTTCCAGCCGAGTAATTGCGCCTGCGGCGGTGTTGGTGTGCAAGGTTGAAAGGACCAAATGACCGGTCAAACTTGCTTGCACAGCAATTTGCGCAGTTTCTAAATCGCGTATTTCACCGACCATTACCACATCAGGGTCTTGACGTAATATTGCCCGCAGACCACGTGCAAATGTCATGTCCACTTTAGGATTCACTTGAGTTTGCCCTATACCCTCTAAGTCAAACTCGATGGGATCTTCGACGGTAAGAATATTACGATCTTTTGAGTTAATTTCACTTAAACCAGCGTACAAGGTGGTACTTTTACCGGAACCGGTGGGCCCCGTAATTAGGATGATGCCGTGTGGTTTACGAATAAGCTCAGAGAAAAAGGTTCTATTGACAAGGGTCATCCCTAGGTCTTGCAAATTTAAGCGTGCATTGTTTTTATCAAGCAAACGTAAGACTACCCGTTCGCCATGGCTCGACGGCATGGTCGACACTCTGACGTCAACCCCGCGACCGCCAATCCTAAGGCTTATGCGGCCGTCTTGAGGGACTCGCTTTTCAGCAATGTCCATTTTCGACATAACTTTAATACGCGATACCAGCATTGAAGACATCTTGCGATTTGGTCTGAGAATTTCGCGCAGCACACCATCTACTCTAAACCTGACTACCAATTGATTCTCAAATGTTTCAATATGAATGTCAGACGCGCCTTCCTTAATGGCTTCTCCTAGCATCGCGTTTATAAGTTTAATTATAGGAGCATCATCTTCGTTATCGAGTAAATCTTCTGTATCGGGTAAGTCTTCAGCTAGTGCAAATAAATCGCTTTTGTTACCTAAGTCTTCCATTAACTGCTTTGCTTCTGATGAGTCGCGTTGAAATGAATCTGTTAGTAAGGTTTCAAAATCACCTTGAGTGGTTTTTTTTAATACAAAAGTTTGACCGCTGTAGCGACGTACCTCAGCAAATGCTGACATGGGTGTTTCAGGCGTATAGTAGAGATCGTGCGGCTCAACATCTACATCCAACAGCAAATGAAAGCGTTTAGCGAAGCTAAAGGGTAGCTTCCCAGAGCCTTGCGGGCTCATTTCGTCAATTGCCATGTCGGCTATAACTTCTTCAGCTACAGAGTCCGCTAATCCGTCTAAGCCTTTGATGTCAGTGGATTGTGTATGCGCTAACTCACTAGCCATTAATCAATATCCTGCTTGTTTTTTTCAGTCAAATATTCTTCAAACGATGGGGGCAGGATCAGTTTATCATCCCATGCGGGTAAACTAGGGCCTTCTTTAAACGGCATTAGTGGAATACCCTGAGACTGCCTATTTAGCTGCTGCGCCCGAATAAAATTGTATTTTCTATGGCTGATATCGTTCATTGTAATGCCATCGCGCACAATGGTGGGCTTTATAAATACCATGAGATTACGCTTTCGAGTACTCGTGCTGGAGGTTTTGAATAGGTGGCCAATGATTGGTATATCCCCTAGTATAGGCACCTTTGATACACTTTCCTGCACATCTTCATCTATTAAGCCGCCCAATACAATAGTGCCGCCGTCATTTACGATTACGGTGGTTTTAATTTGTCGTTTGTTGATAGAAATATCAACAGAGGTAGCGCCACTTACACTCGAAACTTCTTGTTCAATGGTCAATTGTACCGCGTCGCCTTCGTTTATTTGGGGAGTTACTTTTAGTTTAATGCCTATTTCTTGTCGTTCTACCGTTTGAAAAGGATTGGAATTATTGGAGCCTGTAGAGGTGCCAGTAATAATTGGGACTTCTTGGCCAACAATGAAGAACGCTTCTTCATTATCTAAGGTGGTTAAATGTGGTGTGGCTAGAATATTGGAGTTTGTGTCGGTGCTGACAGCCTGGACAACTGCGCCCCAGCCGTTTTCAACGATTCCAGCAATTAGGCCATTGGCGCCGCCTAATAATTGAGCAAGTGGTGTTAGGTTACCTTCGATTGTGCGAGATGTCGGAACGTCGCCAATTTCAGGCAATAGTGTGGTGCCACTCACTGTGCGATCTTCAGCCTGACGTAAGGCAACTCCCAATGAACCTACTCCAATAACACCGTTGGTAAACTGCGTGCCTCCACCTTCCTCTGAAACAAGCTGCACGCCAAGGGTTACACCATCGCCTTCAAATACTTCTACTATTATTGCTTCAACCTGAACTTGAGCTCTGCGTACATCTAACTGGCGAATGACCTCCTCTAATGACCGCATCATGTCTGGCTCTGCGGTGATGACTAAAGAGTTGCTATCTTCATGCGAGTCGATACTCACATTGCGGCTGCCGCCACGGCTCCTACGCTGCTGTTGTTGAGCGCCTTGAGCTTCTGATTGAATACTGTCACTAACGCCTTGAAGTACTGTTACTAGATCTTCTGCTTTCGAATAGTTTAGAAAAATAACGCGCGTGTTGCCGCTCGTTTCAAGCTCTTCATCCATTCTTTGGATCAAGTTGATTAAACGCTGGCGTGCTTTTGCATCGCCGCTCACTATGATGCTGTTGGTTCTGTCATCGGCCACTACTCTTGGTGTTGACTTGCCACCGGCAGCTTGGTTATTTTGGGAATTGTTAACACTGTCTATAATGCGCACCATCTCTGAGGCTGAGGCAAAGCGCAATTTAATGACTTCAACGTCTTCATCGCCGGCTCTGTCGACCCTCTCGATGATCTCTACTAATCTATTTACAACTGCTGCGCGGCCAGTGATCATCATTACGTTTGAAGGGTCGTGGGCAACAACATTGCCGCCGCCCGTTTGATCATTTAGCTGCCTTAGAATAGGCGCCAACTCTCTTACGGGTACGTTGTACACGGGAATAACGCGCGTGATCATTTCGTCGCCGTTAAACTCAGTGGCCTCAACTACCGGGATGTTGGATGACTTTGCATCTTTAGATCGTACCACTTTTAGAATGCCGTTTGGCATTTCTACAACGGCAAAATCGTAGACTTGTAATACGTTTAAGAAAAATTGGTAATACTGATCTTCACTTAATAAATCGTAGCTGCGAACGCTAATTTTGCCTCTTACGTTAGGGTCAACAATAATAGTACGCTTTAAATTTTTCCCAACAATATTAATGAATTCAGTGATCTCCGTATTCTTAAAGTTAGGTTGATATTCAGCACTGCTGACAAAAAAGCTATTGCTTAACAATGTGCCCGCTATTAGAAGGCTGAATGCTAAGTGTTTAACTTTTTTTCCTGGCTTTATAAGTATCATAAAACTGCTACCTTATTCGTTGCCCGATGCATCGGAAATATCTAGATTAAGAGAGACGTACTCATTGCCGCGCAGTACTTCTAATTGCAAAGATTCTGCTTGTTGTAATTCTGTGATTGCCTCTTTCGATTGTTGTAAATCGCTTAAATCTAAACCATTAAGTTGCACAACAATGTCACCATTTTGCAAACCTACCGAATTAAACAAAGTGGGTTGCAATCCAGGGGTCACTTTAAAGCCGATAAACACGCCGTTAACTCTGTGCGGTGACAATGAGATCATATCAGTAAAACTGGCTGGTTCTTGTGCTAATTTTTGTCGAGCATCACGCAGCGCTTGCGCCTGATTACGTATATTTTGATTTTGTGCAATTGGCTTACTGGGCGAATTCATGAATGGTTGAGTGTTTGCTGAGGTAACGAAGGTCTCATCAGCTCTCTTCTTATTGGCTTCGTCAAAGTCAATACCGTCTAGCATGAGTGTTTCACGAGTAACTCTATTTTTGATAATGACCCTGTCTACATAAATTTTGTCAAGCGTTACGTTAGTTCCTTCAATTCTATCGCCCACGCCGTAAGTACTTTGATTGTTTCTATACTCTATAATGGCAGCACTACGGTTTGGGTCGTTGGAAGAAACTACGCCAGATAATATCAAATTCAACTGAGTTTGAGGTACATCACTTACTTTATCTAGCGTAGCAACGGGTGCTGGTTTATCGGTGTTACCAAATAAATTTTGATTGATTATGTTGCTAATATTATTGGAGGCACGTGAACTGCTATCATCCGTTATCTGGGGCGCCTGTAGTTGTGCTAACTTACTTTGAGGTTCTGGTAGCATCGACCAAGTTATTTTCGCTGCAAAAGCCAGCAAATAGATGCTTAGTATCACTATCAATACTAGGATTAGTTTGCCTTCGTTGCGTTGATAAGTTTCTTTTGCGTTTACTACTGTAAAAACACTCATGGTTAATTTACTAAAGTCATCTTAAATTCGCTAATCATTAATCATAGCTAGTACGAGTTAAAGCTACAATAGCAAAGATTAAAACTCTCAAAAAAAACTCATTACTGCGCTGCAATTATCTCGGATAGTCAATTTTTTTGTGGAGAGTCACGTTTTTTGTATAGTGCCAACTATTAAGCTCTAAAAGCTAATTTTTAGACTGTCCAGAAGTTATTTTCCAGACTGTCCAGATTTTATACTTATCCATTAATTTTGCTTTAGTTTTAGCGTTTTTCTATTTTTCAGTAGAGCCTTAAGTTATAATCTAGACTGTCCAGAAAAGGGCTGTTACTCAATTTGAGGAGTTTTTGAATGGCTGGTAAGTCACAAAAAAACAAGCAAGCTAATGCGTCTGATGTTGTATTAAAGGTTCGATTAGACAAATGGTTATGGGCTGCTCGATTTTGCAAAACTAGGGCAATCGCCCGAGATTTGGTGCAAGCAGGTAAAGTTCAGTACAATGAGCAGCGCACGAAAGCCAGCCGATTGGTTGAGGTGGGCGCAAAAATTAAGATACCTTCTGGTTACGACCAGAAAATTATAACTGTCGAGAGTATTAACGATAAAAGACAAAGCGCCATTCTCGCTCAGGCACTTTACAGTGAGACTTCCCAGAGTATTATACAGCGTGAAAAAAACGCGCAGGCAAGAGAGTTAAGTGCTTTTCACAGTCCCAAACCTGATTCCCGTCCAGATAAAAAGCAGCGACGAGAAATCATAAAATTCAAGCATCAGTGAGTAGGTAGTATATGGCAGACGTTCTAGACAGATTTCTTTTTGAGAATAGATCAATACGAGGCGAAATAGTGTCGTTAGAAGAAAGTTTTCAATCTATTTTAGCATCCGCAGATTACCCAGGATTTGTGCAAACACTGATTGGTGAATTGTTGGTCACGGCAAGCTTACTTGCGGCAACCCTCAAATTTGAGGGTGAAATTGCCTTGCAGATTCAGGGGGAAGGTCCCATAAAATATATTATTGTTAATGGCACGCATGAACAGAAGCTTCGGGGTGTAGCGAGGTGGGACGAAACAATTGTCCAGCACCCCAAATCATTCTCAGAGTGCTTTAAAAAAGGTATTTTAGTCATTACCCTTACGCCTAAGGACGGTCAACGTTATCAGGGTATGGTAGCGCTTGATAAATCAAGCCTAGCGGATTGCGTAGAGGACTATTTCTTGCAGTCTGAACAACTCTTAACAAAAGTGTTTCTAACTAGTCAATTGGGCGTGAACCCCAAAGCAGCAGGACTACTTATTCAAATTGTGCCCACCTCTAGTGAGTCGAGTAACGTAGAAGAAAACCCAGATTTTGAGCATGTTGTGCATTTAGCAAACACGGTGACTAGCGAAGAAATACTTACACTTCAACACTCTCAAATGATACACAGGCTTTATCATGATGAAGTCATTAGAATTTTTGAGCCTCAAAAAGTCCAGTTTTCTTGTGATTGCTCTCGAGACAGAAGTGCAGGTGCGCTTAGAAGTATGCCTATAGACGAACTTTTAGAGATTATCGTTGAAGATGGTAACATCAAAATGGACTGTCAATTCTGCCACAGCGTATATATATTCGACGAAATTGATGTTAAGAACATACATAGCCAAAACTTGGGTTCTGGTAGGGCCTAAGAGTAGATTAAACACTTTAGTGAGAGACGGGCAGCAAGAAACTTGCGTTTAGGCCACCGTCGGGATGATTAGTAAACTGAATTTTGCCGCCATGGCTCTCGATAATTCTTTTAACAATGGCCAAGCCAAGGCCGGATCCGCTTGTTCCTCGGGCTTGATCTCCTTGAGCGAAAGGCGTAAACATTTGCTCCATCTGGGTCTGATCAATCCCCTTTCCAAAATCCCTCACGCAGCATAAGATATTTCTGTTTTTATCAACCATTGCCGTTGAAATGGTGATGGTATCGCTACCATATTTTAAAGCATTTTCGATTAGGTTTTCAATTACGCGCTTAATACCTACCGTGCGTAGTTTTGTAGCAGTGACTTTGGCCAACTTTAGTTCAATCATATGCGTTGAGATAATGGTTCTGCTATCAACTAACTCATGAATTAATTCGTTTATGTTAGCAAATACCGCCGTTTCTTGCTGGTCCTGTTTTGCATAGTCAATAAATTGATTAATAATTGCGTTCAAATCTTCTATATCGTGCTCTATGCCGTCTTTAACCCACGCTTGTTCATCTGGCAGCATTTCGCTTGCAAGCCTAATCCGGGTCAGGGGAGTTCGTAGGTCATGTGATATACCAGCTGTCATGAGGACGCGGTCGTTCTCAAGCTGTTTAATACCCCGCGACATCTTATTAAAAGCCTCTGTAACGGCTATTATTTCGCTACTACCAACGAGCGCAAGAGGGGCCGGGAAATGTCCTTTTTCAACTTGTGTGGCACCCTTTTGAAGTGCTTGCAAAGGTCGATTTAAACGCTGAACGAACAACCATCCTCCTGTAACGCTTAATGCGCCAATAACAAAAAAATACATGGTTAGCGGTGACAGTGAATTTTCATTCGGTCCGGTAAGGGGTATCGAAATCCATATGTCGCGGTCTTGCGGTGGCTTTATCCACACCATATAGTTCTTCCCTGTTTTGACCCTTATTTCGGTGTCTTTGCCGAGTTGCTGCGTGATTTGCTTTGACATAAAGTCGTAGTAAGCAGCATTGCCTAAGCCTGCGTGCATAGCTGAAATCTCATCGTGAAAACGAATTCCCGTGGTACTTGTTAGTTTTTCAATTTGCGCTGGGCTTAATGATTCGATATCAAGGATAAAAAAAGTGTTTATTTGATTTGAAATCAGCTTATTAATTTGTTTGTAACTTGGGCTGATAAAATAGTGTGTTACTGATAAATAAGAGACGAGCTGATTGATAAATAACAAGGCAGCAATGAGCAGAGCCGTTTGACCAAACGTGCTTTTTGGAAGGATGCTTATAAATTTTTGCCTAAGGCCTAGATTGACCATCAGGCACAAATACGTAACCCAGTCCCCAGACAGTCTGGATATATCGGGGATTGGTCGCATCACTTTCTACCATCCTACGAAGCCTTGATACCTGCACATCGATGCTTCGTTCAAGTGCGCTATAGTCTCGGCCTCTGGCGAGATTCATTAGTTTATCACGCGATAAGGGCTCTCTAGGGTGTGTGACTAACGATTTAAGTACAGCAAACTCTCCGCTAGTCAACGTTATTGGTTTTCCTTCTTGACGCATTTCTCGTGTTGCTAAGTTAAGTGTGAATGGACCAAATTCGACAGTTTGTTCAGATCGTGAGGGTGCACCCGGTGCTTCAGTAACTTTCCTACGCAGTACCGCTTTAGCTCGGGCTAATAATTCTCTGGGATTAAACGGCTTTGGCAAATAATCGTCTGCGCCCATTTCTAGGCCAATGATTCTATCAACTTCATCTCCTTTGGCGGTTAGCATAATGATGGGGATTGGGTTTTTTTGTTGACGAAGTCTGCGGCAAATAGACAGTCCATCTTCATTTGGTAACATTAAATCCAACACCATCAAGTGAAAATTTTCTCGTGCAAGTAGCCTATCCATTTGTTCGCCATTAGCAGCGCCTCTTACCTGATAACCTTGTTCACTTAAGTATCTTTCAAGTAATGAGCGAAGGCGCATGTCGTCATCCACGACTAAAATTTTTGGGGTTTCGCGTGTCATATAGGGCATATCCTTAAACTAATTTCTTTGAATATAGCGAATAGAAGTACGTAAGCCAATTATTCTTATGTTTCTAAGTGTGTCGAAGTCGACTTACTTATTGTCTGCTACCCAATCTACTTGATAATCAGCCCGCCGCTTTTTATCCATAAGCTCGGAAATTAAAGGGGTTAATATAAGCTCCATGGCTAAGCCCATTTTACCGCCAGGGACAACTAAGGTGTTGATGCGAGACATAAAAGAGCCATCAATCATCTTTAGCAAATAAGGGAAGTCAACCTTTGTCATGTCGCGTCTAAATCGAACAACCACAAAGCTTTCATCTTGCGACGGGATTTCTCGCGCACTGAAGGGGTTAGAAGTGTCCACGGTGGGCACTCTTTGAAAATTGATATGGGTGCGAGAAAATTGCGGAGTGATAAAATGAAAATAGTCGTCTAAGCTTCTGACTATACTGCTCATTACCGCGTCTCTTGAATGTCCACGGTCGGAGGTGTCACGAACAATTTTTTGAATCCACTCCAAATTTACGATTGGCACCATACCAACTAATAAATCGACAAATGAAGCGACATCGCAGTCGTTGGTTTTTACACCTCCATGTAAGCCCTCATAAAACAGTAAATCAGTTTTATCTGGCAGCTCTTGCCAAGGTGTAAATGTGCCTGGCATTTGGTTAAAGGGAACGGCTTCATCGAATGTATGTAAGTACTGCCGATACTGGCCTTGGCCTTCGCGCTCATATGATTTAAACAGTTGTTCGAGTAATTCAAAATCGTTAGCCTTAGGACCAAAGTAGCTTATATGCCGTCCCTGTTCCTGCGCTTTTCTTATTTCAACTTCCATCTCAGGACGCGTAAATCGATGAAAGCTATCTCCGCCTACTGAAGCCGCATTTATGTTCAAATTACGGAAAATATGCCTAATCGCATTAGTAGTCGTAGTTGTCCCTGCACCAGAGGAACCTGTTATTGCTATAATTGGATGTTTAACTGACATATTGGACTTCTTTGTTTTGTATACCCTACTTATAGGGAAGCTAAAGGTTTGCGTCAAGCCCTTTAAGCTTTATTGGTAAATTCTAGACTGTCCAAACTTGTTTTTTCTAGACTGTCCAGAAGAGTTTTTATGCTGTTACTCTGGGCGAAAAGGCACATGTTGCGGAAAAACTAGACTACTGAACAGTAACAATACATCGGGTAAACGATTAGTCTTTTTGCATGACAATTGCACGCAAATACCTAATCAATTATGCAACAACATGCTTCTATCACTGCATTACAAGATGCGTGCGCCAAGGCTTCTTATTAAATTCACTTGAAATTAACGAAGGGCATTCTAATTATAGGAATGAATGGATCCAACGTCGATTGCTGTTCTTGTCTGATGTGTTTGCCATCGACCTGCTTTCCTTTGCGATAATGGATAACCATACTCACCTTGTGTTATTCGTAAATCTTGAATTATCGCAGCAATGGAGTAACGCGGAGGTGCTACAAAGATGGTCTAAAATTGGGAAATTATCCGTATTGTGTCAGTCATATTTACAGCGTGACTGGGGCGCTAAACTAAATGACGTTGAATTGACCGTAGTAATGAATGAAATTGATGAGTATCGGCGAAAGTTGACGGATATCAGTACTTTCATGAGCAGGTTTAATTGCTATGTAGCCAAAAGAGCCAATAAAGAAGATAAAATAAAAGGGCACTTTTGGGAAGCCAGGTTCAAAAGCCAAGCCCTACTTGACGCAAATGCAGTTTTATCATGTATGCAATATGTAGATTTAAATCCAATAAGAGCAAGAAAGTCGAAATCCCTTTTTGATTCGCACTTTACTAGTATTAAGTATCGCTTAGACAAGGCGGTCAACTGCGCCCAGACGCAAATGATACCATTACGAAAAACCTGTTCTTGCATGGTTTGTAGAGGATGTTTAAATATGTCTTTACAAGATTACATTGATAGATTGGAAAGTTTGATTGCTGATGTTAGTAAACATGAAGATTTTGCTGAACTAGATGACAACTGCAAAGACGGAGAAAACTGGGCTAATCGTTCCTTGGACTTCGAAAAGGCCTTTGAAATGAGTGCTGGAGAAAGTCAGCTTGTCGATATGTTTACTAAACAAGCTAGACTACTTTCAGGTCTACGAGAAGCGCAAACTAGCGCATTATGCGAAACTATTCTCTCTCGATTGCGCGATTACCAATATCGCTCCGAAAAAAAGAACCCTTACAGCTGATCTTTCTAATTTGTTTATAAGCCTGCGTTTGCGCTTCTTTAACCGTGTCACCTAGGCTGGTAACGCATAGAATTCGTCCGCCATTTGTTGACACAATACCTCTCATAAAGACGGTGCCAGCTTGAAACACTTTCGTATCTGTAGCGCGAAAGATATAATCTAAGCCAACGATGGGAATATTTTTTTCATAGCTGTCAGGATAACCACCAGAGGCTAACACCACACCAAGCGCAGCTTGAGTTGTGAAGTTTATCTCAGCTTTATCCAAATTACCTTCGCAGGCTAGCAAACAAAGCTCAACTAAATCTGACTCTAAACGCATCATAATTGGCTGGGTCTCAGGGTCTCCGAATCGGCAGTTAAATTCAATTACTTTTGGGCGACCTTGGGCGGTAATCATCAATCCAACGTAAAGTATGCCCTTGTAGGGATTCCCCTGTTCTATCATTCCATTTATGGTTGGGTAAACTATTTTATCCATAACTTTTTGATGAATTTCTGGCGTCACCACCGGTGCGGGAGAGTAAGCGCCCATGCCACCTGTGTTAGGACCAGTATCATTATTAAATGCCCTTTTATGATCTTGGCTGGTCGCAAAAGGAAGTGCATTTTTACCATCAACCATTACGATAAAACTAGCCTCTTCACCCGTTAAAAAGTCCTCGATCACTACGCGTCTACCTGCACCGTCGAGCGAGCCGCAGTCCATCATTTGAAAAACTGTCTCGCGAGCTTCTTTTTTAGTATTCGCTATTATTACTCCTTTGCCAGCGGCTAAGCCGTCTGCTTTTATGACAATTGGCATGCGTTTAGAATTTATGTAATCTATTGCTTCATCTATGTCATCAAAGGTTCTATGTTTAGCAGTTGGGATTTTATACTTGGCTAAAAAGTCCTTACTAAATGATTTAGAGCCCTCCAACTGGGCTGCTTTTTGGCTTGGACCAAAGATCTTAAGCCCATTTTGCTCGAATAGGTCAGTTATACCCATTACAAGAGGTTTTTCTGGACCAACAATGGTAAGTGAAATTTCTTCTTTCAAGGCAAATGCTAACAAACCATCCAAATCGTCTATTGCTAAATTTATTAGCTCAACTTTTTCTTCGTCCGCTATACCCGGGTTTCCTGGAGAAACAAATATTTGGTCTACAAGAGAAGATTGGGCGACTTTGTAAGCTATTGCATGTTCTCTGCCGCCGCCGCCGATGATTAAAATTTTCATATTTATCTTTCTACCTATTACAGTTGGACGATTAAGAGTTACCCTATCCATAACTTTGCCATTGTTGTTGCTAAACAGTCTAGATGTTGCTAATGCTTAAAATGACGCATGCCGGTAAAGACCATCGCAATACCGTGTTCATTCGCCGCTGCTATCACTTCATTGTCTCGCATTGAACCACCAGGCTGTATAACAGCCTTAATTCCTGCGGCAGCGGCGGCGTCTATGCCGTCTCTAAATGGGAAAAATGCGTCAGATGCCATTACGCAGCCTTCTACCGTTAATCCCTCATCTTGCGCTTTTATGCCAGCTATCTTAGCTGAATAAACTCGGCTCATTTGACCAGCGCCAACCCCAATTGTCATAGTGTCTTTACTATAAACGATAGCGTTAGATTTTACATATTTAGCCACTTTCCAAGCAAATAATAAATCGCTTATTTGTGAATCACTTGGGGCTACGTCGGTCACCACTGTCAAATCATCAATGTCGACCATACCAAAGTCGCGTTCTTGTACAAGTAAGCCTCCATTTACTCTTTTAAAGTCAAACTCATCAGTTAACTGACCTTGCCAATCACCGCACTCTAGTAAGCGAATATTCGCTTTTTTCGCAATTACTTTACATGCGGCATCGCTTATTGATGGTGCGATGATGACTTCTACAAATTGGCTTTCAATTATGGCAGTGGCGGTTACTTCGTCCAACTCTCGATTAAACGCTATTATGCCGCCAAATGCCGAGGTTGGGTCTGTTTTAAAAGCTTTGGAATAGGCCTCTAATATACTCTCCCCTAGTGCAGCACCGCATGGATTTGCATGTTTCACAATCACACATGCCGGCTCTTCAAACTCTTTTACACATTCTAAAGCCGCATCTGTGTCTGCTATGTTGTTGAATGAAAGCTCTTTGCCTTGCAGTTGTTTTGCTGTGGCAACTGAGGATTCTTGAATATTGTGCTCTACATAAAAAGCAGCATTTTGATGGCTATTTTCACCATATCTTAAGTCTTGCTTTTTGACCATTTGTAAATTGAGTGTTCTTCCAAAAGAACTGCGTTTATGTGTGCAACTATCGTGGCAAGTATGTGCTGCATCTTCAATCATTGTACCGAGGTAGTTTGCTACCATACCATCGTATCTTGCAGTGTGCTCGAATGCTTTTACGGCTAATGAGTATCTAGTTGCATAGCTTATTCCAGAAGGGTCTAAGTTTAACTCATCCAAAATTGTTAAATAGTCATTAGGTTCTACAACAATAGTAACGTCTTTAAAATTCTTGGCCGAGGCTCTAACCATCGCTGGGCCGCCAATGTCGATATTTTCAATGGCATCTTCAAAGCTGCAATCGGGGTTTGACACTGTCTCAGCAAATGGATACAGATTAACCACAACTAAATCAATGGCTTGAATTTCATGTTTCTGCATTACGTTCGCATCTATGTCTCTTCTACCAAGAATTCCACCATGGATCTTGGGATGTAGTGTTTTAACGCGCCCATCCATTATTTCAGGGTGGCCAGTATGTTCACTAACGTCTTTAACAGTCAAGCCTTCTTGGCGCAGAAGCGATGCAGTTCCACCGGTTGATAAAATTTCAATATCCATGCTCGCAAGTGACTTAGCGAACTCAACAATCCCCGTTTTATCAGAAACACTAATTAGCGCCCTAGTAATAGTAGTATTTTGCATTGGTTACTCGATAGTATGTGTAATTTTTTAAAAGTCTGGACAGTCTGGATTTTAATAATCAACTCAGCCGAGTAAGTTCTAAAAGTAAAAAGCTGGACAGTCTAGATTTTAGTTTTCCAAAAAAAAGAGCGTTATCATACGCTCTTTTTTTAAAATACGAAGTTAGCCTAATCCGTATTGCTTTAGCTTTTTACGGAGTGTTCCTCTGTTTATACCCATAAGGTTGGCAGCACGGGTTTGATTGCCCCTAGTATACGTCATTACTTCTTCTAGAAGAGGTGCTTCTATTTCCGCTAACACCAATTCATATAAGTTGTCGATGTCTTGATTATTAAGTTCTTTTAGATACTTGTTTACAGCTTGTTTCACAGAAGAGCGCAATGGCTTTTGGGCATTTGCCTGTGATGGCGTCGTCACTGTTGTTGTAAAGGGTGAGGTAAGGTTTTGATCGAACATATATTTGAGAGCTCTCTTTGGTTATTCCATGTAACTAAGCTGCGTTGCAAGGATTGTAGTTAACTTGCTTTGACAACAATGAAAAAAATTCTTCTAGTGCCTCTATCTGGAGAACACCTTCGTCTATTTTATTGAATCTGCGACGAAATTCCTTTTCAGGATCGTACGAGTCCAGATACCATCCAACATGTTTGCGCGCTATCCGAACGCCCATATTAAGACCATATAGGTCATAGATATCGTGAACGTGCCGTATGGATATCACCGCCATCTCTTGTGGTGATGGCTTTTCTAGCTGAATTCCTTGTGATAAAAAATGCTCTATTTGCCTAAAAATCCACGGATTTCCTTGTGCAGCCCTGCCAATCATTATCCCGTCAGCACCGGTGTAATGTAAAACTTCCTTTGCTTGTAAAGCGTTTTTAATATCCCCATTGGCGATGACCGGAATGCTCACATTTGCCTTTATTGCCTTTATGGTGTCGTACTCTGCATGGCCTTTGAACATGCATGTTCTCGTTCTGCCGTGTACTGCAATAGACACAATACCTTTATCTTGCGCTATTTTAGCGATGTGTATTCCGTTTCGATTATCTACGTCCCAACCGGTTCTAATTTTCAGGGTGACCGGTACATCAACGGACTTAACCACTGCATCCAAAATGTTAGCTACTAACTCAGGTTGTTGCAATAACGCCGAACCCGCTAGTTTCTTATTTACTTTTTTTGCAGGGCAACCCATATTGATATCAATAATTTGAGCACCCCTTTCGACATTAAATTGCGCCGCTTCTGCCATCAAAGAAGGCTCACTGCCGGCAATTTGAATAGAACGAATGCCCGACTCACCCTCATGGTTCATACGATTTAGTGATTTTGCTGTTTTCCAAACCTTTGGATTTGAAGACAGCATTTCTGAAACCACTAAGCCTGCCCCCATTTCTGAGCATAAACGCCTAAAGGGTCTGTCAGTTACACCCGCCATAGGAGCCAATATTAAATTGTTTTTTAATGTGTAGGGTCCTATTCGCATACCACAACCTTTATATTGGATTCATGATCTAATGGAGCGTAGAAACGAACGCCATCCCGAGCGGGGCAGTATAGTACTTATTTTTGCTTTATTTGTGAAGGTTAATATTTAAACAAAATATTATTTTTCAGCTTGACTTACTGCTTTTTTTTCAAGGCACTAAGCCTGACCCACTCGCCTTCAAGTGTGGCAGGGTCAAAAATAAATTGGTTTTCATAGACTTGAACAACTGACTCGTATTGTTCTTGTAATATACCTGACATAACGAGCATGCCCGCATTTTTACAATAATTTGAAATTGTGTCAGATAATTCCTTAAGCGGCGCCGATAAAATATTGGCAATAACTATATCGGCTTCTAAATTGGGTTGGTTTTGTGGAAGATATAATGACAACCTGTCTTCAACGCTATTTCTTTGAGCGTTATCTTTGCTAGCTATTAAGGCTTGAGGGTCAATATCTATGCCAATAACTTCTTTAGCGCCTAATTTTAAGGCCGCAATTGCTAATATTCCAGAGCCACACCCGAAATCAACCAGCACTTTATCGACTAAATCGACGCTGTCTAGCCATTCTAAGCATAATCTTGTGGTGGGGTGTGTGCCTGTTCCAAATGCAAGTCCTGGATCGAGTTTAATGTTAACGGCGTTAATATCGGGTATGTCATGCCAACTAGGGCATATCCATAGCCGCTTACCGAAC
Source organism: Glaciecola punicea (assembly GCF_001756615.1). Lineage (NCBI taxonomy): Bacteria > Pseudomonadati > Pseudomonadota > Gammaproteobacteria > Alteromonadales > Alteromonadaceae > Glaciecola > Glaciecola punicea. The sequence continues at coordinate 80,087 of NZ_LZXY01000004.1, forward strand.
TTCATAGGATGAAAATCTTTCATCCATTCTCTTTCCCAATTTTTATCTTCAAGCTGATCTACCGCAATCTCATTAGTATCAATAAAGCGATACTGCTTAAGAATAGCGCTTATTACTGGTTTTAAATCTTCCTGTGCATCATATAAAGCGATAACTTGCGTGTCAGGCCACAGCAATATCTGACCAGGTTTGGGCTCATACATTGGAGTGTCTTTTGCATCAACAAACGTTACCGCCTGCGCATTTAATTCCGTGAAAAAGTCAGCTAAAGCCTCAGCATGATCGGCCTCAACATTGATTTTTATTTGCTGCCAAGCCATATCAGAACACCTAAAGATTAATTCGTGTAAATGGATAGAAACGCGCGCATATCGTCAGCAAGCTTCTTCAAAGAGGGGTGATGAATATACATCATGTGACCTGATTCATAATACTTCATTGTAATACGTTGTGTATCAAACCCGCTTCTATTAAATGAATATTCAGTTGCAAAGAAAGGGGTGGCTAGATCGTAATAACCATTTGCAACAAATATTCTAAAAGAAGGGTTTTGGCGCTGTGCTCTGGATAAAAAATGTCCTGTGTTCAAATATCCTTGGCTGCGAGCACTTCCTTCATATAGCCAGTCCCAGTTTGAAAATACCTCGCCTGATAGGATATTGTAACGCTGCTGTCTTAGAATATTTAAATCGCTAGCAAGATAGGTCTGCATTGCTACGGTATACGCACCGTCTATTGCGTAACTAGATGGATCGGTGTCAAAACGGGCTTCCACATTACTAGCGTCAACGCCTAAGTAGCGACTGTCTAGTCGGCCTACGCTGAGGCCCCTGTCGCGCAGAAGCTCTTTCATAAACAACATTTCATCTATTCTTAAGTTTGTTTGCTCCAGATACTTCTTACTGAGGCCCGTGTACTCGTGCAGTCTATCAACTACATTTGTAAACGCTTCCTTTGAAACATTCTGGCCAAGAATGAGCGCTGAAGCATATTCGGTCATGGCGAAGGTTCTGACTTCTTCTATAAAGGTAGGTAGATCCGCATAGTTTTCTTTATTCGGCAGTGCGTTATGATACCAAGCCGTGGCGGCATAAGTTGGCAAAAATGTGATGAAAGGTAAGTCGTTACCCGTATTGAAGTCTCCTGCTTGAAAATCGACAATACTTGAAATTAAGAATACGCCGTTAAGGTCTATACTTCCCCACCCCTCTTGGAGTTCCTTTACCATTACCGCTGCGCGCGTTGTACCATAGCTTTCGCCGGCTAGATATTTGGGTGAATTCCAGCGCTGATACTTAGTGATAAATTGGCGAACAAAATCTGACATTATTTCAGCGTCTTGGCGCACGCCCCAGAAGTCTTTACCTTCATACTCACCAAGGGCTGTTGAATAACCTGTTCCCACAGGGTCAATAAACACCATGTCAGCGATGTCGAGTAAGGTTAACGCATTTTCTTTTAGTGTGTACGGTGGCGCAGGTACCGCTTGCGCGTCGCTGGGGATTTGGACTATTTTGGGCCCAAAAACTCCAAGATGTAACCAAACGCTCGATGAGCCGGGGCCGCCATTAAAAACAAATATTAAGGGACGTTCCGATGTATTTTTAACATCGCTTCTAAAATAGGCAGTGCTAAATATAGAGGCTTTTGGTTTTCCTTTACTATCTTTTAGTGCGGTGTCGCCAGCTACTGCAATGTAGTTTAGCTTTCCATTTTTCCCACGAATACTATGTTTTGTTTCAACCAAATCAAATGGAAGTATGCCTACCTCATCTGATTTTGCTATAAGTGAAGTAGTAACCAGTGTTACAAATAAAAAGCTAATTAAAATTTTTTTTACCATCATGACGACCCGTAACCTTTTTATTTATTTGCTTCGTTTGCCTTCTTAATCGTGTCGATTTGTTTTGACAATTCCTCAGCCTGCGATGTTATTTGTGCATACAATCTCATATCACCTTTACGCTGTGCATCGACTCCTTTTTGAAGTAGTTGATCATGCTGGCGCTGTAGTTTTTTTGTGGGGTCAGACTTAAATAATCCAAACATTGTAATACCTTATAGTTTTAGTAGAGATTCTATATACGACTTAAACTCAGTCTTGATTACTTTTATATTGGAAGACGCATTAATAGCGGCTGTCTTCTCGATAACTTGCAGGAATTCACTCAACTCTTCTTGTTGAGAATCAGTTAGCTTACTGACCAATATCTTTGCTTGTTGAGCACTTAAATCGAGATTGCGTTTATTTGCCGCCTTTCTGTTGTATTTTTGCCACTCAGCGTTGTAACTACTCATCAAGCGCTCTGGAAAATGCTGTAGATCGTATACGTCTGAGTGCAAGTTAACGATATCATTTTTTTCATCAAATATGTATCTGTAAGTAAAAACTGTATAAATATCAGTGATTTTAGTCTGTTTACTTTTTAGTGTCATAAGCTATCTTTATTTGTATTTGATAAGTGTGGACAGTCTAGATTTAAACTTATTAAAGCTGGAAAAGGTTTTAAAAAAATCCAAGTTAGTTCCAAAGCTTCATTCTAGACTGTCCAGAATGAAGAGTTATGCTTTAGACTGTCCAAACTAAATGCTGTCTATGGTTGACCACCAGACAGTCTAGCGTGAGTCGTCTAACGTGACTCCAGTGCGAAAGAACCATGACTTTTGGGCACAAAAGAGCCAGCTTTAGCTGGCTTCGGGTTTATTTCTCTTTCTCGAGTTTTCGTTCCAAATAATGGATGTTGGTGCCGCCGTTAAAGAAGTTTTCGTCTTTCATAATTCGCTTTTGTAGCGATACGTTAGTCTTAATGCCGTCTATCACGAGTTCATTTAAGGCGTGGCGCATTCTGGCTATAGCCTCATCACGACTCTCACCAAAGGTAATTAATTTGCCAATCATAGAGTCATAATAAGGCGGTACAGTATAGCCTGAGTAAATATGTGACTCCCAGCGTACCCCTAATCCACCGGGTGCATGAAACGTGGTTATTTTGCCTGGACTGGGAATAAATGTCTCAGAGTCTTCTGCGTTTATACGACACTCTATGGCATGGCCACGCACTTTTATTTGCGACTGCTCTATCGACAATGGCTGCCCTGCGGCAATGCGCAGCTGCTCTTTAATAAGATCAACGCCGGTGACCATTTCGGTAACGGGATGCTCTACCTGAATTCGGGTATTCATTTCGATAAAAAAGAACTCGCCGTTTTCATATAAAAACTCAAAAGTACCTGCACCGCGATAGTTTATTTCAAGACAGGCGCGTCGGCAGCGCTCACCAATTTTTTCGCGCATTGAATCTGAAATGCCTGGAGCAGGGGCCTCTTCAACCACTTTTTGATGGCGCCTTTGCATAGAGCAGTCACGCTCGCCTAAGTGAATTGCATTGCCTTGACCGTCGGCTAAGATCTGAATTTCAATATGGCGGGGATTCTCTAAAAATTTCTCCATATATACCACGTCATTATTAAACGCGGCTCCAGCTTCTGCTTTGGTTGTGCGAATGGCTTCGTCTAACTCGGCTTCGCTGCGCACAACACGCATGCCGCGTCCACCGCCACCGCCTGCTGACTTTACAATCATGGGGTAGCCAATGCGTTTCGCAATGGCTTTATTTTTCTCAATATCGTCGCCTAAAGGCCCGTCTGAACCCGGCACGCATGGCACACCTGCTTTTCGCATAGACGCTATAGCGGATACTTTGTCGCCCATAAGGCTGATCGTTTCAGCTCGTGGTCCAATAAACACGAATCCGCTTTTTTCCACGGCTTCAGCAAACTCAGCATTTTCTGATAAAAATCCATAGCCTGGATGAATAGCAATTGAGTTAGTCACCTCGGCCGCAGCAATTAACCGTGGAATATTTAAGTAGCTTTCTTTTGCAGGCGCACTGCCAATGCAAATGGATTCATCAGCTAACAGCACGTGCTTTAAGCTTCTATCCGCGGTGGAATGAGCCGCAACGGTTTTTATGCCGAGTTCTTTGCAGGCGCGAAGTATACGCAGCGCTATTTCTCCACGGTTCGCTATTAATACTTTATCCAACATAGTGGCGCCCTTTATTCAATAACGAAAAGTGGTTGGTCAAATTCGACCGATTCTTGATTTCCAACTAATATTTCTTTGACCACCCCGTTTTTGTCACACTCTATTTGGTTCATCATTTTCATGGCTTCGATGATGCATAAAGTATCGCCCACGCTCACCGCTTGACCTATTTCAACGAAGGCTTTTGCTTCTGGAGAAGAAGAGCGATAAAACGTACCTACCATAGGCGATTTTAATACATGACCGGTTGTAACTGGTGTCACTTCTGCGGCCACGGGAGCTAAGGGCGCTGCGGGAGGAGGTGCCATGTGAGAAGGATAAGCAAAAGGTGCTTGGCTAGCACTGCTGCCTCTATGAATACGCACTGACTCCTCGCCCTCAGTGATCTCTAACTCAGAAATGCCTGATTCTTCGACTAGCTCAATGAGCTTTTTAATTTTTCTTATGTCCATCACTATGCCTTTTAATGTAATCGTCGTTTGTTAGGAATGTTGTAATTGTTTTATCAGTGCGTCAAGCGCATATTCGTAACCATTTGCGCCTAAGCCCACTATGGTGCCTATGGCGATGTCTGAAAAATAAGAATGATGCCGAAATGCTTCACGTTTGTGAACGTTTGACAAATGTACTTCAATAAATGGAATGTTTACGCTTAATAAAGCGTCACGCAGGGCAACGCTGGTATGGGTAAACGCAGCAGGGTTGATAATAATGCCATTGACATCTGCCGCGCTTGCGTGAATTTTGTCTATCAGCACATGTTCTGAATTTGACTGCACACAAACAAGCTGAACATCCTTTGCTTGCGCGGCAGTGGACAGTGTTCTTTCAATGTCAGCAAGCGTTCTAGAGCCATAAACATCAGGTTCGCGCTTCCCCAGCATATTCAAATTTGGCCCATTTAATAACAATATTTGCATGTACGTTCTTACTTGTTGTGGTCATTGCATGTCAACTGACTGGCAAGACAAGGTTTGGGTAGTAATGTTATTATCAATCTCATTTGCACTTGTTAAAATTAATCTAGCTAAAGTAGCACACTTGCCAGCATGTTTTCAGCAAAATACTGGTCTAATCAGCGACGTTAGCTGATATTGAGCGTTTTTGTGAGCCCATTTTGACATGCGCGGACATGATTTTTCAATCGCAAACTAAAATAGCCACTATTATTTTAGCGTGTGCGGCACCGAAAATTTGATATTGACAGGGTAAAACCAGTGCAATACGCAAGCTTTCGTTTTTACATCAACAGGCTAGTGCGCACGCGTCGCGCACTAGCCGCACTAACTGCAATAGATGACCAAGCATTATTATTGATTGACAAACGCTTAGTGTAATGAAGATGATAGGCAGTGGCAGGGCAGATTTTCGCAAAAAGACGGTCGTCTTCGATAATAGAAATGTGCATGGCTTGTCTCCTATCTAATATCGAATAGACGAGCAAGATTAGCTGAAACAAGCGGTTTCTCAACGCTGGTTTATTATATCCTCCGGTGCGTTGATTTTTTTGCGCCCGCTATAAGAGTGCTGGCACTAAGTGCCACCAAGCTTGCTAACGTAACTGAAATCATCTAGCGCGTAGATTATTTCGTTTACTTAACTATGAAGTTATCGTAAGCATTGCCTAAAAGTTTAGCTTTTAGGCAATGTATTTTTTGCGTGGTCTGCAAAGACGTCAGCTTTCATAAAGCCAGTTACTCTTGCGCGCTCAAGTTCAATACCTTGTTGATTAAAAAACATGATGGTGGGCAGGCCTACTATGCCAAATTGCTCTTGAAATTCGAAGTTACTCGGGGTGTTGTCGGTTAAATCTAGCTGCATCCAAACAGCCTGTGAGAGGGCATCAACTACTTGGGGTGCAGGGAATGTATACGTTTCAAACTCTTTACAGGCAACGCACCAGTCAGCATACAAGTCTAGCATAACGGGCTTGCCTTGTTCATTTGCTTCATTCAGTTTTTGTCTAAAGTCGGCTAAATCACGCACCACCATAAATTCTGGATGTTCAAATGCGTTGCTGCCAGTGCCTTGGGCACCCGAACCTGCGTTATTGCTAATGATGGTGGGGATCAAATCAACTTTTTGCAGCGCTTGAATGCTGAAAATAATCACAAATACCAAACCACCTAAGCTAATTGTAGTGCGTAGACCCTTGGCAAAACTCATTTGCGTATTTTGATTTACTGTATACCAGTAGGCAAAAAGCCCTAAGCCTAATGCAGCCCATAATAAATCGGTCCAATCTGCCACAATAAAGCGTTCAACAAACAAGATCGCCACAGTGAGCATCATAAAGCCAAACGTGACTTTTATAACGTTCATCCATGCGCCTGCTTTGGGCAATAATTTACCGCCGGTTATACCAAATAATATCAGCGGAATGCCCATGCCTATGCTAAGGGCGTACAGTGAGAAAAACCCAAAGGCCAAGCTATCGCTTTGGGCCACCACGATTAATACGGCCGTTAAGGGGGCTGTGGTGCAAGGCGAGGCTACGAGTCCCGCCACTATGCCCATTACGAAAACGCCAAAGAAGTTACCCTGTTTTTGCTCATCGCTAAGGCTATTAAGCTTATTTTGCCACTTTGAAGGCATCTGAATTTCGTATAAGCCAAACATAGCCAAAGCAAGCACCACAAACAGCACAATAAAAATGACTAAGAGCACAGGATGCTGCAAGGCGGCTTGAAAGCGCACGCCAGCCGAGGCCACAATAAGCCCAATGATTGAGTAGGTAATTGCCATACCTTGCACAAATACAAAACTAAGGGCGAAGGCATGCGAGGTTTTAAGCTGTTTTTTCCCCTTGCCTAGTACAATGCTCGATAAAATAGGGTACATCGGATAAACGCAGGGCGTGAACGCAAGGCCTAAACCAAGTAGGGTGAGTAAGCCTAAGCTTATAAAGATACTCTGATCTGAAAGCAGTTTTTCGGCTAACGTAAACTGCTCAGACACGGGCGCAGAATTATCCACTAGTGGCATTCTTTGAGGTGCAATTACGCCAATATTATTAGCATCAAGTGTTACGCTTATGGACTGATAGCAGATATTTTCATTAGCACAGCCGGCAAAAAACAAATCAACCATTGGCGGTGCTTGTGACTGTGAGTCGGTACTAATAATGGGAAAAGTGACGCTGACCTTGTCATAAAATACATCGGTGATGCCGGTGGGCGTTAAGGCTTGTTTAACGTAGCCTGTTTTACTTTTCTCTCCTGGGGTAGAAAGCCCTTCATTATCAGACTTTTCATTGTCAAGCTCTTCATTGTCAAGGAATAGCGGTTCACCAAATTCATGAATAAATGACTCGATACTGATACTGTCTTTACGTAAAAAATAACCTGGGGCAGTACTTAAATCAAACACCAGTTCGGTGCTAGTTGATTGCACTAAAGCAGCTGTAAAAGCCTGTTCTGGCGACAGCAGTCCGGTACTAAAAGCGTCTAAAAACACCACTTTTGTGGTGGGTGGGTAACACAAACCTGCTTTTGCACAGCCTTGAAAGCGAATTTTTATAGAACCGTCTTGCTGTGCCTTTATTATAGGGTAGACCATTTGCATGTCGTCAAAGAAAACGTCAGACAAGCCAAAAAATTCATCTTCTATTTGTTCATGCGCAGGATAAAGGGGCTCACCTACAAGGGCGTTTTTGCCTGCCGCTTTGAACTGCCTCTTATATAAGTAGTAGCCATCGGCAATGGTCCATTTAACAATAAGTTTGCCGTTTTGTTGTTCAAAATCAAAGCCAAAGGCCTCGTCAACTTTGAGAAAAGTAGGGGAGTCGCTAAAAATAGATTCAGGCGTGGTTTGCGCGCTAGTGAAACCCGATACGCCTAAAGTACTAAGCATTAGTGCAAATATGAACGCCAGCATAATGCCAGCGCGTTGACAAAATGCCATGTGTGGCTTGAGTGCTAAGATATAATGGCTTTGAGCGAGTTTTTGCACGCCTATTCCTTTTAAAAACGATTGGTAGTATTGTAATAGTAGTGTGGATAACACTTGATTACTGTTACGTTTTGGTCGTGTTAGGTAGCGCTGTGTCTGGGTCGCCGTTGTTTTATTACCAGTGCTATATAGGTGAATATAGATGCATAAATACTATGAAAGATGCCAAGCGGCTAGCATATCATACTCAATTGACGCCGGGTTAGATTGAAATATTTATAGGTGTCCCAATTTATGTGTGTAGGAGGCAGGCACTTCACCTTTTTACACAGTATGTTACACAAGGAGCATTAATGCTTATATTGTTCACTTTATTCGTGGTTTTGCCTATTGCTGAAATAATACTGCTCATTAATGTATCTGGCAGTATTGGCGGCTTGAACACATTCTTAATCGTTATCGTTACCGCTGCATTTGGCGCTTATTTCGTGCGTCAACAAGGGTTTTCCTTACTGCAGCAAATTCAAACAAAACTACGCGCCGGCGAAGCACCAAGTACCGAAATGGCTGAAGCAGCATTGTTGTTAGTTGCCGGTGTGTTGCTAATTACCCCTGGGTTTATTACCGATATACTTGGGTTTTTATTTACATTGCCGTTTAGTCGCGCCCCTATCGCCGAGTTTTTAATGCGAAAAATACCCATCATGCAGGCAGGTGGTGCGCATTTCAGTCAAAGCGGTTTCAATACCCGTCCTACCGGCAGGCCATTTAATGAGGGCAAAACCGATGACGGCGATATTATTGACGGCGAGTTCACCGACAAGACCCAAAGTGATGATAAAAATCGTTTAAATTAATTATTTTTCATTGTCTGCCCTTGAGATCGCCTTCCTAAGCCCCACCTCCTTTTTACAATAGACAATGACATTATTTAAATCGTTTTTTTTATTTGCCGTTCGCAAAAAGAAAATGGCTAGAATAAGGCCATAATGCTTTGTTCTATCGTTATATAAACAACTTTTTTAGTAACAATTCTGGAGATTTGAAAAATGGCAATTCGTCCCTTACACGACCGCGTAATAATCAAGCGCGAAGAAGTAGAAAGCAAGTCAGCTGGTGGCATCGTATTAACAGGCTCTGCCGCCGAAAAGTCAACGCGCGGTAAAGTTATTGCGGTAGGCAAAGGTCGTATCTTAGACAACGGTAACCTGCAACCTTTGGATGTAAAAGTAGGCGACAGCGTAATTTTCAGCGAAGGCTACGGCGTTAAAACTGAAAAGTTAGACGGTGAAGAAGTACTAATATTAAGTGAAAACGACATTTTAGCGATTGTTGAATAAACCCTATTCAGCATATCAGCGTTACGTACATATTTGATTTTAAGCCCTGTTGGGCTTACCACATAAGTTTAGAGGAATAATTATCATGGCAGCTAAAGAAGTTCATTTTGGCAACGACGCCCGCACTAAAATGCTAAGAGGCGTAAACGTATTAGCAAATGCAGTAAAAGTAACTTTAGGTCCTAAAGGCCGTCACGTAGTGCTAGACAAGTCTTTTGGCGCGCCTACCATTACCAAAGACGGTGTATCGGTAGCTAAAGAAATCGAATTAGCAGACAAATTCGAAAACATGGGCGCCCAAATGGTCAAAGAAGTGGCTTCTAAAGCAAACGACGAAGCCGGTGACGGAACCACTACTGCAACTGTGTTAGCTCAGTCAATCGTAGCGGAAGGCCTCAAGCTCGTAGCTGCAGGCATGAACCCAATGGATCTTAAGCGCGGTATCGACAAAGCCGTTATTGCTGCTGTTGAAGAGCTTAAAGCACTTTCAACTGATTGCGCCGACAGCAAGTCTATTGCACAAGTAGGTACAATTTCTGCAAACTCTGACACTATTGTGGGCGAAATTATTGCCGAAGCGATGGAAAAAGTGGGTAAAGAAGGCGTTATTACCGTTGAAGAAGGTCAAGCACTTCAAAACGAACTAGAAGTGGTTGAAGGTATGCAGTTTGACCGCGGTTACTTATCTCCTTACTTCATCAACAGCCAAGAAAGCGGTTCAATTGAGCTAGAAAGTCCGTACATTTTGTTAGTTGATAAGAAAATATCTAACATTCGCGAATTGCTACCTACCTTAGAAGCAGTTGCGAAATCGTCTAAGCCATTATTGATTATTGCTGAAGACGTTGAAGGCGAAGCCTTAGCTACTTTAGTGGTAAACAACATGCGCGGTATTGTGAAAGTAGCAGCCGTTAAAGCGCCAGGCTTTGGCGACCGTCGTAAAGCAATGTTGCAAGACATCGCTATGCTAACGGGTGGCACTGTTATTTCTGAAGAAATTGGTTTAGAACTTGAAAAAGTGCAGCTTGAAGACTTAGGTACCGCTAAGCGTGTAGTTATTACTAAAGATAACACTACCTTAGTTGACGGCGCCGGTGAGCAAGACGCAATTCAAGGCCGTTGTAACCAAATTCGTGCCCAAATTGAAGAATCTTCTTCAGACTACGACAAAGAAAAGTTGCAGGAACGTTTGGCTAAGCTAGCTGGCGGTGTTGCCGTGATTAAGGTTGGTGCAGCCACTGAAGTTGAAATGAAAGAGAAGAAAGCGCGCGTTGAAGATGCACTTCATGCGACTCGCGCAGCTGTTGAAGAAGGTGTAGTACCTGGAGGTGGCGTTGCATTAGTAAGAGCCGCGTCTAAGCTACATGGCCTTACCGGTGAAAACGAAGACCAAACACAAGGCATAAAGTTATTGCTACGCGCAATGGAGTCTCCACTTCGTCAAATCGCATCTAACGCAGGTGCAGAAGCTTCGGTGGTGACTAACCAAGTGAAAAGTGGCACCGGAAACTACGGTTACAACGCGGCAAACGACACCTACGGCGACATGATAGAAATGGGTATTCTTGACCCTACTAAAGTGACTCGCTCTGCACTCCAGTTTGCAGCGTCAATTGCCAGCCTTATGATCACCACAGAGGCGATGATCGCTGATGCACCGACTGACGAATCAGCCGGTGGTGGTATGCCTGATATGGGCGGCATGGGTGGTATGGGCGGCATGATGTAATTGCATTAGATTGCATAAGCTTGCAATGTGAAAGCTCTAAAGCCCGCAGATTTTAAAATCTGCGGGCTTTTTTCGGTTTGCAATAAATTTCGTTGCTCACCTGTAGCGTTTGTTCAATTGTATCTGCCTGTAGACTTCTAATGGTTGATTGTCTTGGTTTTATAGAGCGTTCTGGCAAGATATATTGGCCATTGCTCCACCACTCGCTGAGCATTTACTTCTACTAAATTAGTACTCAGTTTATAAGCTTTTGGCAAATCAAAGCGGGTCACAAGCGCTGTTAAACTTTTAGCTTTAGTGTTTTTTCCACTTTTTACTTCCAGCGGTATTGGGCAGTCGCCTGCTCCTTGGAATAAAAACTCAACCTCACCTTCGCCTTTTTTGTATGCGTAAAACGCAGCGTTACTTGGCCTAATATGCGCACTTACTATTTCATTAAGTACAAACACCTCGGCAATAAAACCTTTGAAAGCAAATTCTTTGCTTATAATTTGTTTGTATTGAATATTTGCCATCGCATTAAGCAAGCCAATATCAGTGAGTGTTAACTTAAATAAGTTTTCCTGCCTATAAGATGCCAGTGGAAATTTACTATCTACGGTATCAATAAGTCCTATACGCTGTACTAAGTTGAGTTTTTCCAAAAACGAAATAGGTGAACTCACATCAGCATACGATGTGTTTCGATTGGGATTAAGTTGTTTAAACTGAAATTTAGGTATTGGCTTTTCATTTTGTGTTTGCGCCAACTGCACCGAAATATTTCTATAGATGCGTTCAACCATTAACGCTGACATCTTTTCCCCTTCAGAGAATTTACCGAAATCGTTTATATAATCTGTGACGAGCTGATTTTGGGTATCTCTTACATTTTGAAGTGTTTTCAAAATACTTTGATCACTGTTAATTCCCGCCGTCCATTCTTAAATAGCATCGGGCATTCCGCCCACAAATAGATAATCGTTTAATGCCTAATAAATGCCTTCATCAATTTATTAGGCGTTATTTTGGGAATGCTAGAGGGATGTTCGTTTAGTAATTGAGCTAATATACGTTCGCCACACGCTAAAAAAATTCTTGAAAAGTGAGAGGGTATATAGTGATCCGAAGGGTCTTGCTAACAGGGAATCGACCCAAAAGGCCGATATTAGAATCTAGTCCTTAGATCAGGTTCATTTATCCTGATTTCAATTTAGTCTTGTAGTTGCCAATAGGAAGTTGGTAACTACTTGAATCTAATGAATAATAGAATGAAAAACAATAGAGCACTCGGAATCAAAGAACTTTCGGTAAGCGAAATCGAACAAGTTAGTGGTGGAAGCCAAACAATAACCGTCGCTACCGGTTGGGCCGGCACGGTTACTGGCGGCTTTGCTTGTTAGTCCGTCAACTATTTTGTTACTGAAGACTAACAGCCTAAAAGAGATAAACGTACATGAACAAAAACCAAATAATTGCTGTGTCATTGGTTATGGGTTTAACAGTATCTTTTACTGCATTGGTTATTGTGCCAATGCTTTTTTTTGATATCTATAATGTAGAAAAAACTTTTATGCGTACGCAGCACCTAGTTTAGCGTCTGTAGCATCTATCTTGATATTTAAGATGATGAAGCGCTGTTTGGCATATTATTATCTTAAAAAAGACGATGCATGTCACCACAGCCAATAAAGCAAGCGCCCGTGACACCACGCGCATTCGCTTGTTACTTCTCAGTTGTTTATGAGTCGTTTTCAATAGGAGAACTACGATTATTGCTGATCCGAGAAGTTTCCTTTCTACAAGTGATTCGTAATTGCCTATCGTTTCTATTATATCCAACACTCAAAGTTACGCGAGTAAAATCACACGACAGCCAGACACCATATAACGCGTTCGAGCCACTTACTCTAAAAAGCGATATTTGACATTTTAATGATATAAAAGAACAGCATGTGATCCATATCAGGGGCGAATATCAAACGTTACTTGAGTTATATTGCGATGTCGTTGATTTTTGCAAAATATTTATCCCCCAGTGGCAAAAGCAATTACTCGAAGATGGCACTCAGAAGCGTCAGCGAAATGGCCGGATAACAACGAGTGAAATTATGACAATTATGGTGGAGTTTCACATGTCACACTACCGTGCCTTCAAAAATTATTATCTTGGATATGTATCTGTCATGTACAAGAAAGAATTCCCTAATTTACTCAGCTACACCCGGTTTCTTGCAGTAATGGCCAGAGTAATTGTGCCCATGTGTGCATACTTTACTTCACTTCACTTAAGGGAAAGCCTACAGGCATCGAATTCATTGATTCTACGTGCATAAAAGTGTGCCACAATATTCGTATTTCAAGGCATAAACTCTTCGACGGTATTGCTCAACGAGGAAAAGGCACTACGGGCTAGTTCTACCGTTTCAAAATCGGGTTATTGTTATACGATGGTACTGAAACGATGCCGTTAGGAGAAAATATTTGGGCGGCACCGCCTTCATCTCTATGGGGTCAATAAACCTTGGTGTATCTTAAGAAGACACGTCAGTGATCTTGCTCACCTAACTGCGGCGAGGGGAAAACAACATTAGTGAAGCAGATAGCTGCCGAAGAGCCGTTAAAATACTTAGCGATGGACGACCAACTCACACTGCTGTCGGCTAAAGATCCTCCTATAGCTATGATACAAAAATTAGTTCGTGTTTAATTTAAGTAGATGAGTCAGCAGTCATATCAATTATATTTACAAGTACTTGACCAAATTAGTAGGGTAAATACTTGACCATTTTGGTCGGGTATGGCAATATCACTGTTTTAAAAGCTAGGAAAATTATGAAGCTTACTTCAAAAGGTCGCTATGCGGTAACTGCTATGCTTGACGTAGCGCTACATTCAAAACATGGTCCTGTTTCACTAGCCGATATTTCTCAACGCCAAGACATATCTTTGTCTTATTTAGAACAGTTGTTTGCAAAGTTAAGGCGTTCTCAATTAGTCGGCAGTGTGCGTGGCCCCGGTGGCGGCTATGTGTTGACTAAAGAGCCAAGCCTTTTATCAGTTGGTGAAATTATAGGTGCGGTCAATGAAAATATCGATGCAACTAAATGCAGTGGTAAAGCGAACTGTTCAGGCGGCCAGCGTTGCTTAACGCATCACTTATGGGAGAGCCTAAGTGATCGTATTAGTGATTTTTTAAATGGTATTTCGCTCCACGAACTAATGCAACAACGTGATGTAAAAGAAGTAGTCGGGCGTCAAAACTGCTTTAAAACAACATCTAAAGAAACAAATATTGATGTGATTAACTCAGTATAATACTGGCGAATTACATTTATCGTAAATAATCAATAACAGCTAAAATCATCACTATTCGTGAGCGTATGAATCTTACAACTCAGTTACCGTAACAAACAGTAAAATGAAAGTGAAAAATAGGCAGTAATAGATAGCATATAATTTTAATCTAAGTAAAAGTGGGATCAAAATATGAGTGAACAGATCGAACAAGCATTGGACCGAAAGTACGAAGCCGGTTTTTATTCTCAAATTGAATCAGATACCTTCGAAACTGGTTTAGACGAGTCCGTCATTCGCCGCATCTCCGAAATGAAAAAAGAGCCGCAGTGGATGCTCGATTGGCGCTTAAAAGCTTATAAAACGTGGCTTAAAATGGATGAGCCTGACTGGGCTCACGTAAAGTATCCTAAAATAGATTTTCAAGCAATATCGTATTATTCTGCACCTAAAAGCATGGCTGATAAGCCTCAATCGCTTGACGAAGTTGACCCAGAGTTATTGCGTACCTATGAAAAATTAGGCATTCCCTTACACGAGCAAGAAATGTTAGCAGGCGTGGCAGTAGACATTGTTTTTGATTCGGTATCGGTAATTACTACGTTTAGAGCAAAGCTAGAAGAGTCTGGGGTTATTTTTTGTTCTATTTCAGAAGCGTTGCATAGGTTTCCTGACTTAGTGAAAAAATATCTTGGCTCAGTAGTGCCGCGCGCCGACAATTATTTTGCCGCATTAAACAGTGCAGTATTTACGGACGGCTCTTTTGTTTACATTCCTAAAGGGGTCAGATGCCCGATGGAATTGTCTACGTATTTTCGAATTAATGAAATGAACACGGGACAATTTGAGCGCACACTTATCATTGCTGAAGAGGGAAGCCACGTAAGCTATCTTGAAGGTTGTACTGCGCCTCAGCGTGATGAAAATCAGTTGCATGCTGCTGTTGTTGAATTAGTGGCACTTGATGATGCAGTCATTAAGTACTCTACGGTCCAAAACTGGTATCCAGGCGATGAAAATGGCAAAGGGGGTATATTTAATTTTGTGACCAAGCGCGGTATTTGTCATACCAATGCAAAAATATCATGGACGCAGGTTGAAACTGGCTCAGCGGTTACCTGGAAATACCCTAGTTGTATATTAAAAGGTGATAACAGTGTAGGGGAGTTTTATTCAGTAGCGCTTACCCGAGGTTATCAACAGGCTGACACCGGCACAAAAATGATACATTTAGGCAAGAACACACGTTCAACCATCATCGCAAAAGGGATATCAGCCGGAAACAGCAACAATACCTATCGCGGCTTGGTTAAAATGGGGCCAAAAGCAGACGGTGCGCGCAATTTTACCGAGTGTGATTCTTTGTTGATTGGAAACAAATGCGGTGCGCATACCTTTCCTTACATAGAAAGCCGCAATCCTAGCGCCATTGTCGAACACGAGGCAACGACCTCGAAAGTCAGTGACGAGCAATTGTTTTTATGCCGCCAGCGTGGATTAAATCCCGAAAAGGCCGTGTCGATGATTGTGAACGGATTTTGTAAAGAAGTATTCAAAGAGCTGCCGATGGAGTTTGCTGTCGAGGCAGGTAAATTGCTTGAAATTAGCTTAGAAGGGTCAGTTGGGTAATATGTTAAAAATTAATAATTTGCATGCAAGTGTAGAAGATAAAGTCATTTTGACGGGTTTGAATCTAGAAGTGAAGCCTGGTGAAGTTCATGCGATTATGGGACCAAACGGTGCTGGCAAAAGCACCTTAGGTTATGTATTGTCTGGACGCGATGGATACGAAGTTCAACAGGGTGATGTTAGCTTTAAAGGCGAAGATCTTTTTGAAATGGACATTGAAGAGCGTGCCAGTAATGGTTTGTTTTTAGCTTTTCAGTATCCGGTAGAAATTCCTGGCGTAAGCAATATGGAGTTTATGAAAGAGTCTGTTAATGCAACTCGCGAGCAACGTGGTGAAGAGCGGCTGTCGGCGACTGAATTTTTGAAGAAAGCCAAAGAAGCCTGCAACCAGGTCCAACTTCCTTTAGATTTCCTAAAGCGCGGCGTAAATGAAGGCTTTTCAGGCGGCGAAAAGAAGCGTAATGAAATCATGCAGATGATTTTGCTGCAACCTTCACTTTGTATTTTAGATGAATCTGATTCTGGTTTAGACGTCGATGCATTGCAAGTTGTCGCAAATGGCGTAAATAGCCAGCGCGATAGCACGCGTAGCTTTATTATTATCACGCACTATCAACGCCTACTAGACTACATCAAGCCTGATTTTGTGCATATTTTAGCAGACGGCAAAATTGTTAAAACTGGTGATGCATCACTTGCCCTTAGGATCGAAAAAGAAGGTTATGCTTTCTTAGGTAAAGAATATGAAGGAGCAAGCGCATGAGTCAATGGCTAACTCAGGTCATTGATGATGCAAAACGTGTCGACGATTTTTTGGCTCCTATGCGTCAGCAAGCCCTGTCTAAACTCCAAACGCAAGGTTGGCCGCATGCGCGCAGCGAAGAGTGGCGTCTTACACCACTAACTTCAATAAAAGAGCGTACGGTTGAGGCGAGTTCCGTTGCTGTCAATTACATTGTGCCGCAAATTAAAGGCCTAAACCCTATCGACTTGGTGTTTGTTGATGGTGTACTTGTGACTAATTTAAACGATATAAGGTTGCCGACTGGTTTAAGTGTTTATGCACTTAGTGATGCGCCAAGCGCCGCACAAACAAAAATCACGGCGCTATTTGGTCATGTTAAGCCTACTCGTCATGTATTCGGGTTAGTTAACGACGCCATTTGCCAGCAGGGTATTTATATTGAAGTTGACGAAAACTGCAGTATTGATACCCCACTACGTATCGTGAACCTTGCGACTAAAGACTGTGATGCACACACTCGTGCTTTAGTTAATTTGGGTAAAAACAGTCAGCTTAAAGTCATTGAGCATGGCAGCGGAAGCGCCGCTAGCTTTACGACCGCATTTGCTGAATATGCGATTGGTCAAGAAGCAAGACTTGAGCACTATAGGTTTGCTTTTTTTACTGGCGCAGCAAAACAGGTGGGCGGCAGTCATTTTAGTTTGCAAGACAAGGCTAATTTGAACAGCACACTTGTAGCTTATGGCAGTGAGCTGTCGCGATTAGACGTTGATATTATTCACGCTGGTGAGCACGCTAATGCCAAGATGAATGCTATTTATTTATTGGCTGAAGGTGAGTTCTTTGATTTGCATTCGACCATTGAGCACGCAATGCCAAATGGTACGACTGAAGAAAATGCAAGAGGTATTATTGGGGATCGCGCGCGTGCAGTGTTTAGTGGCCGCATTCATATTCACCGAGATGCTCAAAAGACCTTAGCTGAACTCAATAACCGGAATTTGCTGCTGTCGCGAAGAGCAATGATTAACACTAAACCAGAACTTGAGATTTATGCTGATGACGTTAAGTGCGCGCATGGCGCTACCGTTGCAGAAATAGAAGAACAGGCGCTGTACTATTTATTAAGTCGCGGAATTAAGCGCTCAAAAGCTTTGGTTATGCTGAATTTTGGCTTTA
Source organism: Glaciecola punicea (assembly GCF_001756615.1). Classification (NCBI taxonomy): domain Bacteria; kingdom Pseudomonadati; phylum Pseudomonadota; class Gammaproteobacteria; order Alteromonadales; family Alteromonadaceae; genus Glaciecola; species Glaciecola punicea. Next base: position 97,924 of record NZ_LZXY01000004.1, read on the forward strand.
TCCAAGAGTTGGTAAACGACATAGATAATGAGAATATTCGCACGTGGCTTTCACCAATGCTAAGTGAGCGTTTTGCCAGTATGGAGGTTAAATGAGTTTTGATGTAGCTGCTATTCGAGCGCAATTTCCACTATTACAGCGTGATGTTGGTGGTAAGCCTCTGGCTTATTTAGACAACGCTGCTACCACACAAAAGCCGCAGGCGGTGATTGATGCGCTTATTGATTTTTATACACAATGCAACGCAAACGTGCATCGTGGTGCGCACCATCTGTCTGATGAAGCGACGCGTCGGTATGAAAAATCGCGCGATATCATGGCACAGTTCCTTAATGCCCAGCATCGTGAAGAGGTCATTTGGACCAGTGGAACAACCGAGGCAATCAATTTGGTTGCCAATGGCGTTGGGCAATTATTCAAAGCAGGTGACGAGATTATTGTTACCGAACTTGAACACCACGCCAATTTAGTCACATGGCAGCAGGCGTGTAAACGCAGTGGCGCCACTTTAAAAATATGCCCTATTTTTGATACTGGCGAGTTAGATATAGATGCCTTTGATGCCTTATTGAGCGAAAATACACGATTAGTGGCGCTTCCTCACGTCTCAAATGCATTGGGTACAATTAATCCTATCGCGCATATATCGAAAAAAGCGAAGCAAAAAGGTGCATGGGTGCTGGTCGATGGCGCACAAGGCATAGCTCACGGTGACGTGGACGTGCAGGAAATTGGCTGTGATTTTTATGTGTTTTCAGGGCATAAATTGTTTGGCCCCACAGGAATAGGGGTGCTTTGGGGACGAAAAGAATTACTCGAAATATGGCCGGTGTGGCAAACCGGCGGCGAAATGATTAGTGATGTTAACTACCAAAATGCAACGTGGGGTGATTTACCTAATAGGCTTGAAGCAGGAACTCCTAACATTGCAGGCGTGATTGGTTTAGGCGCAGCGGTCACTTGGTTCTCAGCCCTCGATATGAAAGCAATGCAAGCTCATGAACAAGATTTATTAGAGTATGCAACAAATTGCGCCCATAAACTTGAAGGGATGCGTATAGTAGGAACCGCGCCTAATAAAATAGGCGTAATGAGCTTCCAATTAGATAATGCCCATCCAGCGGATATCGGGTTTATACTAGATAAACAAGGTGTGGCAATACGCACTGGCGACAACTGTGCACAACCTTTAATGAAAAGATTGGGTTTGCCGGGAACTGCACGCGCGTCTTTTTCTATTTATAATACTCGCAAAGATATTGACCAATTATTTGAGGCTTTAAAAAAAGCCAAACAAATGTTGGCTTAGGAGACACCATGACCGTTGAAACTTTTATACCTACTAAAAAAGTCATTTCGCTTACCGATAGCGCCATCCGCCATTTTGAAGGTAAGCAAAAAGCACAGCCACAGAAAATCATTCGGTTTTCTACCAAGCAAAGTGGCTGTAATGGCTACGCTTATGTTCTTGATCATGTTGATAAGGCACAAGAGAGCGACGAGCTGCTCAGATTTAGTGACTCTTTAGAAATAGCTATTGATGAAAAAGCCATAAAGTTGCTGCAAAACACCGAGATTGATTATGTGAAAGAAGGTGTAAATGGCATTATAAAATACAATAACCCGAATGCATTAAACGAATGCGGCTGCGGCGAAAGTTTTAACGTGGAGTAGCAAAGCATGTTTGGGAACAAAAAATAATGACCCAGAAAATGGTTGTCACAGAAAGTGACTGCAAAGCGCGCCTAGTGCCGGTAGGCACACCGGCGATTATTCCTGAGGGTGAGTTTGTGACTATTACGCAAGACCTTGGGGGTAACTACACGATTACATGGCGCGGTAATATGTATCGAATAGATGGTACCGACGCACATGCGATAGGCAGAAAGACCTTAGCGCTATCTTTTGACCCACGAAGTGATGGCAATATAGATAAAGACCAAGTTTGGGAGGCCCTTCAATCAGTATATGATCCAGAAATCCCTATTGATTTAGTGTCTCTGGGCCTTATTTATGATGTGAATATTGATAACGAAAACAGTTGCGTTAATATCGATATGACATTAACAGCGCCTGCTTGTGGCATGGGCCCTGTGCTAGTGGGTGATGTTGAGTATCGCGTAGCAATGGTACCAAATGTGGATAGCGTAGCCGTCAATTTAGTGTTTGATCCGCCGTGGTCTCGGGAAATGATGAGTGAAGAAGCCCAATTAGAAGCGGGCGTATTTTTTTAAAACGATTTCAAAGATTTTGTATAGACCCAAGGAATATAAATGCAGTTACCAACTAGCACCGAAATCGTCGAAGACTTAGCGTTTTTTGATGATTGGGAGCAGCGCTATCAATACATTATCGATTTAGGTAAGCAAATTCCCGGCTTGAGCGCAGAGGCAAAAACATCTGAAAAGCTCGTTAAAGGCTGCCAAAGCAACGTATGGTTAGACTACCATCTGCATGATGCAAAGTTCCAGTTTGATGTTGACAGCGATGCAGTGATTGTACAAGGCTTACTAGTGCTAGTACTTAGTGCATACCATAATAAATCGGCCCACGAGATCCTAGACTTTGATATGGACGCATATTTTAAAGCCTTAGACTTAGAGAGACATATTACGCCAACCAGAGGTAATGGCTTACGCGCGATAGTAGGTAAAATTCGACAAATAGCGAGTGTGGTATAAACAAGACTGGTATCTAAACTTTTCTAGAATAACTTATCCTGCTCATTTTGATTATGCCGTTACCATTATTGGCCATAAACAAGATTATTATCAAAACTTGAATGGGGTAAACGCCAAACTGCTTACCCCTTCTTCAAGCAACTGTTATGTGCAGTGCAAAGACTCTTTTTTATGTGGCACTAAGCTTATTCAAATAAAGTACTAAGTGGGAAGCTTTTGTTAAACGCTAACACGTCACAAAGCGTTGTTTCGTTTGTAATATGATTACTTTCAATTTTTAGTATGGAAATAAAAGGTAGTCTAATTTTATGACTACCTTCATCTCCATCTAGAAACCACTTAATTGCAACATGTTGGCCATCTATTGCAATGTCCTCTAGCTGAGCAAAGGTCCTGGTAAGTTTGCTTGTTTTTGATAATACATATTCAAATAATAGGTCTCTATTTAGGTGGGTCTTGTGACCGGACAAATTAATAATGGCATTCTCACTATAAATTTTGTCTATATTACTCAATTGGTTTTGACCCCAAAGTGCCCACCAAGCGTCGAGTATTTCAGCCTTTTCAATATGCTTACCAACTAACATTGACGGCCATGCAATATCGTTTTGCAAGTGGTCTTGCTGATCGTAATCAGATATCATTAGCGGGTCTGATGCGGGCAAGCTAGCGCTGACTTGTTTGCGTTCATGTTGACTAGCAGTAGCCAATTGAACAGTATCAACGATTGCCTTTACTGATTTAATCATTAGATGATTGGTTTCTAGCCAAAACACGTAATTGATGGTGACTTTGTTATTTATTGGCTCGAAGGTCAGATGAATAATACAGTGATTGCCTTGCTCAATTGTATGATGATCTACTACAGTGCACTTTCCGGCAAAGCTTAACCAATGTGATAGAACAGTGTTTAGTTTTTCTGAACCGTAGAGTGTTGCGTTGTGTTGCGACCAATAAGCACTATGTAATAGCTTAGAGTTTAGGCCAGCTAAATCGCCTTTAGTAAATGCGTTAATAATTGAATCTAGCATTATTTTGCCCCGCTATTATCGTTTGTGCTATTAAAGTCTCTTATAAGATTCGCATAAGCAGCGACTTCATCAAATACCGTCCACTCTTGAGCAATCTTTCCGCTGACTAAGCGCAAATGCGATGCCGCCAATATAAAAAAGTTTTGTCCACAGTATGCAGACAGTTTTTTGTCCTTTGAAGAAAATGTGCCGGTTAAAGACCACCTTATTGCAATATCAACAACATCTGTTTCTTGTTCGAAGGGAACAGCACATACGTGGTCGCAGGTAGCTTGTGCGTCTGGACAGGAAGCTAACCATTGGATAATAGTTCCTTTGATACCAGGAATACCCACTGCTTGCCGGCCACCTGGCCATTGTAATTTTGCATTTATGTGATAAAAGACATTGGCTTTGCCAAAGTTTTTTTGATTAAACAGGGTATCAAGCCATTTGCTGCTAAATTCAAGGACCGCTTTATCGACAGGTGTTTTGTACTGATGTTCACTTTGCTGCTGTGCTCTTACTCGGCATATTTCAGCTTGGCGCCACTCTTCAAATTTTGGATGTGTAGGAATTTTTGCGAAATGTTCGCTAGCATCCAGCACTTCAATTCCTAATTGTTTGACCAAAAAACTGTTATCGCGGACTAACCATTCATATACAATCTTGTTTTCAAAGCAGACGCAATCTGCAATCGTAGTTACACGTCCAGTTTTGTGTGTAGCTTCACCAAATTCTGATAGCCCTTTGTTGGTCATGATGCTCGTAATTCTGTGTGAAGAGTAATACCCCTGATCGGGTCCAAGGTCCCGCCAAATTACATTTTCACCAATGAGCGAACGGTCTGGAAAAGCGCTAATAGTTTGCAATGTTCCTGTGACTACGCTTGATACGGCATCCGCATAAGCGCCCAAAGTATGCACGGGGCAATATTCCGCATAATAATTGTTGCATAAACCCACATTTTTTTGTTCCCATATTCGATGTGTTATACGAATAATGTAGTCGACAATATCAATAAACTCATTATCAAAGCCTTCTAAAGTTTGGCTTTTGGGAGCGGTCGGGTTTAATAACGCAGGCAAATTTTTCCAATATAGTTGTGTCACGTTGCTTTGTGGCAAAGGCATAATATTGTTAGTTAGCGCTGTTTTGTGATTCATAATTTATTACTTTCTCTACAAAAATAGTCGTTTGCCTAAGTTAACTTAAGCTGAGGTAAAGCTGATTAGAGGCTTGATTTCATGTCAGCAAAAATATCTAGTCCCATTTGCTTGCATATATGAATAATATCAATTCCTACCCAATTTTCTTTTAACAACTCACCGTCGCGTCGCCATATATCAATTACTCTTAATTCAAGCGTTTTGTTGGTAGGTGGTAATCCTAACCAGCCACCTCCTGAGTGCGTACCGTGCATATGTGGCCAGCCGCCAGTTGCCACATAATTGCCTTTTTTAACAATGCAGGCTTTGTGGTCTACCACACGGTCAGGAAAACTAAATACAAAGGGCCCTTGGTGATGATCGCGAAAACTCTTAATACCCTTCGTTGTGCCAATGCCCGCTGGCCCGAACCAAATAAAGTCTTCATGCCAATAATTATCAAGTTTCATACTCAACAATGACTTTCCGTCGAACTTACCTAGCTCGTCAAGCATGTTTAAAACCAACTGCTGGGATTTATCCGCTTCAGATTTATTGACTTCAATAGGCGATAATCCGTCCATTGTGGTGGGCGGCATAATCAGCCCGCTATGGCCCATACTTTTGCGCAATGGAAAAACACCCACTTGCTGCATTACATCTAAAAAATCGAAAATAATGTAATACTCGGCAATTTTATGTTCCGTTATTTTGACTAGTTCGGTAAAACGTAAATATAAGAGTTTACCGGTGGCCGGAATACCTAGTAAATCCTTTACGAAAACACCGCTAAAATATCCCGTCGCAGCAATCCAACGAGCGCCTTCATAATCACTGTCAAACTCAATGAATGCTTTACGTTCTAAGTGTTCAAAAGAACTTGTAAATAGTGGCCAATAGTCTTTTTCGATGGCCTCTATGCCCACTATTTGATCGATAGGATAAGAAGCATTTAGCACAATATTGTCATCTACTATAGTGCTAAGCGATTTGCCTGTTTCTAAACTGCGATAAAAATTATCAATAATTGAGTTCATGTACACATTACACCATATATTGGAAAGACCATAGGAACACAATGGTCAAAATAAAGAACGCAAACAACCAGTAGTTGATACGATCAACTCTACCTGGCACGCGATACCAGCCATTTTCTTTTTCATCTAAACCTTCTCGAGCAAACTTCAATTGCTGACCTTTGACAGTGTATTCAGACAGTTCGGTTTGCTTCCCGTCAATAATTCGACTGGCAATTAAGGTCATTACTATATTTGCTGAAGCGCCGATCAGGCAATACCATGGCCAGGCGATATCGGTACCTAAAGCCACCGCAGCCACCACCACAAAACCGGCGAATGTGCCCACTAATAGTCCATTTTCGGTTGCTTGCTTAAAGAAAAAGCCTAAGGCAAACATGCCTAACTGAGCGCCTACAAAATAGGACCCTACTTTACTTAGCACTTCTAAAATTGAGCCTGAACTGTGTAAGTGGTACATAATGGCAGGGAAGATAATTAGTAGTGCCCAAAATAAGGTGAATAAGCGAGTAGCCTTTAGGTAGTGAGCATTGGTTTCGTTTTTCCTAAAGTATTTTTTATAAAAATCAAGAGTTGAAATAGTGGATAGTGAATTAAACGCAGAATCGAGACTCGACATAGACGCAGCCATTACTGCTGCAGCAATAATTCCCATTAAACCAGGCATGCCATAGTCAGCGGCGAATTGCAGGATAATCGTATTGTCATTTTCAAATGTGCGGCCTTCGTAATAGGTGTAAAACAAAACACCTAAGACGATAAAGAAGAAATAAATAAAGAAAGCAGCAAAACCCATTAACAAGTAGGATTTTTTAGCATCGCCTATATTTTTTGCGGCAAGAGTGCGCTGAACCATCATCTGATTCGTTCCATATACTGTGGTGTGGTAGAGCGACATAGCAATTATCCCGCTCCAAACCGTAGTGGTAGCAGTGAAATCCCAATCAAAATTTAATGGGTCTAGTTTGCCTTCAGCCTTTAATTGCGTAAGTGAGTCAATTACCGATACATCAGCTTCAGTTACAAGGGCATAAAAGATGATGCCGGCACCTGCAAATAAAATGATCGACTGAATCACATCGGTCCATATAACAGCGGTAATCCCGCCTAGCACGGTATAAATAAGGGCGATGATCGTCACTATGAATATTGCTGCTATTACGTCTATTCCGGTTATAAAACTGAGTACAACAGAGGTGGCATACAAAACAGCTGCAGACGACATGGTTTGTGAAACTAACCAAATTGAAGAAATTAGTGCCCTTGCGCGTTTACCAAAGCGTTTTTCTTGATACTCATAAATAGACGCTACACCGGCATTATAAAAGAATGGGAAAAAGAAGATGATCACGGCCATTATAACTAGCGGATAATTAAGGTGTATCGCAATAACACTTATGCCGTCATTGTATGCCCAAGCCGGCGCGCCTAAGAAAGTCAGGGCGCTTACATAAGTGGCGACAACTGAAATACCGATTGCCCACCAGGGGGTGTTTTTTTGTCCTATATAAAAGTCTTGGTCGGTTTTTATTTTCTTCCCGATTACCAAACCCAATAGTATATTAGCAACAACATATACAATGAGGATACTCCAATTGAGGGCGCCGAATTCGTTCATAGTAAGGCCTCTAGGTGTTTTTTTTAGAATTATTATTTATATACCACAGGCATCATATTATTAATTGACTTCGAAGTCATTAGTAAATAAACTTTTTGTGTTAAACAAGGCAATTAGCCATTGGTTCAATACGATGTCAAGAACAGCTTCTATATTAAATCCACAAAAATAAAATCTACAGTCTTACTATTTATTTTGCTTGGTTTGTATAATTGCAATACAGCAGAGCTTATAAATAGTAGAAGGGATTTTAGTCAAGCTATTCAAAACGACATCGCACTTATTAAAGAGGTATTTAATGCAAACTGACCTAATAGAAAAACAACTTTACGAATGTAAACAAAAAATCAAAAATCTCAGCCAAGTTCAGTACAATTTTGAGCCTGATAAGGTACAGCAGTGTTTGTTAGATTTGTTTGCTACAAAAGCTAAAGTGCAGTTGTGTTTTCCTTTTGAAGATTTAAATGGAGCGGATGGTTTGTTCGCCGACGCTATAATGCCATTGTATCAATCAATGCCGAATATAGAGAGGCGAGATACAATTATTGTGTCGGGGATTACCGAAAATGGAAAGATTTGGGTTGGGTGCTGTGGCTATTACTGCGGTACATTTGAAAAGTCCTGGTTAGATATTCCAGCGACAGGTCATATAGCATCTTTAAGGTTTCATGAATTTTACCAATTTGAAGATAATAAGGTAACTGAGTACCAAGGCATTTGGGATATTCCTGAACTTATGTTGCAAGCTAATGCATGGCCACTAGCTCCCAGTCTTGGTCGAGAGTGGCAAGTGCCGGCGCCAGCAAGCTCAGACGGGATTGAGCGATCACGTTATGATAATGCGCAAACTCAGCAGACTAAACAAATTGTTAACGACATGTGTGGTGCACTTGGCAATTATGCCAGCGGTGGTGTAGAAGCGATGCAGCTAAATAAGTACTGGCATCCAAAATGTTCATGGTATGGTCCTTCAGGGATCGGCACAGGTCGTGGCATTAGCGGTTTTCGAGATTGGCATCAAATCCCATTTTTAAATGGCCTGCCAGATCGGGTTGGGGATCCTAGTAAGGGTCACCTATTTGCAGACAACAATTACGCTGCCTTTACAGCATGGCCGGGTATGTATATGACGGTAAGTGGTTCTGGGTGGCTTGGTATTGCCCCTTGCAATAAAAAAATTACCATGCGCAGTTTAGATTTTTGGCGCGTTGAAGGCCAGCTCATTCGTGAAAATTGGGTGTTAGTTGATTTGCTATCGGTATACGACCAAATAGGCGTAGACGTATTTGCTAGAATGCGGGAATTTAACAAAGCACGGTAATGTTTAAAAAACGGACAAAATGTAGATTTTACTTCGATGTCTGTAAGATAATGGAAAGCTTACTTTTCAATCACTTAGCTTGAAGTGCCCCTCGAATGTTAGACAAAACTTTCGAGGGGTTTTTTATGAGAAAATCAAAACATAATCTTCTTTTTATAATTCATCCTCTCTAGGGAGGTTGTGGAAGAGTTTAAGTGACAATGAAACCGATGGTTTGAGGCCACACAGGGAAGTCAGGCCCATTAAAATTAAAAGGCCTTACTCTGTGTACTGTACCCAGAATAAAGCCTTGATAGCAACTTAGTTGAAGTGTCCACCTTAAAGGAGGCACTTCAATCCACGCTCTCTTTTTATTGCGATATTAGCGATTAGTAATGATATCTTAATTTCACACCGTAATTTCTAGGATGCAGATAACTGCCCTGTACTAAATTATTACCGCCAACATTCGTTCTAGCCAAGACCTCTTCGTCCTCAAGGTTTTCAGCAAACACTTCTAGTGAAAGGGTCTCATCAGTTGAGCGCCAAGTAATGCGCAGATCTGTCTTGGTATAGGAGTCTTGTAATTGACTTGCGTATGTTGATACGTCATCAGTATCATATTCCCCCGAATAGTAGAACTGTAAGTAAGGCGTTATTGTGCCTCTGTCGCCAAGATCAAACTCGTATCCTGCACCAAAGCTTAAGGTCATCTCTGGCGACCAAGGTGGGGTAACACCGTCCAGCACAAGTAGTCCGTTATTTACCTCAGCTTTTAGCGAGCCATCATTTAATTGGAAGGGGTTAGTCACACCAAAAGTGTCATATTCCGCATCCATCAAGGACAGTCCAGCATTGATAAACCAATTGTCTGCTGGCAACCAGTTAATTTCGGCTTCAAAACCAATAACGTCTGAAGACCCAGCATTTTCACTTACGGTTATTGCGGTAGACCCATCGCCCTCAGGGAATATCAAACGTTGGGTAACGAGGTCAGAAAACTCATTCATATAAAATGCAAAGTTCACCTGTAATGAGTTGTCTAAGAACCTGTTTTTCATGCCCACTTCCCATGCTTCTGACTCTTGCTGGTCAAATGAGCTCCCGTTACTGTTGAGACCTCCAGACAAAAACCCTGTAGAACCTGAGCCATACACCATGGAGTCGTCGTTTAGATCGTAATTAAAGCCGATTTTCCAAGTGACAATATCAAAGGTTTCTGACCCAGACCTGTTTTGTGACACCGTGTAATTAAATAAATCTATTGGACGTCCATTCAGACCAAACTCAGATACACCAGATAAGAAACTACCATCGCTAGCTTTTGATGTACCGAAAGAGGTAGTGGTGTCTTTTTCTTCCTCGTTATATCTAATTCCCGCAATTAACGTTAAGGCATCGGAAACGCTGTATTCCCCTTGGAAGAATAAACCCAAAGTGGTTACGTCAATTTCCTGAAAGTCGGTGTAGTCACTAAAGCTGCCATTTCCGAAGGGGTCAATTAACTCGGTACCATCAAACAAAGTAAAATCTCTACCTTGAGTATCGGTGAAGGTATCGAACGACGCGTTGGTTTGTGTTCTAAATTGGGAAAAACCAAAACCAATCTGGTCTTTTGAATAGTAAGCGCCGGTGGTCCAAAACAGATCACTCTCACTGTTGGAAGAAATCTGCAGTTCTTGCGTGACAGAATCAACCTCTTCGTCCCAATAATACACATAGCCAGGATTCGGGCTGAAGTCGCCATCGAAATCCAGCGCACTGCTAAAGTCTGTATAGGAAGAAATGGATTTCACGGTGATGCTGTTGAGGTCCCAGTTGAGCTCTAAGGTGATGTTATCCTCTTGGTTATCACGATTGTTTTCTACGTCATAGCTGACCTCGTTAGGCCGACCGAAGGCTGAATCTGTGCCGGCTGAGCCTGGTGCAGGGTTGCCAGAATCCAAAGATTGTCCACGAAAATCGGTTATTCCATCCTGATTAACCGGAGCAGGTAAACCTTCTGCTGAGAATATACCCGGCGTTGTGCCTTTTTGATTGATAGAAGTGAATCTCAAGGTTGCATCAAAGGTTTCGCTTGGTTCCCAATAAGAGCTAAAGCGGTAGTTAAAACTGTCTTCTTGTCCAAGATCGCCAGCTGGCCCAATGTTTTTGATATAACCATCGCTGCGAAGAGTCTGTACCGCTACTCTTACCGCTAATTCATCAGTAATTGGCTGATTAATGAAGGTCTCAGTGCTTTGGCGATTAAATCGTTCGTAGCCAAGTTTGACTCCCATGTCAAAACCACTAAGCGATGCTTTATTAGTGGTTAGATTGACTGCACCGGCAAAGGTATTTCGTCCATAAAGAGTACCCTGAGGACCTTTTAGTACTTCTATACGAGCAACGTCAAAATACGCTTGTGACTGCTGTGACGCTCTAGGTCGGTAAACACCGTCGGCAAAGAAGCCTGCGATCGAAGAGTTATCCGCAAAGGTATTGTTAGAGTTAGCACCACGAATCGCAATTTTTGCATCTGACCCCACGAATCCGAAGGCAACTCCAGGCGTGATTAATTCGATACGGCTGATATCATCGATGCCATATCGCTGTATAGCTGCAGCGTTTAAGGCGGTTACTGAAATGCCAACATCCTGAAGGCTTTGCACGCGCTTTTGCGCGGTGACTTCGATGACTTCAAGGCCTACCTGGTTGGTGGTTTCATTGGATTGTTCGTCTGACTCTTGAGCTACCGCCTGTTGGGCAAGCAGGGCGGTTAGTACAGCGGCACAAATTCGAGACCTTCTGTTATTTAAAATTACCATCATCTTTTTTCCTTTTTATTATTAAATGTAAGCATTGTGAAACTTTCAGACGCTCGCTGACGCTAGCAACAAGTATTAGTGCTACAACGCTTTGTCGGACTGTGTATTTATTAGGCAGTGATTGTAGACTTCGAAGTCAAAATATGTCAAGCGCAGATTCAAGAATTGTTAACGCTAGTTAATTAATCCCGTCAGCTGGCAGATGCATAAAGATTAAGTTGGTCAAGCGCAGTACCTTGAAATGGAAGCTTGAGTTTCAATGTCATCTTTTATGTCATGTTCAATCCAAGCAGGGTGATAAAGACATGTGCAAGGTACTATTGGTAATTGTGCTACCATTTTTAAAAAAGCAGGCAGATGAAAAGGTTGACTTCGAAGTCTTTAAATATTCTTTATTATTTGTAATACCTTAATATAAAACTGATAAAATACCCCAATTAACACATTTTATTCAATTTTTTAACATATTTCCTATTGATTTAATGTTGAATTCGAAGTACTTTAAAATCCACAGTCATTATCGATTAAGGTTGATACAGTATTTGGCTGCGCGGGAATACAGTCAAATAAGAATTGCTTTAGGACGGAACTTATGAAAATAAAACTTAGCACATTAACTAAAACAACAGTTGCTCTAGCAGTCGCAAATGCTTTGATTTTTTCAAATGCATACGCACAAATGAATACAGAAAAAGAAAGTGAAATTGAAGTGATACAGGTAAGTGCAACCAAACGACTTACTAACATACAACAAGTGCCGCTAGCGGTTACTGCTATTAGCGGTAGCGAATTGGTAGACATGCAAATTAACGATGTCATGTCATTAGAAAAGGCCATTCCTGGCGTGACCGTAACCAGTTTTGGGAACAACCCGCAAATAATCTTACGCGGTGCAGGCAGCGCAGGTACCACCGATATCGCCGTTCCTATTTATCATAACAATATGTACTTACCTACCACCGGGCAGGCTTTAGCAGGTTATTTGGATATTGAACGAATAGAGGCATTACGCGGACCGCAAGGCACTTTATTTGGTCGCAACACCTTTGGTGGCTTAATTAATGTTATTACTAAAAAGCCTGACACTGAAGAGTTCGCATTCGGTGGCGCGGTAACGCTGGGTGATTTTGGCCTGATTAAAACCGAAGGTTTTGTAAATGTTCCGGTAAGTGACAACGTTGCTTTTCGAATAACCGCAGCCGATGAAAAACGCGATGGTTTCGTTGAAAACATTAATAATCCAAATGGCGACATAAAAGATTCTGATTACACCTATGTCCGTGGACAATTGTTGTTCACCCCAAGCGATACCTTCTCTATCAATTTGACCGCGTCGCATTGGAAAGATACGGGTAACGGCAGCTTAAATTATGGTTACAAACCGGGCGGTATTCCCATTGATAGAGACGATACTACCCGCATTAATGCAGCTGACGGATTTCTAGACCCGCGCTTTGGTGTTTATGAAGGCTGTGCCGATGGCTCACCTGACAGACCTGGGGGAAGAACTGTCTCTGGCGGTAACGTGTGTAACGGCGACCCATTCGCGACCATTGTACCCGGCGCAAGAACCATCGATTATGATTATACCCCTAATCGAGAGCTTGAAGAGACAGCGTTTTATGTCAATATTGACTGGGAAGTGGCCGATCACAGTGTAATGGTTAATGCTGCGGTATTTGACTATCAGTCACTTAACCTGATGGATGCAGATCTGTCTGGTTTAGCTTCTTGGGTAGATGGAAACTACAGCACAAGTAAATCAGAGCAACTTGATGTGACGGTTTCATCGTTATTTGATGGTCCACTACAGTATACTGTTGGTGTATATTATTTTGATAGCCAAGACCCAGAGAACACCTCAGCTTATCTTTTTGGTAGCTTAGTAGAATCTTACTCGGGTTATGCAGGTGCAACGCCAGAAACGCCATCTTGGGCATATTGGAATAGCGAAGGTCGTGGTGGTACTAAATCAACCGCTCTATATGGACAGGCCACCTATGCATTAAGTGAAAAATTGAATCTTACGGCGGGCATTCGTTATACTGAAGATGACCGAGAATCTCAAAGCGCCGATCCACTAAGTTTTGGTGACACTGCGGCTCGTTTAGGACCAGCATTACCAACTCGTACCTACGGAAGCCGTGAAGTAAAGCGAGGAAAAGACGACAATACTGACTATCGTTTAGGCGCAGATTATCACATCAACGATGATCTCATGGTATATGCAACGTATGCGACTGCTTATATTGCTGGATCTACAGATGTTGCTACTCAAAAGCTGCTCGCACCACAAACTAACAAAGCATTTGAAATAGGCGTGAAATCAACCTTACTAGACGGCTCATTGCGCTTAAATGCGGCGGCTTATAGCGGTAAGTTTGAAGGATTAACAACCACTGCTTTTATTGAACAAGGCACTACGGGTGTTGCGGTAGCAACACAAGTCCCTGGTGGCTCAATCCTATCACGCGGGTTTGAAATCGAAGGTTTTTGGGATGTAACAGATGTCCTAGTTGTTGATTTTGGTGTGTCGATTGATCTATCAGAGTATGACAAGTTTATTGTGGATGCCGGCAATCTTGTTTGGAACGGTGTGGCCCCAATTGGCTCAGAAACAATTAGTAACGCTATTGTGTATGTTGTTGATGGCGAAGATACGCCTTACACACCAGATATGACCATTGGTGTGGGTGTGTCTTACTTTTTCGATTTGGGTGACATGGGTACTATAAAACCGCATGTTTTCGCTTACTATAACTCAGGTTATATCAGTAACCGCGCGCCGGTATTTTTTGCTGACCAAGACGCCTATACTAAGATAGACCTTTCAGTTAAATGGGATTCTGTTGACGGTGATTATTCTGTGCAAGCTTACGTTAATAATGCTTCTGACGAGCTTATTAAAACCTACACTGAGATCTTTAGCCGCGCGAGGGTTGCATACGACTACAATTCTCCGCGTAACGTTGGTGTAAGATTTGCGTATAACTTCTAAGCTTTAAAGTTGTGCGAAGCTAGTATATATTGGCCTACGTTGTGTAGGCTTTTTTTTGACTGAATTTCCAATATAGCAAAAATAAATAAGTAAAAAGCCAAAGGAACGCTGTGAACCAACAAATCGCTAATCAATTACAACAAGGGTTTCAGTTACTACAAAATGAGCGCTTGCTTGATGCTCAGCAAGTCTTTGAAGATATTTTAAAAGTTGATCCCTTAAATGAGCATGGCTTAAATCTGCTAGGTGTTGTGTTTATTCAATTGCAACAAGCAGACCAAGCCATTCTTATGCTAGAAAAAGCCCTTACCGTTAACAATCAAGACACACAAACATATAACAACTTAGGGCTTGCATATAAAGAGTTGTATCAATTCAAAAAAGCGCAAGAAGCATTTAATTCGTCTTTAACCCTAAATCCTGAACAAGCCCAAACGCTTAATAATTTGGGCAATGTATTAGCAGCACAAGACCAGCATAAGCTGGCAGCCCTATCATTTGATGAAGCCCTTAAGTTAGATGCTAATTATCCAGAATGTTTATCGAATTTTGCACAATCATTAAAAGAACTTGGCAATTTAGATATTGCCTTAAAAGCAATTGATCAGGCCAACCATTTAGTGCCCAATAATAGTTATTTTTTAAATGTGAGAGGTGAAATCCAACTCGCGAAAGTCGACTATGAGAATGCCCGACAAACGTTTGAAAAATCGATTACAATCGATAACTACATGCCCGCGTGTATCAATTTATCTACGGCACTAAAACAACTTGGCCACTATGTAAAAGCAAAAGAATGCCTGCAGGCTGCAATCAAGCAAGAGCCAAACAACAGTGAAGCGCATAATCATCTTGGCGTATTGCAAGAACAGCTAGGTGACTTTGATGCCGCCGCTACAAGTTTTAGAATGGCGCTTAAACATACGCCTAATCATGCTAGTTCATTTTACCAGTTGGCTAAACTTAAGCATCAAATGTTAACGCTTACAGAAGTCGACAAAATCGCTGAGCTGCTGGCTGATAACGCAACCCCAAGCATTTTTAGAGCGTCTTTACTGTTCGCATTAGGGGTATATTACGACAAGGAAAAGCAGTACACCTTAGCGATAAAAAACTATGCCAATGCGCAGCGTATAAAAGCAGAAAAATGTCCATATAATGCTAATTTAACAGAACAATATCGGGTATTGATGGAAACTGTAATGCCGGCACTCTCTGGTGACGTATGTATGGCGCAAGTGCATCCCATTTTCATTATTGGTATGCCGCGTTCAGGCACCAGTCTCGCTGAACAAATTCTAGCATCTCATTCGCAAGTTTTTGGCGCAGGTGAACTCTCTTATATAAATGATTTGCTTAAAAAAGCAGAGCAAATTACCAATTCACCTTATCCTCATTGCTTAACTAAACTTAGCCAAGTGCAACTTACCGAACTTGGTGGCCAGTACAAGCGAAGAATGCTTGAAACCTTTGGCGAACATGCCTACTTTACCGACAAAAATCCGCTCAATTATAATTTTGTAGGATTTATCAAAGCTATTTTGCCCGATGCTAAGTTTGTATATTGCCAGCGTGATGCTGCAGATAATTGCCTATCTATTTTTAAATTACCCTTTGATGATAGTCAAGGTTACGCGCATGATTTAAATGCCCTTGGGCATTACTACCGTGAGCATGAGCGCCTCATGGCATTGTGGACAGGATTATATAACGAAGATATCATCATACTCATATATGAAGCGGTGGTTGACAACCAACCAAAGGAAACAGCTCGATTACTCGACTGTTTAGGTCTTGATTATGAACAAGCAACAGAACGTTTTTATCAAACACATCGCATAGTAATGACTCCAAGCGCTGAACAAGTAAGGCAGCCTATTTATAAAACAAGTATTAATAGCTGGCAAAAATATGGTGACGCGGTGCAGCCATTATTGCAAGCTCTTAAACAATATCGCTAAGGCTAATCTTCTCATGTAAACGTTTCTATGGTTACTGAGAAAACCACTCGATATCACGCGCTATTAGTTGATCAATACCCGCTTGTGTATAGCCTTCAGAAAACCACTTATGCTCGCTGATGGTCAATGAGTGAGTGTTACCTCTGTATTCAAAGCCAGCTATTTTCGAATTCATTGTTGTTAATGAAACGACTAACTGCTGATTCCAAAAAGGTGGAGAATAGTAGTCACGGTCTGAATAATGCAGGGCTAAGGGTTCACTTAAAAACTGCGGATAGTAAATAGCATCCATTTTAGCGTAAGCTTCTTTAATAAAAGTGGAGTGCTCAACCAGCACTTTCCCGGCAGTGTCGGTGGCGAGTGTGTAATAACCCACAGCTAGCTCGTTGGCTTTAAGTACTCCATACATTTGATCATACGTATTAATATAGGCTTGTTTTACTGAGCTTACCGACCAAGTTTGTTTTTGCCATGACCATGCACTTGAATCAACTGTGCCAATCCAATCTGGCGGATAAGGAAATTGAAAGTTAGCATTGATTTCACCTTTTCTGCCTATCGCACTTTTTGTCCAAGTGCCATCTCCCGACATAAATGCCTCAGGACTTGTCGCCATGCTGCCATAAAGGCCACCTTGAACTAGACGCGGTAAAAAACAGCCAGAGAATATTGACGCTGAAGCGATGTTATTTCTAACCTTCGACTGCTCACCGGCAATTGCGAGCATGACTAGTGCAGAGTCGCCCCCTTGAGAATGCCCTGCTAAGACGATCTTATTTAAGTCGACTTTCAGCGGATCACGGTCAAATTCAACTGAGGCCAAACTATCTATACTATCAAGCGCATTGAGCATGTCGATTGCATAAAATAAAGGGCTGATGTAACTGGCGTTATCCCAACGTTGCATGAATTCTATCCCTTGGGCCGCAATACCATTTACTGTGCCATGGCCACGCCAGCCTGGCGTAACGACTACGTAACCCTGCCTGGCTAGATTATCGATGTACTTGGCTTGACTGCCTTTTTGCTCAAGGAAGAAATTAAATGACGGTGCATTATCAATTCCGACCCAACCATGACTATAAATCAAAACAGGATAGCCGCTTGTAGGCGCAGGTTTTTGCGGAATATCGATACGTGCATAGTTGGTTAATCCGTCGCTTTGATAGCTGGACATGAAAGACGAATAGCCGCTACTATTGTTGTTTACGGCTATAAGTTTTACAAACTTACTGCCATATTGTCTTTTGCGCAAATGCGGTATGGATAAAACAGACAATTCTGGAATGTCTGGCGTTGTCCAATTCATGAGTGGTTTATTTTGATGGTTTAAATGGTCACTTGAACAAGCAATTGATGAGCTTGATAGTAAAACAACTAGCATCGTTTTCATAAACCACACAATCTTACTCATAGCTTGCTTGCCTCATTATTGCGATTGCTTAGCTTGCTCGAATTTGGTTTGCAATTGTTTAGCGCCCGCCAGCATAAAACTGTGATCTGAGCCTAATAAAAAAAGTGAGACCCGCTGTTTAAGCCAATGATCCAACTCGTCTAAATTAGCAATAAACATACCGGTAGCAAGCTCATATTTATTAGCAACTTCAACAATCTTAGCGACTGTTTTTAGGACATTAGGCGCGTTCGGATCGGTTTCTCCTAGCGCAACTGTTAAATCCATTCTGCCAATAAATAAACAGTCAACGCCCTTTACTTGGCAAATAGCCTCTAGTTGGTCAAGCGCATCTATATCTTCTATTTGCGCGATTACCGCAGTATTTTTGGCGTTATGCGCAAGGTTCTGTTGCATGTTATTAGTCGTGTAACCGGCCATCCTTGTAGACCCTGCATAACCTCTGCCGTTATGACCGTAGTAACATTGTTTAACAATATGTTCTAACTGCTGAGCGCTTTTTACATGCGGTATAACAATGCCATCGGCACCTAAGTCTAAGGTGTTTAAAATAGTTTCGTGATGATCATTTGGGATGCGCACTAATACATGCTGCCCATTGGCCTTTGCTGCCAAAATGCAGGTGTCTAAATCGCGCCTGTCAAAAGGGGCATGTTCTGCATCAAGGCACAATGTTGCAAAGCCCAGCTTTGATAGTACTTCGGTATTATGAAAGTGGGGCGTTTTTATAAATGTCCCCAATAATGGCTGTTTGGTAGCTAACGCTTGTTTAAACTCATGCATAGTATTTGTTTACCCACTGGTTAATTAAATGTGCAATGCATGTAGGTGCTTGTAAAAGCGCAAAATGGCCGCAATCTGGCAATATATGCAATTCAGATTGTCTGGCTATTCTGGCCATTACTTGTTGATGCTCGGGCGGACAAGATTGGTCGTTTTGCGCACCTACTATTAATAATGGTTTACTGAAATTTGTTAATATACTCAATGAATCAGGACGTTCAGCCAATACTTTCAACTGTGATTTAAGAGTGTCAGCGCCTAGCTGTGCAGCCATTTTTACAACTACTTCGCTTTCAGGACCGTTCGAATTGGAAAAGTAAAGGGGTAAATATTCTTGCTTGATAAGTGTTTCGATACCTTGGGTTTTAGCGATTTCTAAATGAGCATCGCGACCTGCTTTGCGCCCCGGCAAATCTGCGTGGCAATTGCTATTAAGAAGTACTATTCCAGCAAGTTGTTTAACATTCATGCGAATCAATTCCAACGCCACCATGCCTCCCATGGAAAATCCAATTGCAATAAATGAACGTTCTCCCACAGCGTGCATAACTTCAGCGG
Source organism: Glaciecola punicea (assembly GCF_001756615.1). Classification (NCBI taxonomy): domain Bacteria; kingdom Pseudomonadati; phylum Pseudomonadota; class Gammaproteobacteria; order Alteromonadales; family Alteromonadaceae; genus Glaciecola; species Glaciecola punicea. The sequence continues at coordinate 117,239 of NZ_LZXY01000004.1, forward strand.
CCATGTCGTTTAAGTTATCGTGGTCATTAAACTCGATGGTTTTAGTTTCATAGGGTAATTTTTTTAGCAGTTGCGTAAAGACCTCACTGGTGCATAAAGTGCCAGGTATAAATACCATCAAAGGCTTACTTTTCATTCCTTGCCGGCCCTACCGTATTTCCCTCAATTAAAGCGCCAGACCATACACGAAGTTGCGGAGGGTTTTCAGGAGATGCTATTTGTTCAAGTAAAATATCAACCGCAGATTTAGTCATTTGCTCTACAGGCTGCTTAATCGTTGTGAGCTGGTAACTGTGCCAAAATACAGCATTTACGCCATCAAAACCGACTACCGATAAATCTTCTGGGACTCTTAAACCAAAGTTTTTCCTGGCTTCATCTATTACGCCTATTGCCATAGTGTCATTGCCGCAAATCACGGCGGTAGGTGGTGGATGTGATGCCATATACTCTGAAAATGCGTGACGTCCTGATTTATAGGTAAAATCGCCATATTGCACAGGTACATTTTTGTATCCTTTATTGGCAAGTGCTCTTATTGCCAGTTCACAGCGCTCTAGAGCAACATCAGATTCAGTAGGTCCAGAAATAACCAAGTAATTTTTGTGATCAAAGTTATCTAAAATATCAACTAATTCAAAAATACCTTGTTCATGGTTGCAACAAACAGAACTTGCCGAATGGCCAGCCACACGGCGGTTATAGAGTACAACTGGGATTTGATGTTTTTTAAATTTATTAATACTTTCATTGTCAAAATGGGCTGCGATTGCTATTACGCCATCCAATTGAAAAGTCCATATGTGCTCTAAAATATCATCTAAGCCTGCAGCGTCATCTAAGTTGAACAGTAGCACCCTTTCGTCTTTTTCAGATAAACGTTTGTTCAACAACGACAACACTTCCGGATAAATAAGGTTAACGCGGGAAGATAAAATTACCGCAACCATACCTGAACGCTTGGTAATAAGCATTCGGGCTATCGCATTAGGCTGATAACCGAGATCATTTGCCGTTGCTAAGACCTTTTCTCTGGTTTTTTTAGAAACACTTCGGCCCTTCTGAAATACTCTAGAAACGGCCGATTGAGAAACGCCAGCTATTTTAGCGACATCGTAGGATGTGACACGTTTAGTTTTTGTCAATATTATTTCTCGTATCGTCTGAGCCTTATGTCAGCTTGTTCCTTATGTCCAGCGAACCCTTCTAGCGCGCATAATCTTGAACAATAATTACCAACCACTACCGAGGCTTCTTCTGTAATATATTGGAAAGTGCATGTTTTGATGAACTTTCCAACCCATAGACCACCAGTATAGCGTGCTGCCTTTTTAGTTGGTAGTGTATGATTTGTTCCTATGCACTTATCGCCATAGGATACATTGGTTTCGGGTCCTAGAAACAAAGCACCAAAGTTTTGCATATTATCTTTGAAATAACCTACATTTTTGGTCATTACCTGAACATGTTCAGATGCAAGGTTGTTTGCAACGCTCAGCATTTCTTCGTAAGTATCGCACACAATTACCTCACCAAAGTCTCGCCAAGCTTGCCCGGCAACCTCACCAGTAGATAGTATTTTTAATTGCCGTTCAACTTCTTTCATCGTTTCTTTCGCGAGGGTTTCACTATTCGTTAGCAGTACTACCGGCGAAGTTGGACCATGCTCTGCTTGGCCTAATAAGTCTGCAGCACACAGCTCTCCATCTACACTGTCGTCAGCTATGATGAGTGTTTCAGTGGGCCCGGCAAATAAATCAATGCCAACACGCCCGAATAATTGACGCTTAGCTTCAGCGACAAAAGCATTACCTGGACCAACAATCATGTCGACAGGTGCAATTGTTTGGGTACCAATAGCCATTGCTGCAACTGCTTGTACTCCGCCAAAACAATAAATTTCATCAGCTCCAGCCATGTCCATAGCAACAACTATCGCTGCTGACGGTTTACCGTCAAAAGGAGGGGCACAGGCAATGACGCGTTTTACGCCCGCTACTTTTGCTGTTACTACACTCATATGCGCAGATGCAACCAGGGGATATTTGCCGCCGGGCACATAGCAACCAACCGACTCCATTGGAATATGTCTGTGTCCTAGGGTCACTCCTGGCAGCGTTTCTACTTCAACGTCTTTCATCGAGTCACGTTGGATTTGTGCAAAGTTTCTCACCTGCGTTTGAGCCCAGCGAATATCAGAAATAACTTGTTCATCAAGTTGAGCATAACAATCTGCTATTTCTTCTTTAGAAAGCCTAAATGACTTCGGAGTCCATTTATCGAACTTTTCTGAATACTCTCTTACCGCTTCGTCGCCATTATTTTCAATATTGCTAATAATATCTTCAACAATAGTCTGCACTTTTTTGTTCGACGCTACTTTCTCTTCTTGAGTAGGTCCTTTCTTTAAATACTTAATCATTTACGAGCTCCAAGGTATAATTTATAATGGATAAATCAAACAAATTCATTGCTATTAACATTATCTTACTTAATAATGACTTCGAATGCAAAATATACTTTAAGGTGAATTGATGTCTGGATTTAGCGCTGACTTATTAGTGGGGAAATCGATTTTAGTTACCGGCGCAGGAAAGGGCATAGGTCGAGCTTGCGCTATTTTGGCCGCTCAATGTGGGGCACGTGTAATTGCGGTTGCTAGAACGCGTGCAGACCTTGTTAGTCTGCGGCAATTAGCTGGTCAAAATATTGAAGTATGGGAAGAAGATGTTACTAACGAGTCATTTGTGCAACGCGTACGAGCATTGAAAGAATTACACGGTTTAATCAATAATGTAGGTACTAACCGCGTAGCGCCTATGCTTGAGCAAGCAGACCAAGACCTCGATGACGTGGTTGATATAAATATCAAGAGTATGTATCGAACAGCAAAAGCGGCCGCTGCTAAAATGACTGAGTCGGGTGGCGCCATTGTTAATATGTCGTCGCAAATGGGCTTTGTTGGCTCACCTAATCGCACACTATATTGTATGTCGAAGCATGCCGTTGAAGGGCTAAGCAAAGCGATGGCGGTTGAGTTGGCAGAAAAACACATTCGTGTGAATACCGTGGCACCCACATTTGTCCTCACTGAGCTGACTGAGCCCATGTTTAAAAATCCAGATTTTAAGAAATTTGTGTACGATATGATCCCGATGAAATCACTGGCCACCACAGATGATGTTGCGAATGCTTGTGTTTTTTTACTAAGCGACCTATCTGCAATGATTACTGGAACATGTATCAAAGTAGACGGTGGCTGGACCGCACGTTAGCCAATACTAAAAGGAAAAATAATGTCGTTACAAGAAAGAATGGTTCGTTATGATGACCTAAAGGCATGCATGACTGCCTTTATAGATACTCGTAGCCCAGGCTCAGATAAAAAAGAAAATTTTACGATAATCGGTCCTGGCGTGGCTGAAAACGCTGAACAACACGTTCATATTGGTATTCCCCATGGGTTTAACATTGGTGGGGCACGCCAACCTGCTGGATGCTTAAACTCGCAACATAGCCATCTAACCGAAGAAGTATTTCTTGTGCATACGGGCAGTTGGGACTTTATGTCTGGCGTAGAGGGAAAAGATGGACGCATTACATTGTTTGCTGGCGACGTCATTTCTATTCCAACAGGTATATTTAGAGGTTTTGAATGCCGTGAAGGTTTACTAAAAGGTGAGCATAAAGGCTTGGGATATCTGCATGCCGTATTAGGTAGCGATGACCCTGGGCGAGTGTTATGGGCTCCTGCAGTATTCGATTTAGCCAAAGTATATGGACTCGTATTGTTAGAAAATGGTTCTTTGATTGATACAAACAAAGGCGAAACAGTCCCCGATAATATTTCTCCCATGCCAGTCACATCGCAACAGCAGATTGCCGAACATCGCATAGTGAATAGTAAAGATTTGGTTGATATTGTTCTGCATAAAGAAGATTTCTTCTGGCAGGATGACACCTTATTGTCGCAATTTGACGGTGTTCAAGAAGCATCACTTGTTGGTCCTGCATCATCTAAAGAAGGGGTCAAGGCATCTAAACTCAGCTGGACCCATGGTTTTGTGATGCGCGCAGTAAAACTTAAATCTGACGCCATTATTGAAGCGCATACACGAGCAGAAGAAGAGGTTATTTTTGTACATAATGGCTGCTTGACTATAAAGATTGATGGTGAGGTTATTGTGCTAAACGAAGGCGATAACTTCAGTACACCAATGGGCTGTACTCGTTATTTTGAAAATAAAGGTAAAGACGATTGTATTGTTTACATAACGAGGCGAGGGGATGTGCCACAGGCTCCTACTTTTGTTTGAATATAGGATTGAAGTAACGCCGGCAGTTCTTAAGCTCTGCGAACATTTTTATGTTTTATAGAGCTTACTACTTCATGGGCGGTATGATGTAATCCGCCCATAGCGATTGCAGAAATTGCTAATGTGCACTTTGATATGGCTCTATGCGAGCTTTGACAGCAGCGCCGGATCGTTACTAAAGACTGCATCTACCCCCATTTCTTTAAGTTTAATGAAAGCTGTCTCAACATTAACGGTGTAACTCCACACTTTAATATTGTGTAAATGTGCGTGCTCTACAAACTCAAGGTTAATCAAGTTAGCATCTATTGCTGCTATATCTACTTGCATATCAACCGCATACTGAGCCATTGTCGCCGGTAAATGCCCGATTAAAGCGCCAAACTTTATATACTGTTTAAGTTCTGTCCCTTTAATTAATGCCTGTAGTTGCGCTAGCAGTGGGTGATTAAAAGAGGATAAAACAACATCACCCTCATACTGTGTAACATAATGCGCTATTTGTTTGAGCAAGATATTTGGATCGCATATGTGCTTAAGCTCTAGGTTTAGCATGCATGTGCCTTTTACTAATTCAAAAAGCTCGGTAAGGATGGGTATTTTATGTTTGTTCTCTAGGCGTATCTGTGAAATGTCTCGAAGTGACAAGTCGGCAATATCTGCAGGTGTTTGCGCGAGTCTATCTAGCTGAAAATCGTGGAAAATAACAAATTGATCTTCTATTTGATGCAAATCCACTTCTATACCATACACCTCTATTTCTAAGGCTTTCTCAAATGCTAACATGGTATTTTCATGGTAGTGAGCACTGATACCTCTATGAGCGATGATGTCCATGTTTTCTCCAGTAGTCTATGTTTAAAATATTGATTTGATATTTTGGATGATAATGGCCTTAAGGCACAATGAACTTGACGCTAAGACCTGTAATTAAATTAAAAGCAAGCTGGCACGAAAGCTGCGCCAAATCATTTTATAGCGATAACCATGAATAGACAAAAACTATCTGCTAGTAGTCATGCTAGACATTAATCTTGCGTTTACACAACAGGTATATTCTAGCACTAAAACATGGTTGGGTTTGTGAGGCTAATTCATGCATAATACCCGCTTTTATTCTTTGCCGAAGCGCAATGAAGACTGTCTTTTAATTGCTTTAAACAATTGTTAGTTAGGGCACCCAACTATGTAAATTATCATAGCAATTGCGGCTATAATTGTAAGCTTTTGCTTACAATTTACGAAAAGTTTCTCAAATCAATAAAAGCTCAGCCCAACGAAAGCATTGTATAAAAAACACATAAATCATTTTATAAAACAGTTATAGTGCTGCGTAAATAAGGACTCACATAAATTGGCGGTATCATTGTCTTCTACATTACTAAAAAACTTTATTCATGGCCGCTATGTCGACAACAGCGATAATGCGTGTTTTGATATTATTAATCCGGCCACCGGAAACGTAATCTACGCCGCACAAACGGCCTGTGAAGCACTCCTAGAAGAGGCGCTTAAAAGTGCGCAGGAAGGCTTTAATACGTGGTCTAAAACCCCGCCTATTGAGCGCGCTCGAATTTTGCAACGCGCTAGCGTCATGCTCAGAGAGCGCAACGACGAACTCGCCAAAATTGAAGTGCTAGATACAGGAAAGCCTTGGCAAGAAGCAGTAGAGGTTGACGTGCAAACCGGTGCCGATGCCATTGAATATTTTGCTAATTTATGTCCCTCGATGATGGGCGAACAACAAAGCGTCGGCAATGACTTTTTTTATACCCGACACGAGCCATTAGGCGTGTGCTTGGGCATAGGTGCCTGGAATTATCCTTTGCAAATCGCTTGCTGGAAAGCGGCTGCAGCTTTGGCCGCTGGTAACAGCATGATATTTAAACCGTCTGAAGAAACCCCACGTACTGCCAGCCTATTGGCCGAAATATTCATAAAAGCCGGCGTACCTCCGGGTGTGTTTAATGTGGTCCAAGGAGACGGCGCAGTTGGCAGTTATTTGGTTAAGCATCCAAAAATTGCCAAAGTATCCTTAACTGGCGAAGTCAGCACCGGTAAAAAAGTGATGGCCGCTGCGGCAGGCACGCTGAAAAATGTGACGATGGAGCTGGGTGGTAAATCGCCGTTAATTGTGTTTGAAGATGCCAATATTGACGAGGCTGTCACCGGCGCCATGCTGGCGAATTTTTATACCCAAGGTGAAGTGTGCACTCATGGCACTCGTGTGTTTGTGCACAAAAATTGCTATGAAGCGTTTATGACAAGTCTATTGGCGAGAACTCGCGACAATATTATTGTGGGGGACCCACTCAACCCAGCCACTAATATGGGTGCATTGATTAGTGAAAGTCACATGCAAAAAGTGCTGTCATATATTCAGTTAGGCAAAGATGAGGGCGCAACTCTCGCCTTTGGTGGTGAACGTGTGAAACCAGCGGGCTGTGAAAAGGGTTACTTTGTTGGACCCACCATTTTCACCGATTGCAGCGACGACATGAGCATTACCCGCGAAGAAATTTTTGGACCCGTCATGGCGGTGCTAAGCTTTGACTCTGAAGAAGACGTTATTCGGCGTGCCAACGATACCATTTACGGTCTTGCCGCAGGTATTTTCTGCAATGATATACGCCGCGCCCACCGCGTAATTGCGCAACTGCAAGCGGGTATTTGTTGGATCAATGCCTATGGCAACTCACCGGTGGAAATGCCGGTTGGGGGCTACAAACAGTCTGGCATTGGTCGTGAAAATGGGGTTGAAGCATTCAAATCATATACGCAGACCAAATCAGTTTACGTGGGTATGGAAAAGCTTGAGGGGCCATTTTAATGGCAACAACTGACACTTTTGACTATATCATTGTGGGTGCCGGGTCGGCTGGATGTGTGCTGGCGAATCGCTTGACCGAAGACCCTAATACCACGGTGTTGTTATTGGAAACTGGCGGCTCAGACCGCAGTATATTTATTCAAATGCCAACCGCGCTGTCTATTCCTATGAACAGCAAAAAATATGCGTGGCAATTTCACAGTCAACCAGAGCCTTTTTTAAATAACCGGGAAATGCACTGCCCGCGGGGAAAAGTCTTAGGCGGTTCTTCATCTATTAACGGTATGGTGTACGTGCGCGGGCATGCTCGCGACTTTGATGAATGGCAGGCCCATGGCGCAGATAACTGGGATTATCAGCATTGTTTACCGTACTTTAAAAAAGCCGAGGACTGGGCCTTTGACAGTGATGATTACCGCGGTAAAGGCGGATTGCTAGCAGTTAATAATGGTAACAACATGCAAAACCCTTTATACCAAGCTTTTGTTGATGCTGGAGTGGATGCTGGTTACCTTGCAACCGATGATTACAATGGTCATCAGCAAGAAGGCTTCGGTGCCATGCATATGACGGTGAAAAACGGGGTGCGCTGGTCAACGGCTAACGCCTATTTACGCCCAGCGATGCAGCGCGCTAATCTAACGGTTAGCACCGGGGTTCAAGTTAGTAAAGTCATGTTAAAAGACAAGCGAGCAGTAGGTGTTGAGTTCTTTAAAGGCAACAAAATAAGCCAAGCTTTAGCAAACAAAGAGGTTATATTGAGTGCGGGCCCAATTGGCTCTCCGCATATTTTACAATTATCGGGCATTGGTAATACTGATACACTCGTGGCTGCAGGCATTAGCCCGGAGCACGAACTGCCCGGCGTGGGAGAAAACCTTCAGGATCACCTAGAATTTTACTTCCAATACAAGTGCAAGCAGCCCATAACGCTAAACGGCAAGTTAGGGCCCTTCAGTAAACTCGCCATTGGAGTACGCTGGATATTATTTAAAACGGGCTTAGGCGCCACTAATCACTTTGAATCTTGTGGTTTTATTCGTTCGAAAAAAGGGCTTGAATGGCCAGACTTGCAATATCATTTTTTGCCTGCCGCCATGCGTTACGATGGAAAATCAGCTTTTGAGGGGCATGGTTTCCAGCTTCATATTGGCCACAATAAGCCCAAAAGCAGAGGTTCGATAAAAGTCCAAAATGCAGATCCGCATTGTCCTCCTCACATTCAATTTAATTATTTGCAACACCCCGACGACGTCGAAGCATTTCGCGCTTGCGTTAAGTTGTCGCGCGAAATAATCGCCCAACCCAGTATGGACCAGTATCGTGGAGACGAAATTCAACCCGGCGATAAAGTAATAAGCGATGCACAAATAGATGCCTTTGTGCGTGCAACCGTAGAAAGTGCTTATCACCCTTGCGGCACCTGCCGAATGGGCGCGGCCAACGACAACTTAGCGGTAGTGGATCCACAAATGCGTGTTAGGGGTTTACAAGGGCTTCGTGTTGTCGATTCGTCGGTATTTCCAACGGTACCTAACGGTAATCTCAATGCACCTACCATAATGGTTGCCGAACGTGCCGCTGATATTATTAAGCGACAAGTATTGCCTGCCAGTAATGCTACTGTTTATAGAGACCAGGAGTGGCAATCACGCCAGCGCAGCAGCCAAATGAAGCGGGGCCCGTCAGTATAACGGGCTCACTTATATGTGTTACCGATTAAGACTTTACCGAAACTGTTTACTTCGCTAAATTCACCAAGTAGCGCAATCGCCAGGCGGCAAAAGCACCGATAAAGCCCATCACGGCAATGCTGCCAAAATAAATACTATAACCGGCTTTACCGGGGTAAGCTTCAAATAAGTAGCCGCTGGCTAGTGGTAGGTAAATATCAGGCGAATATCCAACCAATGAAATAACGCCAATGGCCAAGCCCTTGATATTATTAGACACTTTACAACTTTCTAATGTTGACCAAAAGATCCCTCGAACCGCATATGTCAAAAAGCCGATAATTAATACAGTGCCTAATAACGCAACTGTGCCAACCCCAGCGGGCATAAACACTAAACCCCCAAGTGCTAATGAGGCTAAAATTAACAGACCCGCTAATACATGTTCTCGGTCAAAAAAATCACCAGCAAAGCCAGCAGCAGCAGCGCCAATAGGACGCATCCAAAGTTTAGCGACGGTAATAGAAGCAACAGTAACGGCGGTTAAACCATAAAAATTCTGCATATAAGCAGAAAAAGAATAAGTAGCCCAAAACAATTGATAACCCGTTAAAATACACAGTCCGCACAACCAAATTTTTTCTTGTTTAGCGATACTTTTTAAGTCGCTAATCCAATTGCGGGGTGCCTCGTCATTACTGGCCTCGTTGTTGAGTTCATGGTCATCTAACATAAAGTAGGAGATTGGCGCAAATAACAACATGGTTCCCACATACAGCCAAATGACTTTACGTAATGCTTCGGTGGTGTCTTGTCCAACATCGCTGGTATAATAAACGAAAATACCAACGGCAATTGAGGCTAAGGCAGCCTCAATTAAACCTCTGCCGCCATCCAAAATCCCAAAAAAACGCCCTTGCTCCTCTGGTTTAGCAAGTAAGGTGGTGGCTTTGATCAATGCCGACCAAAATGTTAAACCGGCGGCAATGCCCCAACCAGCAAAGATAAGCATTAAGGCATTGGCGCTGGGCATTGAGGCAAACCAAACACCCAAACCTCCTGCCAAAAATAAAGAAAAAGACATTAAAATACGAGGCGATACCCTATCTGCTAGCCAACCACTGGGTATATAGCTAATTAGGTAGATAAATCCCAGCATTGCGTAGTTTTGGCCAAGTTGTTTGGAGGTAATATCAAAAGCTTCTAAAATACTGACTTCAAAGTTTTGGCGTAAATAAATTAAAGGATAGATAATTCCTGCAACAATAACTAAAACAGCCAGTTTCAAATATCTTTTTTTGAGATCGTCTGATACGACTTTTGGCATTACATTTTCTGTTTGCGGCATATTTTTTTATAATTTTGATTTACTTATATACGCTATACTCTAACAGAAATACGATTGCTACATAGCAAATACCTTTCGACTCTGATATTGGCGACCTCAAAGGGATAGCCGAACATTCCACACTATTAGGCTTTATATATTGTAGTGAGACATAGCAAAGACTGATCACCAACGTGTTGGTCCCAAATAGCGTGTCAAACTGCCGTTTTATCTATATATTCGGTAATGTTTCAAATACTGTAGTATCCTATATACGGAAGATTTCCGTAAAATTAAAGAATGGACCTACACAAAAGGTAATTATGAGGCCACTGTTGTATCAGAATCATTCTTTATAACGATTTGTCGTTAAGGGGCTAGAGATATTGCTGTTGATAAAGGCCTTTCACGGAAACTCGGAACATTTATATGCCTAGCATTAGTGTAAATTGATTAATTCGAAGAAAATAATAAATGAGGGTACACATGTATCAAACAAACCGACCTGTTAAAACTGTATTAACCGTGGCAATCGCGCTTGCCTTAAGCAATGGCGTGGTACAAGCTCAGGAAACGAGCCAAAACGAAGAAAAAGCAGCTGAGAGCCAACGCCAACTAGAAACAATAATAGTAACGTCAACTCGCCGTTCAGAAAGCCAGCAATCTGTGCCGCTCGCTGTACAAGCAATTAGTGGTTCAAAACTTCAGCAACTCGGCATTGACAGCTTTGAAGATTACGTAGCAATGCTACCAGGTGTTAGCTCTGACGGGCAAGGCCCAGGTAAACAGGAAACATATATCCGTGGAGTATCCGCAGGTCGCGCTGATGTGAGACTCGCAGGCATTGGAGGGGAACCAAGTGTTGCCTTTTATCTTGACGAAACACCCATTACCACGCCTGGTCGTAATATTGATTTATTTGCAGTTGACCTACAACGAATTGAAGTGTTAAAAGGCCCTCAAGGTACATTATTTGGGGCCAGTTCCCAAGCAGGTACCGTGCGTCTTATCACCAACAAGCCAGATTTGAGCGACTTCAGAGCAGGTGGTGAAATAGGTATATCATCCACGAAGAGCGGTGGTATCAGCAATAAAACAGAGGGATTTGTCAATATTCCCATTGTTGAAGATACATTTGCGGTACGTATTGCCGGTTATAATTCTACTGATGCAGGCTTTATTGATAATCCCCTTGCCACGACTACTTTACCGCTAACAAACCCAGGATTAGGTGGCGATGTTCCCTCATCTCGCCAAGTAGTCAGTAATTCCACGCTTGCAAAAGATGATTATAATGAAGCGACACATCGTGGAATGAGACTAAGTGCATTTTGGGAAATAAATGACGACTGGGATGTATTGGTTCAGCACACAAGTCAACAACTTGATACAGAAGGCTCGTTTGAATATGACCCGTCAATTAGTAGCGACGACGACTTGAACGACACAACCTTTTCGCCAAGTGTAGGTGATGATGAGGTAAACCTCACCCAGTGGACCGTCAATGGCATGCTTAGCGGTCTTGAAGTGATCTATAACGGCTCATTCACAGATCGCACGTTCCAAGGTCAGACTGACTACACCGCTTACATAGAAGTCGGCCCTTTCGTGCCTTACTACATATGCACGTACCCAGGCTATGATGAATGCTTTAGTCCGGTGATGACCACAACTGAAAAGTTTGAGACCCAACGTACGGTTCACGAAATTCGTGTAGCAACCAGTGCTGAAAATCGTTTTAGAGCGATTGGTGGTGTGTTCTTTGATGACCAGAAACTCAACACTTTAACTGACTTCACCTATGCCGGTTCTATTGCAGCGGGTTTTTCACCGAACTTTCCAATACCAGGCGTTTTCACTAATACAGATGGCAGCGCTCGCCCTGCAGGCGTGACCTTCTTCAATGACTTCCAAACAGATCGTGAAGAGTTATCGATATTTGGTGAGTTAGCTTACGATGTTATAGATGATGTTACCCTTACCGTTGGGGCGCGTCGCTACGAAATTGATATAGGCTTGATGGGACAGTCGTCTAACGGTCAAAGAGCGTCTGGGCCCGAAGCAGCCAATGGCACAAATGTAGATGCAAGACTAGCGGGTTTGACTCCGGCAACCTTATCAGGCACCATTTTTAAAGGAAATGTACGTTGGCAAGTGAATGCTGATGCAATGTTCTATGGGACCTATTCTGAAGGCTTCAGAGGCGGCGGTTTCAACCGTGCAGCGGGGACTGGTGGCATTCCTGCTACCTTTGACACCGATGATGTTGTGAGTCTTGAATTTGGCTGGAAAACAAGTTGGTTAGATAATTCTTTGCGTTTTAACGGTGCTATATACAACGTTGACTTTAGTGATCTTCAGCAAGGCGTTCTCGATCTTTCTATCGCCAATACTTCATTCTTTGATAATGTTGGAACCGCCGAAATCAATGGTGCTGAATTTGAAATTGAGTGGGCCGCGAATGATTACCTAGATGTTTTTGGCTCATTTAGTTATATAGACTCTGAATTGACCGATATTCCCGATACGCTTGTGAATATTACACCTGTAGGGTCAAATTTGCCCTATGCACCAGAAAATGAAGGCCTTATTGGGGCACGTTTCTACCAAGAACTAGGCGATTTTTCGGTTGTCTACCAAGGTGTATTTAAGTGGACAGATTCACGCTTTAATAGCCTAGTGTCTGCTGATCGTGTCGAGTTGCCGTCTTATAATCAGCTTAACTTGTCAGCCACGTTTGGGAAAGAAGACTACAAAGCAACCTTCTTTATTGACAATGCCACCGATACCCTAGGGCAAGTTGCCGCGGGTTCGGCCGACAATGTGTTTAGGGTGTCGCCAACACGACCTCGCACTGTTGGTGTCAGATTGAGCTATGCTTATTAGTATTTTCAATGATTTTGAATCATTTTAAAGCATAAGCGGGTCGGCGATTAATAACGCCGACCCTTTTTATTTCTGGGCTTATCTATACAATAGTTACTGTATCCTGATATTTACCGAGACATTATTTTGCCAGACCAATTGAATAACGCCCTACCTGAACAGATTATTAAACAGTGTCAATTATTGATTAATAAAGGTCGCTTGAGCGAAGCGTCTAAAAATATTGATGATATGCTTACCAAAAACCCGGGACATATTGAAGGTATTTATTGTCTTTCCGTTTGCCAGCGTAAACAAGGTAAACATGCCCAAGCCATGGATAATCTTGCGCATATACTGTCAAAGATGCCCGAGCATGCTAGGGCGCATCAAGAGCAAGGTTTTATTCACAAGGCCTTGGGGGAAACCACTAAAGCCATAGTGGCGTTCGAAAAAGCGCTTGTCTTAAACCCGACATTATTCGGAAGTTGGCGCGTACTGGCCGATGAACCAAATTATTCAAAGCGCCAAGAAGCTAAGCAACATGTTGATTGGCTTGCCAGTTTGCCCCCGGCATTAGTGTCCGTATCGAGCCTCATATATCAAAAAAAATTACATCGTGCAGAAAAGCTCTGTCGTCACTTTCTCAAAGACAATCCCCATCAACCAGAAGCGATGCGCCTGCTAGCTGAGTTAGCCTCTAAGTTTCAAATTCTTGACGATGCTGAATTCTTATTAGCAAGCTGTCTGCAATTTGAGCCGACCTATAAAAGAGCCCGTTTGGACTATGTCCATGTTTTGCAAAAGCGGCAAAAATTTCATAAAGCATTAGAGCAAGCAAAAATTCTGCTAGATTCTGACCCTAATAACTCGAATTTAAAAATTAGCCTTGGAAATGCCCAGCAGGCAACGGGAGACTTTTCATCGGCTGTTGGCACCTTCGAAAGTGTACTGCATGACAATCAGGACAACTATTCAGTACTCCTGACGCTGGGCCATGCCTTAAAAACGATGGGACGTGTTGAAGACGCTATTAAAGCGTATCGCAAGAGCTATAGCATCAAACCCGATTTTGGAGATGCGTTTTGGAGTTTGGCAAATCTCAAAACGTATCGATTTTCTGCGGATGAACGCCTGCAAATGCGGGAGTATGAGGCAAGTTCAACAACCGCAATAAACGACAAAATCCACTTCTGCTTTGCCCTTGGCAAAGACCTCGAGGACAGCGAACACTTTGACGAAGCCTTCTCTTTTTACCATCGCGGCAACAAGCTGAAAAACGAGCAGGACCGATACGATAGTAAACCGATAGATATATCGCTTGATACCCAGAAAAATGATTTTGATGCGGCGTTTTTTGAACGTCATAAACAATCGGGTTGCTCCGCTCCCGACCCTATATTTATTGTAGGACTACCACGGGCGGGCTCTACACTTCTAGAGCAAATTTTGTCTTCACACTCACAGGTTGACGGAACCATGGAATTGGCCAATATCATCGGCTTGGCGCATCGCTTAAATGGTCGACAAGTAGCCCAAGATACTCCTCGTTATCCTGGCATTTTAAATAATATATCGGCCGACAATTTAACTAAAATGGGCGAGCTTTATATTGAAGAGACCCAGCATCATCGCCAAGGAGCCATATTTTTCATCGACAAGATGCCTAACAATTTCCGACATATTGCCCTTATACAGCTAATTCTGCCCAACGCCAAAATTATCGATGCAAGACGCAACGCTTTATCGTGTTGTTTTAGCGGTTTTAAACAGCTATTCGGCGAGGGTCAGCAGTTCTCTTATGATCTTGGTGATATTGGACATTATTATCGCAAATATGTTGAGATTATGGATCATTGGGACAAGGCATTACCGGGCAAAATTTTACGCGTGCAGTATGAAGATGTAGTAGCTGACTTGGAGACGCAAGTTAGGCGTATATTGGACTATTGCGGCCTTCCTTTTGAGCAGGCTTGTATTGATTTTCACAGCAACAAACGGGCGGTTCGCACACCAAGCTCAGAACAGGTTCGCCAACCCATTTATCAAAGTGGCCTTGAACAATGGCGCAATTATGAGTCACATCTAGAGCCGCTGAAAAAAGCACTGAGCGAGTCTGGGTAAGCCCGCTAGGACTCTATCATCAAGCATATCGACTAAGTTGGGGGGCAGCTTACAAGCCTTTGGCAAACTATGTCGCCGTGCTAGTGTTGTTAAAATTTCCGCGCATTTCCTCTTCCAAGCTCCAAAGCACTGTTAAGCAAATTTGTTCGGTTTAATATACATGTTGACGAAAATCATCAGGTTGACCTGAAAACAGTTCGATGCTTATTAAATCAAGCTGATAGGCTGATGTACCTACTATATCTTCGTACAAGCCATGTTTTAGGACCCCCGTAACTGTATAAGCAATGTTAATATCGGGTATTTTCATGTGGCTGTCTACTCGCACGTAAATCAACTGATTAGGCGGCGGTGGCGGATAGTGAATGCATGCACCAAAATAAGGTACTAAAAAGAAACTCGTTAGCTGTTGTTCACTGCCAAGTTCAAGCGGCACGATAAAGCCTGATATGGCACTTGGCTGCCCTAGCAATTCTTCTACCACATTTGTTGAAAACATGGCGTCGCGATATGCCTCATCGGTGCTAGCACCTATTGATAGTAAAATCTGTTCGGCTATGTTCATTGCACTTCGTTGTTGGTATTTTCTTATGATTTCTCGTTCTGTCAGTGGCATTAGTTGCTCCCAAGAAATGAGGCTTGCGTTTTTTTGCTTGTGTTTAACCAGTAACGATTCATCAGAAGTAAGGTACACGTAGTTAAGAGAAGGAAATATAGCAGATAGTTTATCGAAAAGGGGTACTCTGAAATGCCAAGTTAGCAAGACTACAAACCATATTAGGCAACATGCGATTATGAATTTGACCAGTTTTATAAGCATGCTGTTACCATACCGACAAAGACAATTGAACTCATTGATTATGCATTAACCTACGTATAAGTGATTGTTTAATCGTCATAAGGACTGATCCCTTCGAGTCGCAAACTATAGGCCGCCTTACCTAATAGATTGTTTGTTATTTCAATTTTGATCTGCCCCTCAAACCAAAATGCATCTTGTAAATTATTTAAGCGTACTTTTTTATCTGTTTTGACATGCAGTATTTGATTAGGTGGAGGCGGCGGAAAGTGCAGGCAGGCACCAAAATAAGGAACAATGAAGAACTCACTTATGTTCTGTTTTTCGTCAGACACCAAAGGGACAATAAAACCTGGAATACGTATGCGCTGATTATTAAAGTCTTCTATTATGCGCGTTGAACTTAGTGCTTGACGATATCTGGCTGAGCGTGGATCGTCGGTATCACCCGTAAGCATCATGTCTAATGAGTCAAGGCGTGATCCTTCCTCTATTTCATCAAAATAAGAGGGTGGATTTAATAAGGCCTCTAAATCATCACTGGGCATTAATGCAATCCATTCTATTTCAGCGTATTTTATTTCATCTTCTTTAGTTTCAACGCCGTGGAGTGTCTTTGACCATAATGAAGCAAAGATAAGCATAAGCATTGTTGCACGGACAAGATAAAAAACTTGAGTCATGTGGTTATTTCGAGTCTGTATAGCAATATGTTTAAACATGTTATAACATAACGTAAATTGAATGTGAAAAGATATCCGTCTGTTTATGGATTCAACAAGCGATATAAAAAGCAAGCAGCAAGTTGAACTTGCCATTAAATTAGAAAACATGAGTTACAAGTATGATAAAACTCGGATTAAACCCGATTTATTTGTTGCTGATTGGCAAGTTCAAGCTCGCCAGCATGTTTTTTTAAAAGGTGAGTCGGGCTCAGGTAAAACCACACTTCTGAATCTACTGGCGGGTGTATTAGTACCTAACAGCGGCGAAATCACCTTACTTGGAGAACCGTTCTCACAGTTAAGTCCACAAAAAATAGATGCCTTCAGAGCCAAGCATATTGGCGTTGTATACCAACAATTTAATCTTATTCCTTTTGTATCAGTGCTTAAAAATGTGCAGCTTGCTGCTCATTTTGGCGGTACTTGTGCCGACCAAGTGGAGCAAACACTTGCTGACTTGCTGCCTAAGCTAGCGTTGTCGACTGACTGCCTCAGGCAAGCGGCGGGTGAGTTAAGTGTAGGTCAGCAGCAGCGAGTAGCGATTGCCAGAGCATTGATTAATCATCCCGACATACTCTTAGTCGATGAGCCTACTTCTGCCCTAGATTCTGCTGCCCGCGACGCGTTTATGGAGGTGTTGCTGGCCTTATGCAATAAATTTAACACAACGCTATTGTTCGTAAGCCACGATCCGCAATTACAGGAATACTTCAAATCTAGAATAAATATTGCGGAATTAAATACCGCTCAAGGAGACGCTATATGATGTTTTCCTTTGCTTGGGACAGTATCAAAAATAGACGTAAATCGGTTTTCTTAACCTTTATTTCCTTGGTCATCAGTATCAGTGTACTGATGAGTGTTGAACACATTAGAGCGCAAGCGAAAGAGAGTTTTAATCGAACTGTTTCTGATGTCGACTTAATTGTGGGCGCCCCTAGTGGACAACTCAACCTTCTTTTATATTCTGTTTTTCGCATGGGCAGCCCAACCAGTAATATTAGTTGGCAAAGCTTTACAACCTTGAACGAACTTGAGCAAGTCAAATGGGCGATTCCGATTTCGCTGGGCGATTCACATCAAGGATATCGAGTGTTAGGAACCTCAGGCGCGTATTTTGAGCATTTTAAATATGGTAATCAGCAGCCGTTGACACTGTCTTCAGGGCAAGCATTTACCACTACCTTTGAAGCCGTTATTGGTGCTGAAGTGGCAAAGCGCCTAAATTATGTGGTAGGCAGTGAAATAATAATTGCACACGGCATTGGTGCAGTGAGCTTTAAAAACCATGACCAAAGTCCTTTTGTCGTAAGCGGCATTTTAGCAGCAACGGGCACACCGGTTGATAAGACCGTGCATGTCACCCTTGCAGGTATAGAGGCTATTCACTTGCCACCCGCGCAACTTAGGGCATTTATAAACCAACAGTCATCTACCCAGATGCCTGAGGCGCTAACGCCCTCGTCAATTTCTGCTGTGATGCTGGGCTTAGAATCCAAGATGAGTGTTTTTACACTGCAGCGCAGTATCAATAACTACCAAGGGGATCGTCTTATGGCGATTATGCCCGGCATTGCTTTAGCCGAACTGTGGCAGCTAATGAGTATGGTAGAAAATATCTTGATTATCATCAGTATTTTGATTTTAGTATCTTCGTTGATTGGACTAGCAGTAATGCTGCTGTCATCGATGCGAGAGCGGCGCAGAGAAATTGCTATTTTGAGAGTTATTGGCGCACGCCCTCGTGTTTTGTTTTCACTCATTATGACCGAGGCTTTATTGTTAGTGGGTGCGTCTATAGTCAGCGCCTTGGTTTTGCTCAATCTAGGTTTCTTCCTACTCGGTGGATGGTTGGCAGCAAGTTATGGCTTGTTCATAGATGCAAACATATACACGCTTAATTCACTTATACTGTCCATAGTGGTGTTAGCATGTGCGGGGCTAATTACCTTATTCCCCGCTATTGATGCATATAAAACTGCATTGCATAGCAGTTTGTCATCAACTGGATAGCCCCAAATGGTTTGCACATAGTGCTTGCATACCGGTGTATTGTTTAGGGGGTACAAAGTGAAGTACTTTTTTACCCTTCTTTAAAAAACTGAGTAAAACAATAATATAATCCCCTAAATGGCGGCATAATGTAAAAAATTGCATGCTCATGGATAGCAATGCGGTAAGTACAATTTAAAAGACAGAATTAAAATAAGTATGACCACGTTGTCTCTTGTTAGCGCTAGCGCAGTAACTGATAAAGCTGATTATTACAAGTCTGGGCAAGGTACTGTGCTCACATGGATGATTAGTATTGTTCGATATCGTGCATTAGACATGTTACGCCATAAAAAAATACGGCAGACCCATTCAGATGAAGAGTTTAATCCAATGATGAATGACGGAGATTCTTTAAGTAGTGCTACTGGTGAATTACCTCCCAATAAAATACATTCATGCATGGATGAATTAAACATTCAACAGCGCCAAGCTATCCACTTAGCCTATTTTAATGGTTTTACGCATTCGGAAGTAGTCTCGCATTTAGGTTCGCCTTTGGGCACGGTTTCAGTTTACTGGATATTTGAAAGGCTTTTCACATGAATTCCTATTGTCTGTTAAGCGGTTACACAGGATAGTAATGTGTCGGTTCATGAAAACTTTCGATTTTAATAAATAACGACAGCAAATGAGTAAAAATTATGTAGCGTGTTCTCGTTTCCATCGTCATGTAGTTTAGGTATGATTAAAATACTGAAAGGTCAAATATAATAGATATAATACCCCGCTTTTTCTTGATATGCTCGTGACACATAGCGCCAGTATTGTGTAAATTTCTTATGAGGTTTGTTAAGTCACGATTCGGCTGACCGTTATTCGCGTTACTAATATGGCAATACATAGCGCAATTAAATAGCGCAATCAAATAGCGTAATCAAATAGCGCAAAACACAGCGCAATACATCGCGTAGACAAAGACGCAATTATCAACGCAATTTATAACGAACCATATGACACAAACCCACACCACGAATATTTTAGCTAAACGCACACTCTTGCTTGCGGCCGCCGCTATAGGGTTTGCACAAACCGTATTGTTTGCAATTTTGGCGCCCCTTGGAAGAGAAGTGGGCTTGGTGGAAGTGCAAATTGGTGCGATTATTTCTTCTTCGTCTTTAACCTTATTTCTGGTAAGCCCTTTGTGGGGACGTGCAAGCGACGTTTGGGGCAGAAGAAAAATCCTCTTAATAGGGCTGTTTGGTTATTCTGCTGGCACCATAATGTTTGCTGGCGTTTTCCAAATGGCGCTTCTGGGCTACCTTATTCCTATTACCGCGCTGGTGCTTTTAATAGTGACTCGTGTTGCTAATGCAACGGTAATGGCGGCTGTATCGCCATCAGCGAGTGCCTACATGGCCGACATCACAACCGTAGAGGACCGTGTTAAAGGCATGGGTGCCATTGGGGCTGCAGGTAATATAGGAGCAATATTAGGCCCGGCGATTGGCGGATTGCTTGCCAGTATCAGTTTACTCGCGCCGCTATATTTTTCGGTGTTTATCACCTTAGTGGTGGCGGTTTTAACACTTTATACCTTGCCTGAATTGCCAAAAAAAACGGTGATAAAAAAACAACCAAGACTCAAATATACTGACCCAAGAATATTTCCGCTTATTGTGGCCGGGGTGCTTTTGTTTATGGGCTTTGCCATTGTGCAGCAAACTATTGCGTTTCGTTTTCAAGATGAACTGCAGCTAAGTGGTGTGCAAACGGCTAAAATTGTGGGGATTAGCTTGATGTTTTCAGCCGCAGCGGCTCTATTCGTGCAGTTATTAGTGATACCTCGCCTGTCGGTAAGACCATTTGTGCTGCTTAGAATATCAATGCCCATAATGATGATCGCTTTCGCCATTATGGCCTTGGGCCATACTCAGAATATGTACATATTGTCTATGTGTATTCTTGGTATTGGTATGGGCCTTGCTGGGCCTGGGTTTATGGCCGGCGCTTCCTTGGCTGTTTCATCGACAGAGCAGGGAGCAGTGGCAGGCATAGCTGGTTCCTGTCCGCCTTTAGGTTTCGCGATAGGCCCCTTACTAGGTACTTACCTATACTCAATTGATGGCGCGCTACCCTACTGGTTTGCTTTTGGAAGTTACTTCATATTATTTTTCTTTACGCTTAAATTTAAAGACAAAAGATAACTTCCAGCGTTTATCTTTGCCTACGTTATCAAAATAAGCAGTATAATCGTGACCGTCACTGTATAGGCACCCGCTGCGCGTAATTTTAGTATGTGAAATATCGTGAGCCATTATGCGTTGCAGGTGGGACTGCCGTATTAATGAAGATTAATATTCTTAGCAATTGGCGCTGCCGAGCTAAGGTAATGGAGAAAAATAAATGTTACGAATACTATTTTTTGGCAGCATACGAGAACAACTTCAGACATCTTCAATTGATGTAGAATACGCAGGCGAAGAAACCGTAAGCGATTTGATGGCTAAACTAATTAAAAAGGGAGAACGTTGGCTTATACTCGAAGAACAAGATGTTTTAGTCGCCGTGAATATGACCTTATGTGGCAAAGATGCCGTCATAAATAGTGGCGATGAGCTTGCCTTTTTTCCACCTGTAACAGGAGGTTAATGATGATTACCGTGCAGCAAGAAGATTTTGATCATGGCCGCGAATATGAGGCCCTGCGCGAGCTCGCCAATCGCGACGGCGCAATCGTCACATTCACCGGTCTGGTGAGGGATTTTAATAGCCAATGCTCAGTATCAAATGTTGTTATTGAGCACTATTCTGGCATGACCGAAAAGTATTTAATGCAAATTTGTAGCGACGCCAAAAAACGCTGGAACTTGGGTCAAGTGCGCATTATCCATCGAATTGGTACTATTGAAGCGTTTGAACAAATTGTGTTTGTGGGTGTGAGTTCTAAACATCGACAAAATGCATTTGAAGCCGCTCAGTTTATTATGGATACTTTAAAAACCACCGCGCCTTTTTGGAAACAAGAAACCACTGCTAAGGGAACGCAGTGGGTAAAGCGCAAAGACAGCGACGAAGCAGCGGCAGCGAAATGGTCCGGCGCTTAGCGTCGTTACTAACAAGAAATTTTACGCAAATACCCAAGCTATCAATGGTGCACTGGCGATAATATCTATTCGCTAATAATATGGTTGAATGGCTGTACCTGGACAGGTTCTCCCTTTAACACGTCTCCTGTGTCGCTTTCAAATACCGCGTAGCAGTTGCTTTTGCGAAAACACGACAGTACACCAGAGCTTTGTGAGCCACTAGGTTCAACGCTCACTATGCCAGCATCGTTAACGAAGTAGTGTGCTCGTTGATAATCGGTTCTCCCGGGACGCTTTTTAAAATCCCTTATGGCCACGCCTTGAAGTGTTACCGCAGTGAAACTCCGACTGCCCGCAAGATAAGCCAACGCAGGAGCCACTATTTTGTCAAAAGTTACGGCTGCCGAGACAGGATTGCCGGGTAAGCCAAAGAAAATACTGTTTGAAAGCCTGCCAAATGCCAATGGTTTACCCGGTTTAATAGCGAGTTTCCAAAAATCTATACTGCCGTATTGCGCTAAAACTTCACGCGTGTAATCGGCTTCCCCTACCGACACGCCGCCGGTGGTAATTACGCAGTCAGCATATTGGTTAGCATGTTCAAACGCTGCTTGGATTTTGACTTTATTGTCGGCAATAATACCTAAATCTATTACCCTGGCCCCTAGTCTAGACAGCATTGCAATGAGCATTGGGCGGTTCGAATCAAATATTCTATCGTTTCGCTGAGCTTGCCCTGCTGCAAGCAGTTCGTCGCCGGTGGTAAAAACAGCTACACATAGCTGCCTATAAACATCCACCTCGTTAATGCCTAACGATGCTAGTAGTCCAATATCTACCGGATTTATGCGTGTTCCCGCCTGCAGTACAGTCGCGCCTTGTTTTATATCGTAACCAGCACGGCGTATTGCATCATCTTTTGTTACCGAGTGAAAGGTAATTTGCTTGCCGTCTACGCGTGCATTTTCTTGCATTACAACGGTGTCGGCTCCCTTGGGGATTTCAGCACCGGTCATTATGCGAACACATTCGCCTGCCTTTAGCTGCCCTTCAAATTTAGCACCCGCGAAGCTTTTGCCTACTTGACGTAAGGTTTCACAGGCTATAAAACTGTCATACTTCAGGGCATAACCGTCCATAGCCGAATTATCATAAGCGGGTACGTTTATAGGAGACACTATATCGTGTGCAATTATGCGGTCTAAGCACGCGTTAAGATCACATAGAACCACTTCACTGATAGGCGAAATGGCTTTTTGCATTAATTGTTTGGCGTAATGTATTGGCATTAAACCTGATGTATCACCGGTAGAATTCATTTTGTACACTCCATTACTGTAATGTACATTATACATTACCTTGGAAGCCTGTTGCATAGTCTAATAATGTGTTTTATTCTCTGCGTCTTATTTATATAGCACACCTATTGCACACCTATAGCAAGCTTATTGCGCCGCATATTACACGCTAGCATTTTACGTTAAGGAACAGATTTGCGTCATCTTTCAGACTATTTTAAAGGTATGGCAATGGGTGCAGCCGACGTTGTTCCCGGCGTTTCGGGCGGCACGATTGCCTTCATAACCGGCATACTTAATCCTCTTTTAGATGGTATTCGCGCAATTAAGCCTTCTTTGTTTGGCGTGATTAGGCGAGAAGGTTTTAAAGCCGCTTTTATGCATATAAACGGCCGGTTTTTATGCACCGTTCTTGCGGGGATTTTAACCAGTATTTTTACGTTTGCTAAGCTTATTTCTTGGCTGTTGACCAACCATCCTATCCCGCTGTGGTCATTCTTTTTCGGTCTCATCTTATTCTCAGTCATTCACATGCTAAAGCAGGTAAGCGCCTATAACTTGTCAAGAGTAGTGCTGTTTATCGCCGGCGTTATCTTTGCATGGTTCATCACCGTGCTAAACCCTGTTGAATTAGAAGTGAGTTATTTGAACTTCTTTATCGCTGGCTGCATAGCTATTTGCGCAATGATTCTGCCGGGTATTTCGGGTAGCTTTATTCTGCTGTTGTTAGGGCTTTACCCTGCGGTACTAGCTGCGGTAAAAGGGTTTGATGTATTGATGCTGGCTTGTTTTGCCATGGGCTGTGTTGTAGGGCTGTTGAGTTTTAGTCACGTGCTGTCGGCATTACTGCGTCGTTTTCACGATGAAACGCTGCTGTTTCTGACTGGCTTAATGCTGGGTACTTTGGGTATAATATGGCCTTGGAAAGAAGTACTGAGCTGGCGTGAGAACTCTCAAGGGGAGACGGTTCCTTTCGCCATGCAAAATCTTTCACCCATGCAGTTTGAGCAAGTAACAGGCCAGCCTTCTGAAATAGTGCCTGCGATTATGTGCCTGCTGGTTGGCATTGGACTAGTGTGGAGCTTGGAGAAGTTCGGCCAAAAGTCTCGGACTTAATAAACAAAAAATACGCGTAAGAGATGGGTTAATTTTGTAAAGGCTGTTGGAGCATAAAGGTGCCTTGTAGAAAGTCTTGTTAGACCTTAAATAATTGAGATACAGTATTAAAATAACATTCACAATTATGAAAAGGCCTTGCCATGACAGCATCATCTACCCTGCTTGACAGACTCTATTTTGGTGAAAGTCCACGCTGGCGAAAAGGCTAGGCTTTCACAATAAATCATGGCTGTTACAGGGCCAGTAGCTAAGCATTCATGAACTCAATCAATATTCACAGCGTAAAAGCGAAAACGAATATAAAATAAAGGTAAAATATGAAAGCTATTATTTTTGGAGGCATAGGGACGATAGCAAACACTTCTTATCTTCAACGAAAATCGTTTAATGCCGCATTTGAAAAACTGTCTATCAACTGGCATTGGGGTGAATTAGAGTATAAAGAATTGCTAGTACAATCTGGTGGTCAAGATCGTATCGAGCAATACAACAAAGTGCATAAGGGTTTGCCTAAAGATGTGACGTCAGTTGACATACACGCTTTAAAAACAAGCCTGTTTCATGAATTTATGAACAGTACTACGTTGCCTCTTCGCCCCGGCGTTCGATGGGTAATAGAGCAAGCAAAGCTAAACAATATGAAAATTGCTTTTGCCACGACCACCAGCGCCGAGAATATACGCAATTTGTTGAACAGCGCTGAATTAGATCCCGCTACATTTGACCTTATTTGTAATTCTACAGTGGTTGACAGGTATAAGCCTGATCCTGAGGTTTATGAATATTGTTTGAATACCCTGAAGCTGTTGGCCAGCAACTGTATGGCAATTGAAGACGCTAGTGCAGGCCTCGATGCGGCGGTAGCTGCCGGTATCAATTGTGTTGCTTTTCCAAACGAGTACACTGCCAGACATGACTACAGCAAAGCGATAGAAAAAGTGGAAAACTTAGAAAGAGCCGTGCACTTAAGGTCTTTTTTCACTACTTAAGAGCTGAGTTAGTGAATCAATAACAATACTCAATTAAATAGGTCAATACTTCAAGCTAAGATCAAGACGGCAGAGCCGCCATGTTGTCACGTTTATCCTTTTACAAAACCATCCCAAGCCTTCATATATTTTACGAAGGGCTCACTTAAGCCTTCTTTCGTTAAATAAGCTTCGCTTACCGGCAGCTTTATAGGTTCAAAAAGAGGGTTGTCCATAACAAGTTTAGGAAAGTCGTGATGTAAAATGGCTGAGCGGCCAATAGTCACAAAATCAACACCCGCGTCTAAAACAGCCTGCACGTCTTTGCCGGTGTTAATTTGGCCTGCGACCGTTAATTTTACATCCTTATAATCAATTTCAGTAAAGTGATTCAGCAGATCCTTATGCTGATGTTCTTTTTCTGCGGCTTGCTTAAAGGTATCCCACAGTGATAGGTCTAGAAAATCGATGTCGTGTTCATTTATGAGCAGCTTGCACACGGTTTTGACTTCGCTTAACTGCATGCCAAATCGTTCTGGTGATAAACGCACACCCAGCAAAAACTGACTCCCGCAGCTTGCGCGAATGCCGTGTACAATTTCAAAGAGTAGCCGTGCACGATTTCGCAAGCAGCCGCCGTACTCGTCGTCACGCGTATTTATTTCAGCGCTTAAAAACTGCGTTAAAATATAGCCGTGAGCGCCATGTACTTCCACGCCATCGTAGCCACTTTGCTGTGCGCGCTGGGCTGCGATAATGAAATCATCGCGTAGCTGATGCACTTCAGCTAATGACAGGGCGCGAGCATTATATTTTTCAATAGATGACGGGCACACAGGCTGTTGCTTAGTTGACGCTTCATTTGCACGCATACCGGCATGATGAAGCTGAATAATGGCCAAACTGTTATTGGCTTTAATGCTCATGGTTAAACGCCGATGACCTGCAATGTGTGCATCACTATATATACCTAACTGTCCCTCAAAGCCCTTGCCCACAAACTGCACGTGCGAGGCACAGGTCATGGTTAAGCCAAAGCCACCTTGTGCACGCATAGTTAACCAGCGGTACTCTTCCTGGGAAAGCGTTCCGTCGTCATTGCTTTGGGTGTTTGTTAGCGGCGCTAACATAAACCTATTAGACATAATAAGGCCGTTTTTGAAGGTCAGTGGAGCTGAAGATTGAGACATATAGTTCTTTTTTTGTTTAACACGTAGCGTGTTTATTAATAAGTTTCAATGTTAACGCTTAAGGCTGTAAATCACAAAGATAATAGTTTACTTTTAAAGCCCTGTTGTTAACCGAAGCGCAAATACGACGCATGTCGCATAATCGTAAATTGTTAATACTAAGCTAATTTAAAAAACTAAACTGCTAAAACTGAAAGATTATTAATTGTGGCTTAGAATTTGCGCTTTCAACCGACTATCCCAGTGGCGATAACAACATTTCTTATGAGCACTCTCGACAAAAGCCATATCAAGACATTTTGACAGTAAGTCAAGAGCATGAAAAAAGCGATGCAAAATCCTCAGACTCAATTACCTAATAGAAGAGGTATGCAAGCCCACCTGCACTGAGAGTATGAACGAAGCAAGCGCGCTAAGCAGCCGTTTATATTGCCGATAAACACTTATATGAAACTAAGAAAGCGGCAAAAACCAAGTCGTTCCCTGTGTCTATCAGCAACATATTGCTTATCAAAATAGGCTATCACAAAACAGAAGAGGGTTTGATTGCTTTTTTCTTTCATTTAGCCATCTAAACGTCTATACTTCTATTTATCAATATTTACCTACGGACGTATCGTGGCCAAACCGCAACAATTTCCTTCTAGCTTACTTGAGCAACAGCTAGCAAAACGTATTTTACTGCTAGACGGTGCTATGGGAACCATGATCCAGGCATATGATTTTTCAGAAGAAGACTACAGAGGCGAGCGTTTTGCCAACTGGTCATGCGATGTCAAAGGCAACAACGACCTGTTGGTGCTAAGTCAGCCTCACATTATTAGCACAATCCACCGCGAATATTTGGCAGCAGGCGCGGATATTTTAGAAACCAATACCTTTAACGCCACCCGTATTGCCATGGCTGACTACGAGATGGAAAATTTAAGCCGTGAAATTAATGTTCAAGCGGCCAAAATAGCGCGCAAAGTCGCAGATGAATACACCGCGTTAAACCCCGACAAGCCACGTTTTGTTGCCGGCGTATTGGGTCCAACGAATAGAACCTGCTCAATTTCACCCGATGTAAACGACCCTGCTTTTAGAAACGTGACCTTTGACGAGCTAAAAGACGCTTACATTGAATCTATCTTAGCGCTGCTTGAGGGCGGCGCCGACATTATAATGATAGAAACTATTTTCGACACGCTAAACGCTAAAGCCGCAGTATTTGCTGTTGAACAAGTGTTTTCAGACTTAGGCAAACGCTACCCCGTGATGATTTCAGGCACCATTACCGACGCCTCAGGCAGAACTCTTTCAGGCCAAACCACCGAAGCCTTTTATAATTCACTGGCACATGCGAAGCCTATTTCATTTGGCCTTAACTGCGCGCTTGGGCCTAAAGAGCTGCGTCAATACGTTGAAGAGCTAAGCCGCATAAGCAGCTGCGCGGTGTCGGCTCACCCTAATGCTGGCCTGCCTAACGCGTTTGGCGGATACGATCTTGACGCCCAAGAAATGAATGAACATATTAAAGAGTGGGCGCAGTCTGGACTGCTAAACATTGTAGGCGGCTGTTGCGGTACCACACCAGAGCATATTCGCGTGATGGCTGAGGTACTCGCCAATATTCCCCCACGGATAATCAAAGACATCAAAGTAGCCTGTCGTTTATCAGGACTGGAAGCCTTAACTATAGACGCTAAGAGTTTATTTGTTAACGTAGG
Organism: Glaciecola punicea; assembly: GCF_001756615.1. NCBI lineage: Bacteria > Pseudomonadati > Pseudomonadota > Gammaproteobacteria > Alteromonadales > Alteromonadaceae > Glaciecola > Glaciecola punicea. The sequence goes on from NZ_LZXY01000004.1 coordinate 145,263, forward strand.
TGAGCGTACAAACGTGACAGGTTCAGCTTTGTTCAAAAAGCTCATTGTTGAAGAATTGTATGACGACGCCCTGTCGGTGGCTTTACAGCAGGTAGAAAACGGCGCGCAAATTATCGATATCAACATGGATGAAGGCATGTTGGACTCAAAAACCGCCATGCAGCGCTTTTTGAACATGATAGCGGGTGAGCCTGATATTGCCAAAGTCCCCATTATGATTGATTCGTCCAAATGGGACATATTGGAGGCGGGCCTAAAGTGTGTGCAGGGTAAAGGTATTGTCAACTCCATCAGCCTAAAAGAAGGCGAAGACAACTTCCGTGAGCAAGCCGAGCTTATTCGCCGCTATGGCGCTGCGGTGATCGTTATGGCGTTTGACGAAGTGGGTCAAGCCGATACCCGGGTGCGCAAATTTCAAATTTGCCAGCGCGCCTATAATATTCTCGTAGATGAACTTAACTTTCCGCCCCAGGATATTATATTCGACCCGAATATTTTTGCCGTGGCCACCGGCATTGAAGAACACAACAATTACGCGGTCGATTTTATTGAAGCGGTTGCCGATATTAAAAAGAACTTACCCCACGCCATGATCTCCGGCGGCGTGTCAAACGTGTCGTTTTCGTTTCGCGGTAACAACGCCGTGCGCGAGGCCATTCACGCCGTATTTCTGTACTACGCTATTAAAAACGGCATGGACATGGGCATTGTTAACGCCGGCCAGCTAGCTATATTAAAAGATGTGCCCGCCGATTTACGAAAAGCAGTAGAGCACGTGGTGCAAAATAGCGATGACGGCGCAACCGAAAGACTGCTAGACGTAGCGGCAAAATACAGCAGCACCGGCGGCGCAAAAAGCAGCGTTTTAGACTTAAGCTGGCGTGAATTAAGCACCCATAAACGTCTAGAGCATGCTTTAGTAAAAGGCATTAACGCCTTCATTATTGAAGACACCGAAGCTGCCAGACTCGAAGCCAAGATCCCCCTTCACGTTATTGAAGGCCCTTTAATGGACGGTATGAACATAGTGGGCGACCTATTTGGTGAAGGCCAGATGTTCTTGCCTCAGGTAGTTAAATCGGCGCGGGTAATGAAGCAGGCCGTGGCCCATTTGCAGCCATTTATTGAAGAGGGAAAAACCGAAATTACCGACAATGGCAAAGTGCTAATGGCCACTGTTAAAGGTGACGTACACGACATTGGTAAGAATATTGTAGGCGTGGTGCTGCAGTGCAATAACTTCGCCATTACCGATTTAGGCGTAATGGTTGCGTGTGAAAAAATACTCACTACCGCTCGCGAGCTTAAAGTAGACGTAATTGGTCTTTCGGGCTTAATCACGCCGTCTTTAGATGAAATGGTGCACATTGCCAAAGAAATGCAGCGTCAAGGCTTCACCATTCCCTTGTTAATTGGCGGCGCGACGACTTCAAAAGCGCATACCGCAGTAAAAATTCAGCCGCATTATAAGCATGGAGTGGTATATGTGCCCAACGCATCGCGCTCGGTGTCGGTGGTGCAAACCTTGCTAAATAGTGGCAAAGCTGAATTTTTAGCTAACATAGACAAAGAGTACGAAAAAGTGCGCGCCCGCCATTATGCGAAGGGTCCTCGTTCTACCCTAGTGAGTTTAGAAAAAGCACGCGCTAATGCCGTGCCGCTTAGCTTCGATAAATACGTGCCGGTAAAACCACAGAAACTTGGCGTGACTGTGCTTAACGATGTACCTTTAGACATTGTGCGTGAATATATAGACTGGACGCCGTTTTTCATGACTTGGCAGCTAAGCGGAAAGTATCCACGCATACTAGAACATGAGCTTATAGGCGAAGTTGCCACCGATTTGTTTAACGATGCCAACAAGATGCTAGACGAGATCATTGGCAATAAAAGCATTTGTGGGAAAGCTGTATTTGGTTTGTTCCCCGCCAATAGAGTGGGGGATGACATTGAAGTGTACCTTGATGAAAGCCGCACCAAAGTGAATAAAAAGCTGTGCCAGTTACGCCAGCAAAGTAAAAAACCCACGGGCCAGTTCAACCGTTGTTTAAGTGACTATATAGCGCATAAAAATGACGGTATCGAAGATTATATAGGCGCGTTTGCGGTATCTGCTGGCTTTGGTGGGGATGCACTCGTTGCCCAATATGACAAAGAAAACGATACCTACAACAGTATTTTATGTAAAGCGGTGACGGATCGTTTAGCCGAAGCGCTAGCAGAATACTTACATCAGCAAATTCGCATGGTGTATTGGGGTCACACTAAAGATGAAAAGCTTGATAACACCGCCCTCATTCGCGAATCTTACCAAGGTATTCGCCCCGCGCCTGGCTACCCGGCCTGTCCTGAACACACTGAAAAAGGCGTGCTGTGGGAACTACTAGACGTTGAAAATAACATTGGCATGACGCTCACTAGTAGCTTCGCCATGTGGCCCGGCGCAGCGGTAAGCGGCTGGTATTTCGCCCACCCTGAATCTAAATATTTTGCAGTGGCAAAGCTTACGCAAGATCAGGTGCACGACTATGCCAAGCGCAAAAACATGCATGTAAAAGAAGCTGAGCGTTGGCTGGCGGCGAATTTAGACTATGAGCCTGAGCAGGCTGAAACCGTCGTTCAGGCTGAACTGGCTGTTGTATAAGCTTTGATGAGACAACTAAGGCTTAAGCCGTTTTCAAACACACACGATAATTTTCATAATTTAACACAGAGAAAGTAGCCATGAAAGTAATAGAACACATAGACAAAGCGACCAACCCGCTGTTCAGTTTTGAAATTGTACCGCCGCCGCGCGGCAGCTCTATTCAAGATATTGTTGATGTGGTTGACATGCTAGCACCCTATAACCCGCCATGGATTGACGTTACCTCACATCCCTCAGGTGCATTTTACAACGAACAGGAAGACGGCTCAGTTACCCGCCGTATTTATAAGAAGCGCCCTGGTACTATTGGCATCTGCGGCGTTATTCAAAACCGCTTTAAAATTGATACCGTTACGCATCTTCTATGCAGAGGCTTTAGCAAAGAAGAAACCGAAGACGCGCTAATAGAGCTTAACTTTTTAGGCATTCACAATGTATTTGCGTTAAAGGGTGACGGGCCTAACTACAATAAAAAGATATCCGCCGGACGCACCACTAACCAATATGCCAGTGATCTGGTAAGTCAAATAGAGGATTTAAAGCAAGGGCGGTTTTTAGATAATATTAACGCTTGTTCACCACTTGACTTCAGCGTTGGCGTGGCCGGCTATCCTGAAAAGCATTTTGAAGCGCCCAATCTTAACAATGATATAGTGCACTTGAAAAACAAGATAAAAGCAGGCGCGGACTATATCACCACGCAAATGTTCTATGAAAACCAGCATTTTTTCAACTTTGTCGAAAAATGCCGTGCGGTGGACATTACTGTGCCTATTATTCCGGGTTTAAAAATAATTAGAACGGTTAAGCAACTGCAGTCAGTGCCGCGCCACTTTTACGTCAACTTTCCTGATGATTTTGTGAATGAGGTACTTGAAAACCCTGAGCATGTGGTTGAACTTGGGATTGCGCACGCGGTAAAGCAAACGCAAGAGTTACTGGATGCTGGACTGCCTGGGGTACACTTTTATGTGATGAATGATGCTAAGTCAGTGGCGAAGGTGATTGAGAAAGTGGGGTGGGGTAGGGTAGGCGCTTTTTAACCATGAAATTGGCGTTGCGTTCGAAAGTTCTATTCGTGAATACCATTAAGTTTATACTGCTATTTCAGAATATTTGTCGGTTTGTGGTGCCAATAAATCTGACCTCTTGGCCCCACGAAAAATGGCGGCTGGAAACAAGATAGTTTGTTAGTATTTATTCGTTACGACGGCACAAAAAGGAATAAAGGAGAACACATGCACTTGCATCATTATTACGCTAAGCAGTTAGCTGATTTATGCAGTCCAGTTAAGCCATCCCCCATGCTGGGTCCTCGCGTCGTACTAATAAATACTGCATTAGCGTCTGATATGGGAATAGACATAAATGCGCTACACTCAGACAATTTGATTAACCAGCTGTTTGACCCTCAGCACCCGATGGCATTTAACAGCGTCGCGCAAAAATACGGAGGGCATCAATTTGGTCAATGGAATCCGCAGTTAGGGGACGGCAGAGGCTTGCTGCTCGGTGAAATAAAAACACCGCGCGGCAAATTGTTGGACCTGCATCTAAAAGGCGCAGGCCTCACGCCTTATAGTCGACATGCCGACGGCAGAGCTGTTTTGCGCTCAACCATTCGTGAGTATTTAGCCAGTGAGGCACTTAACGCCTTGTCTATTCCGAGTTCCAGAGCATTGTGCTTAATTGCGACACAAGAGCGTGTTAAGCGCGATGGACTTGAGCTAGGCGCTATGATGATCCGCACTTGTAGCAGTCACATACGCTTTGGTCACTTTGAATATTTTCATCGTCATGGCGAAAAAAATCAGCTTGATAGACTCTTCGCGTTCTGTTTTGAACATCACTTTAGCGCATGTTTGAACGCCAACAATCCGCACCTAGCGATGTTAACTGAAATAATCGCTAGCACTGCCAACCTAGTGGCTAAATGGCAGGCCTATGGTTTCAATCATGGCGTCATGAATACCGACAACATGTCGATACACAGCATTACTTTTGACTATGGGCCGTACGCATTTTTAGACGACTTTATTCCCAACTATATTTGTAATCGCTCTGACCACAGTGGGCGCTATGCATTTGATCAGCAGCCGGTCATTGCGCTTTGGAACCTAAACGCTCTTGCTCATGCATTTTCTAAACATGTCGAGGTTGATGCTTTAAAAAACGCGCTTTCACAATTTGAACCAGTTTTTATTGCCTCATACCAAGGACTTATGCATCAACGCTTTGGCTTTTTTGTGGAGCAAACTGCTCAAACCCAAGCCTGTATCGATGAATTTATGCAAATATTGAAAGACGAGTTTGCAGACTTACACGTTTCATTTAGACAATTAAGTGAGCAACTAGCGCACATTATGCAAAGCGATGGCTCACTTTTTGCCAACGGTTTTAAACAAGTGCCGCGTCTACTGCAGTGGTGTAAGCAGTATCAAGGCACAATGAAGCATCAATTAGAGATCGCTAAACAGCATGAAGCGATTTATTTGAGTGAGATTAGTGATATTCAAAACCGCATGGTGAACATTAATCCGCTCACCGTGCTGCGCACTCATCATTTACAAAGCGCTATTGCAGCGGCAGAAAACGACGATTTTTCGGTGTGTGAATCTTTACTTGCCGCAGTAACGCACCCATTTGAGAAGCGCAGCGAGTGGTCTGTATTTGCCCAGCCGCCAAGCAAAAAGCAAAAGGGCATCGCGCTATCGTGCAGCAGCTAAACATGATGCAAGTAAACCTTAATGCGCGTCTTTATAAGCGCAAGCAGCATAATGCTTTCGACAATCACAACAGGGGTGGCAGAGCGCCATCCCTACTACAATATATCTGAATGCTTAGAAAAAGCCCATTGGATTGATATCGTAACTAACCAATAAGTTTTTCGTCTGCTGATAATGGTCTAGCATCATCTTGTGGTTTTCGCGGCCAATACCGGATTTTTTGTAGCCACCAAATGCAGCATGTGCCGGATATAAATGATAGCAGTTTGTCCATACGCGACCCGCTTGGATTTTACGGCCAACTCTATAAGAGCGATTCATGTCACGTGTCCATAAGCCGGCGCCTAAACCAAACTGACTATCGTTAGCAATTGCCAATGCTTCTTCTTCGGTTTTAAACGTAGTAACTGCTATAACCGGTCCAAAAATCTCTTCTTGGAAAACACGCATTGAGTTTTCGCCCTTAAGGATCGTAGGCTGAATGTAATACCCTGAGTCTAGGTCATCATTGATTAAGTGCTTTTCACCTCCAATAACCACTTCGGCTCCCTCTTTTTTACCAATATCAATGTATGACAAAACTTTTTCATATTGTTGACTAGATGCCTGTGCGCCAACCATGGTTTCAATATCAAGTGGATTACCACGCACAATCGCTTTAGTTTTGGCTATCACGCGTTCCATAAACGCATCATAAATGCTTTCTTGAACGAGGGCGCGTGACGGACAGGTACACACTTCACCTTGGTTAAAATACCCTAGAACAAAGCCTTCAGCACATTTATCAATAAAGGCATCTTCTTGACTCATAATGTCTTCAAAGAAAATATTCGGTGATTTACCGCCAAGCTCAACCGTTGAGGGGATTAAGTTTTCTGCTGCACATTTTAGAATATGCTCACCGACAGGGGTTGATCCTGTAAAGGCAATTTTGGCAATACGTGTAGAGGTTGCTAGTGCTTCACCGGCTTCTTTGCCAAAGCCATTAACGACGTTAAGCACACCTGGCGGCAACAAATCTTCGATTAGCTCAAGCATTATCAAAATGCTGACTGGCGTTTGCTCAGCGGGCTTCAATACCACACAGTTACCTGCAGCCAGTGCCGGCGCTAATTTCCAAGCCGCCATTAATAATGGGAAGTTCCAAGGAATAATTTGACCCACTACTCCCAGTGGCTCCTGAAAGTGATAAGCAACGGTAAGCGCATCTATTTCAGACATGGAGCCTTCTTGCGCACGGATACAGCCCGCAAAATAACGAAAGTGATCAACGAACAATGGTACGTCGGCATTTAAGGTTTCGCGCACGGCTTTACCATTATCCCAAGTTTCTGCAACGGCAAGCATTTCAAGATTGGCTTCAACCCGATCGGCAATCTTCAGCAGCATATTTGAACGCTCGGTCACTGATGTTCTGCCCCAGCTGTCGCAAGCAGCATGGGCGGCATCTAGTGCTAATTCTATGTCATGTGCGGTCGAGCGGGGAATTTCGCAAATATCACTGCCATTAACGGGCGATGTGTTGGTGAAATACTGGCCTTTAACAGGGGCGACCCATTTTCCGCCAATAAAATTAGCATACTTGGCTTTAAACGTTAATAAAGAGCCTTCACTCCCTGGATTTGCATATATCATAATTACCACGCTTGTATGATTGAGTATAAGTCTGTAATAGTGTGTAAGCTAACAATAAGTGTTTATTTGAATACATCTTTTGGCGCTAGGTTTGAATGAACCTGTGCCTTTGGTAGGGGTTGAATTCGGATAAGCAGCACAAGGCACAATAAAGCAAATATACCCGCTATTGCAAATCCAACTTGCATCGCCGTAGGCAAAGTAATCAAATAGACCAAGCCAACAAGGCTTATATTTTTCGCTGCTTCTAATAAGGTACAGTAGGCTTTTCCGTCTAAGAATGCGCCTAGGCTGTAACTACTAAATACAATAAAACTAATTATAGTAAGCTGTTCCCAAAATACCAAAGCGTCGCCAGACAGCAATACAATTAAGCCAAGACCGACAATTATCGTGTACTGTAATATTGCGTAAAGTTTGGCCCTTAAACTTAGTGCAAAGTCATACTTTTTGAATTTGCTAAGATCTGTTTTTGCTAAGGGGTATTTGGCGTCTACATCGGCCGGTCTCCAGCCTGTTTTACGAAACCAGATGCTAATTTTATCTTGCCAGCGCTGCGCTCTGTAAGCGTCTCGGGTAAGCTGGGTATATACTTGCATATTTACCCACAGGGGGTTGAAGCTCTGTAGCGCTTTTCTAACGCCATAAATGGGCTTTTCATCATCAAGCTCTGCTTGGAAAGTGTTAAAAATGCGATCCCAAATAATGAAAACGCCGCCGTAGTTACGATCTAAGTAAATCTCATTTTGAGCGTGATGTACTCGATGGTTACTGGGCGTTACAAAGTAATTTTCGTACCAGCCGAGCTTGGGGATGTGGCGCGTATGCACCCAAAATTGGTAGATTAAGTTTAGTGAGCCCACACTTATTAATATTACCGGGTCTACACCAATGACGGCTAAGGGTAAATAAAATACCCAGCTTAAAATACTGCCGCTGGTTTGGCGCAGGGCCGTGGTTAAATTATATTCTTCGCTAGAATGGTGAACAACATGGGCAGCCCACAGCACATTAACTTCATGGCCTAAACGATGATTCCAATAATACAAAAAGTCGTAAGCGATAAATGCGAATACCCACACCCACCAATGATTTGGGAGCGTAAATACTTGAATATACTCAAACACCATGAGGTAAAGCGTGAAGGGAATAAATGCTTTAAGCAGGCCCGTCATTTGACTTAAAACACCAGAGCTTAAGCTATTGATCGCGTCGTTAACGCGGTAATAATCTGTTTTTAGCCATTTTTCAGCGACTAACTCAATGGTGATGAGTAAGAAGAAAATAGGAATAGCATATAGTATAAAATTCATGGGTTTCGCAAACTACTTACTTATTTACGTGAAATTAACCTTAGATTAACAAACATAATCCGTTTGGTCTAAGTATTAAATTAGCTAAATATTATTATCTTCGCCCGCTGCATCTAATCTTGGTAAATAGTTAAGCACACATAGTCGGCTTAAGGTAGCCAAACAAAGGCCAAATAAAAGATCAAACAAAAGACTAGACTATGAAGGCTTAGTAATGTCTTAAGCTGAAATGTAACATGGTCCAATGAAACGCAGCTATAATACTTCGTCTCCTTGCTCCAGCCCAAGAAAAATATCGAGAGGCAGTAGCGTGTTGCCTTGATGAAAATAGTGGTCTATTCTTTAACGGTCGAAAATTAATAGAAGTTTAAGGTATTGCAAGCTTATGTCGAAAATGAAGCGTAGTTTCTGGCTGATAATTACAGGATCTTTACTGGGTGTATTAGCTGGCTGTACGCACAGTGACCCAACGTTGGCCGCCACACCAAAAAGCACCTTTGAAACGAAAGCCGCACCGCCCTTATTGCTTATTTCAATTGACGGCCTTCGCCATGACTATTTAGAAAAAACCGAACTGCCAAACCTTACACGGCTAGCCAATGGCGGTTTACGTGCTGACTCTTTACAGCACGTTTTCCCCACCAAAACCTTCGTAACACACTATTCATTGGTCACAGGCCTTCACGCCGATGGCACCGGTGTAGTGTCTAACAACATGTGGGATCCTGAGCGTAAAACACGATTTTCGCTGCGCAACGCAGACGCCGTAAGCGATGGTCGTTGGTATGACGGCGAGCCAATTTGGAACACGCTGGAAAAGACAGGCAAGCAGGCGGCTACCTATTTTTGGCCCGGTTCTGAGGCTGACATAGGCGGTATGCGGCCAACAATTTGGATGCCTTATGACGGTGATGCTTCGTATAATGAAAGAGTTGAGCAGGTATTGGCATGGCTCGATTTACCCGGTGAAGAACGACCAGAGTTTATTACCCTCTATTTTTCTGCGGTTGACAGTGCGGGCCATGAACACGGTCCCGATCATCCCGAAGTAATTTCTGCTTTAAAGGAAGTAGACACAGCGCTGGGCCTGCTAATTGAAGGCATCGAACAGCGCAGCTTGCTCAATAGCATGCATATACTAATAACGTCTGACCATGGCATGGAGACCGTTAATAAGAACCGTTACGTGCTGCTAGACGAATTAATTGACGTGCGTAAAATTAATATTTCTGATTGGAGTCCGGTGGCACAAATTTGGGCTACCGACGATGGTCTAACGGTAGATGAAATTTATACGGCGTTAAACAACGCGCATCCCAATCTGCAGGTTTATAAAAAAGCTGATGTGCCAGCACGCTACCACTTTAATAAGCATAAACGCATTGCTGATGTTATTGCAGAAGTCGATCTTGGCTGGATGATGTCGAGTAAAGCTCGATTCGACCTGATGAAGCCTGATTCATTGGGCGGTATGCACGGCTGGGACCCTGCATGGCACAGCATGCAAGGTATTTTTATCGCCCACGGGCCAGCCTTTGCGCCTGGGGCTCGCATGCCGGCGGTTCGCAGTATTGACCTGTATTCCTTAATGAGCGAACTAATGGACCTTGTGCCTGCCGTTAATGACGGTAGCCTTAGCGCGTTTGCGCCCGTTATTTATAATGCAGAACCCGCGGCAATTCGCAGCAGCAACTGGCGCTGTGACAATACCCGCCTAGTGCTGCGCGAAGGCCAAAGCCTTGCTAGTCTTGAGCACAATGGGCGAGTGTTTTCGCTACCCCTTACGCCGAGTGCTTCAGGTGTGCGCTATGAAGACACCAGCGTACTTTTTTGGTCTAAAGGCGACGAAACTCAAGTAGAAATTGACGGTGAAATACTCAGCAACTGCCATAATGTAAGTTAGTTAGGGCAAGGGTAAGTTACCTGCGCTTACTCTAAACGCGCCTTTATATTTAATATCGAATTTATTCATCTGACGAAAGGAATCTTTGCTTTTAAAACGTTTCTTTTAATAAATTCAGCATATCATCTACCGACAGTTTGGTAAGCGCTTCATTGCCCGACAGCAACTTATCCGCTAGGTCACGCTTGTGCTGGTGCAGTGCCACAATTTTTTCCTCAATCGTATTTTGAGTGATGAGCCTGTAAATAGTAACAGGACGTTTTTGCCCCATGCGGTGAGCCCTATCTGAAGCTTGGTCTTCTACCGCCGGGTTCCACCACGGATCCATATGGATAACATAGTCCGCAGCGGTTAAATTTAAACCTGAACCGCCCGCTTTTAAACTGATTAAAAACACATCACCTTCGCCATTTTGAAAAGCGTTTACATGCTTTTGCCGGTCTTTTTGTGGGGTAGAACCGTCTAAATACTGGTAGCTCAATCCTTTAGATTCAATATGCTGCTTTATCAGTTTTAAGTGCCCTACAAATTGGCTAAATATAAGCGCCTTGTGATTATTAAGTTTAAGCTCTGTGAGTAGTTCATCAAGTGCAGCTAGTTTTGCGCTGGGTATGTCGGTTTCAGCCATAACTAGTTTGGGATTACAGCAGGCCTGGCGAAGTTTGACTAACTCGGCCAGCATTCTTATTCGTTGTTCGCCGGGCTTGCTTGTTTGGCCACCTTGGCTAATATTGTCTATGGCATTCAGGCGCAGCGCTTCGTAAAAAGCCTGCTCTTTATCACTCATTTTAACGGGAATGTTAATTTCGGTGCGAGAAGGCAATTCTGTCAGTACCTGATTTTTCATACGGCGCAGCATAAATGGCTGAATAAGCGCCTTTAAACCTTGGCTAGCCTTGCGTGCTTCAAGCGGTTTTTCTTTTGCGTTTTCAATTGGCAGTGAAAACCGCGTGCCAAAGCGCTTAACATTGCCCAGTAAGCCGGGGTTGATAAAGCGAAAGAGGCTCCATAACTCGGTTAAATCATTCTCAATGGGCGTGCCGGTGGTAATCATTTTGAAGTCGCCTTTTAAGGCATATGCGGCTTTTGTGCGTTTGGCTAAGGGATTCTTAATGGCTTGGGCTTCATCAGCTATTATGGTGTGCCACTGCACTTCTTTGAGTATGTCACTTTCTCGCTGCAGCAGTCCGTAGCTTATTATCACGCAGTCAAATGGGCCAAGCTGGCTGAGTAATTCTTCACGTTGAAGCGTGGTGTTTGAATCAGCAAATAATCGGATATTTAAGGTGGGCGTAAACTTACACACCTCTTGCTGCCAGTTAAAGCAAACAGAGGTGGGCGCAATCACTAAACTTGGCCCTTTGTTGGCGCGCGCTAGCAGAACCGCCAGCGCTTGAAGAGTTTTTCCTAAGCCCATGTCGTCGGCTAGACACGCACCTGCACCCCAATGCGCCAAGCGCGAGGCCCAGTCAAAGCCAACTAGCTGATAGTCGCGCAGCTGCGCTTGAAAAGTAGACGGGATTTTGGGCTTAATGGTGTTAGCTTCATGCATTTTTTTGCTTTGCTGATCCCATGCGTGAATGGTTTTCATGCGCATGCCGGCGGTTGCTTCCTCCATCTGCAGGCTGGCTAAAGGGTGAAATTTCCCGTTATCGGTAAGCTGGTTAATCTGTTCAAGCTTTTGGCGTAAATCGCTCGACAATGCAAGTACCTGCTGCGAATCAAGTTCAATAAAGCGCCCGTTACTGGTTTTTACCAGTTCAAGCAGTTTACGCAGGTCAATAACCATCTCATTGCTTACCTGCAGATCGCCGCTTATATCAAACCATTCGCTTTTTTTAGCCATTGAAAGCTGCAGATGAGAGCTGTCTAGCTTTTTTGAGAGGCTTATTTTTTTGCCTTTTGGCCAGCGCAACTGCAGCTCAAAGGTCTTGCCTAGGCTGGCCGCTTCTAATTCTTCTAAAGCACCTAGCGAGCTTTGTAGGTCATCTAGTAATAAAACGTTATCGGGCATATTTAAGAAGGCGGGGCAGGCCTGATCAAGCGCGTCCATTAGGCTTTCTTCGCGCAGCAGGTCGCGCTGGGTAGCAATGCGTTTGCCGTTTAATTCGGTGCTTAAGCTGGCACTGCCTGTCGCAGGTTTGAACGCCGGCCCGTCTTCGCCAAAGGGCATGACCACACAGGTAAACGCAAGGCCGCTTTGATTGGGTTGAATATTAACCACTAAATGTGGATCGCATGGGTGGGTTTCTAAGCCGGTGTCAAGCTCGCTAATATCTGATTGAATATTCAAAAATGGCGCAATAGCCGAAATACCGTCAAGTGCTTTTTGTTTAGCACTCATGGGTATAAGCAAGCCGCCTTCACCAATGATGTTTGCCACCTTAATGTGGTCGTTTGAAAACACCGTTAGTTGATATTGCGTGTCTGTAATTTGCTTAAAGTTATACGCAGGCTTGCCTTGGTAATTTTCATAGTCATCGATATCGTGCGACAAATCGGCAATGCTTAAGCAAAGCTGGTCGCCCTGCTGGCTAACCAAAAGCTCGGGTTCTTTTTGAATAATTTCAATGGGCAGGCTTAAATCGTCACTGGCATATAGGTTGTCTATACCCACCGCGGCCTTTAGCGCATATAAGCCTTGTAGTGAATATTCGGTTTTTGAATAATAGCCCCAGCCCTGATGTACGCTTATGGCTCTGCAAATTACTTTGTCGCTGTCGCTGAAGTAGTCAAATAAATCGACTTCTTTTTTCAAACGCTTTAATGAAATTATGCGGCCCTTACTCCAGCCATTTTTATTCAATTTCTGTTCGCGCGCCTGCAGGCCATTGCCGTAGCCTTTGGTCAGTTCCCAGATTAGGCGTACCGGTTTAGCTGGCGCCTCCTTTACTCTTGTCGAGCTGTTTTCTGCTTTTGGATTAAGCGCAATTAATGCATCTAAGGCTAAATCCCACTTTGATTTACTTTCAATGAGCGTTGTGAAGTCTACTAATCGCCCTATGCCAACAACTTTACTGTCGCTAAAACGTGCCCAAAGCTGCTCGCATATGTGCGCAAATAAAGGGTAATTAAGCTGCTCAAAATTATGCTTATACTGCAGTGCCATTTTTTTATGCTGAGCGTCTTTACTTTGATTACACCAAACCTGCGCGAGTAAATGATTAAGATAGCTAAGCTGATGAGAAAAGTAATCAGCGCTTTGCTCGATACACGCATATTTAATCGGTAGGTCGTATTCCCGCCCATTCATTAAGCACGCTATAGGTTTACCGATGCTCATGCCTAGGTGAGAGAAATCGCTGTTGACATTGCGATCGTTTTCCTCAAAATCAATTTGCGAAAGCGCCTTTGAAAAAAGGCTCGGATCGGTTCTATTTGCCTGCGTCATTAACGCTAGTTTGTAAAAATAACCAAGCAGTTCGTTCAGATATGGGTTTTTTCGTTTAGCCAGTTTGTTTTTAGCCGCTATTGCCTTTTCAAAATAATCCAGTGCCTGCTGGTTCTCTCCCTTCAAAAAGCAGTAAGCACCCTGTAGCTGAAAGCCATAGCTGCTTGCATCATCAAGGAGCGCAATGCGCTCAAAGTCTGCAAAGCGTAGTTGATACAAATATTGCTCGGCTAATAAATGATGGCAATCGGCGTTAAATGAGTCGCTAGTTTTATCAGGATGAGTGGCGCAAACCTGCTCTAATAACGATACAGGGTAGTCAAGGCGCTGGCCTTGTATTTGAAAGGTTCTGATAAGTGTGGCAAAGCTTTGATACTGCATTGTTTTAGGCAGTTGCAAAAAGCTGTCTAGCACAAAGGGCACAAACAACAGCTCTACTAGAATGAGATTGGTAGCGTGATCAATCTGCTGCGGGTTTTTATTAAACGCTAGGGCCGCGTTAAGCGCGTCGTTTTGTTTTAGAAAAAAAAGGTCGCGAATGTAGCGCTGTTCATTAGCTGTTTGATTGTGATGAATGTGGGCGTTTATCACTGGCGTAACATGCTCGCCCGCGTGTAAAACCTCTAACATTTTATCCGCTCCATTTAATTCAAGTAAACAGGGGAGTCTGTCAATTTCACTCATTAAGCGGTTGGTGAGTGTTCTATTTAGCTGTAAGCCCTCGTAGTCAGCGATTAATAGGCCAGTTTCACTCAAGCGGTCTTTGTCTGCTGCGGTTAGAATATAGTCTTTTTTTGACCCGGGTAAAAAGCCGGTATACACCAAGAAATCGGTGAGCTGGCGAAGCTTTGAAATACCAATATGCTTGTATATCACAGACAAAATGATCAAGAGACTCTGGTCTCGTTGATTCTGCTTTAAAAATATTTGGTACAAAGCCTCAATTTCTTGGCTAAGGTCTGGCTTTATTAAAGCAGCAAGCTTCATATAAGGGTTCTTTGTTCGTATTTTTTTCAATGAGCCGAAATTACCAAATATTGTGTGTGTTAACAATCATTGTGGCTCTTAATTAAAAAGATCTACATCTAAGATGCCCTTATTCTTGTTCCCTCGCTTTCTTTGAAAACACCTTTTCGACAAACACATAAAACATGGGAATAAAAAATATAGCGATGAAGGTGGCTGCAAACATGCCGCCCATTACCGTTATTCCTATCGCATTTTGGGATGCCGCGCCCGCTCCGCTTGAAATAGCCAGCGGTGTTACGCCTAAAATAAAGGCCATCGAGGTCATTAGAATAGGCCTAAAGCGCTGTTTAGCCGCAATAGATACTGACTCAATCAGCGGCGCACCTTGTTCGTAACGTTCTTTAGCAAACTCCACTATTAAAATAGAGTTTTTGGCAGCAAGCCCCACCGTAGTTAAAAACGCGACTTGTAAATATACGTCGTTGGGCAGCTTGAATACAAAAGCGGCTAGCACCGCGCCTAATATACCTAATGGCACCACCAATATTACCGCAAAGGGCACTGACCAGCTTTCATACAAAGCCGCTAGGCATAAAAATATGATTAAAATTGAAATAGCATAAAGCATAGGCGCTTGTGCACCTGCCTCTTTTTCTTCATAAGACAGCCCTGACCACTCTACCGCAAACCCGCCCTGCAGCTGACTAATGATGCTTTCGATTTCTGCAATCGCTTCCCCAGAAGAAACGCCTGGGGCTGGGTTACCCTGTATGTTTATGGAAGCAATACCATTAAAACGCTCAAGCTTGGGCGAGCCGAAAGACCACTGTGTGCTAGAAAAGGCGTTAAAGGCAACCATGTCGCCTTGCTTATTGCGCACATACCACTTGTCGAGGTCATCTGGGTTCATTCTATGCTGGGCATCGGCCTGCATGTAAACGCGTTTAATGCGCCCGTTATCTACAAAATCGTTTACGTAGCTAGAGCCCCATGCAATTTGCAATGCGCTATTAATCTCGCTTAAGGATACCCCGAGCGCTGAGGCTTTTTCGCTGTCTATATTTATTTTAAACTGCGGTACATCTGACAGTCCATTAGGACGCACACCTACAAGCTTTGGACTTTGTGCGGCCAATTCCAGCACTTGGTTACGCGCATTCATAAGAGCTTCATGGCCTAATCCCGATCTGTCGAGCAACTGCATGTCAAAGCCATTGGCGTTGCCTAACTCTCTTATTGGCGGGGGTAATATTGGAAACGCTTGGGCGTCTTGTATTTGTGAAAACGCACCATAGGCTTGGTCTCTTATGGCAAACGCGCTGGATGAATCGTCGCGTTCACTCCAGTCTTTTAACTGTACAAAACCTACTGCGGTATTTTGGGCTTGGCCTGCAAAACTAAAGCCTACCACGGAGAACATCCCCTCGGTGGCGTCGCTGTGGGTATCTAAAAAGAAGTCTTCTGCCTGCTCAACCGACCCTAGGGTGCGCTGCACGGTAGAACCAGGTGGCGTGGTGAGCAGCATTAACAGGCTGCCTTGGTCTTCGTTGGGCAAAAAAGCGTTGGGCAAACGCATAAATATAATGACCATTACCGCTACCAGCACACCGTAAATAGCCATATAGCGTTTAACTCTTTGACTGATATGAGTAGCGGCTTTTTGATAGCCGTCGCGGCCTTTATTGAAATTACGATTAAACCAGCCAAAGAAGCCTTTGGTCTTGTCTTTTTCAGGGTCGTGCTTTTGTAGCAAGGTGGCGCACAAGGTAGGTGAAAGTATAATCGCCACTAATACTGAAAACACCATGGCCGACACAATCGTAATAGAAAACTGCCGATAAATAGCGCCTGCCGATCCGCTGAAAAATGCCATAGGGATAAATACGGTAGACAACACCACGGTTATTCCCACTAAAGCACTGGTAATTTGTTTCATCGATTTTATGGTCGCATCTTTGGGAGATAAACCTTCCTCTTCCATGATCCGCTCGACGTTTTCAACTACCACTATGGCATCGTCTACCAATAAGCCTATGGCCAGCACCATGGCAAACATAGTGAGTACGTTTATGCTAAAACCAAAAGCGAATAGCACCGCGAATGTGCCTAATAATACCACCGGCACCGCGATGGTTGGAATAAGCGTGGCGCGCCAGTTTTGCAAAAACAGCAGCATGACTAAAAACACTAGCACCACGGCTTCTATTAAAGTTTGCACGACCGACTTAATCGACAGCTCTATAAAGGGTGAGGAGTCTAGCGGGTAAACCACTTCTACACCGTCGGGAAGAGTGCTTCGCAGCTCATCTACTCGCGCTTTTACACGTTTTATTGTGTCTAGCGCGTTGGCCCCTGAGGCTAAACTCACCGCCATGCCTGAAGCAGGATTACGTTTATATCTTACCAGTACGTCGTACGATTCAGCGCCTAGCTCTACTCGCGCCACGTCACGCACACGCACCTGCGAACCGTCTGTATTCACTCGTAGCACGATGCTTTCAAAATCTTGCACCGTTTTTAAGCGCGACTGGGCCTGAATAGTGGCGTTAATTTGCTGACCTTGCACCGCCGGCATCCCGCCAAGCTGACCTGCCGAGACATCAGTATTTTGCACTTTAACCGCGTTTTGTACATCTACCGGGGTAAGATTAAAGCTGTATAATTTTGCAGGTTCAAGCCATATGCGCATAGAGCGCTGTGCGCCAAATACCCTGACGTTACCCACGCCGTCTACCCGTGAGACGGAGTCTTTGAACTGAGATACTAGCAAATCACTTATATCATATTGGGTCACGTCTTCGTTGGTGGAGTACAAACCCACCACAAGTGCAAAGGCATCGTTTGATTTATTGACGCTAATACCTTGCTGCTGAACCTCTTGGGGCAGCAAAGAAATTATGCCCTGCACTTTGTTTTGTGTTTGCACCTGCGCAATGTCTATGTCGGTTCCTGGCGCAAATGTGAGGGTAATTGACATTGAGTTGTTGGCGCTGCTAGCCGAAAAGTAGCGTAAATTATCAATACCCGTTAAGCTTTGCTCTACCACCTGCGTGACCGAGTTTTGCACGGTCTCGGCCGAAGCACCCGGATAAAACGCGTTAATACTGACCGTAGGA
This sequence comes from Glaciecola punicea, assembly GCF_001756615.1. NCBI lineage: Bacteria > Pseudomonadati > Pseudomonadota > Gammaproteobacteria > Alteromonadales > Alteromonadaceae > Glaciecola > Glaciecola punicea. The sequence goes on from NZ_LZXY01000004.1 coordinate 162,963, forward strand.
GGCGCTACCTGCGGGTACTGCTCAATAGGCAAAGCGGTAATTGCTAAGATACCTGCAAGCATGGTAATGATTGCTAAAACCCATGCAAACACCGGACGTTGGATAAAAAAGTTAGCCATACAATATACTTCCTATTACTGATTAACGAGACGCGTTAGACGATTGCGCATTTATCCACGGCACTGTGTTCACCACCGCGCCGGGTTTTACTTTTTGATAACCCACCACAATAAGGGTTTGCCCTGCTTCAACGCCGTCATTTACCACGTAATTGCTATCAATAGTGCGAAGCGGCTCAATTTTGCGCATCTCAACAACTTGTTTATCATTCACAATATATACCGTGATGGAGCCGTCGGGCTGGCGAATAGTTGCGCGCTGGGGTACTAAAATGCCGTCAACTGTGCCGGTACTAATGCGGCCTTTAACAAACAGGCCCGGTAATAAAATACTGTCAGGATTTGGCACTATAGCGCGCAGCGTAATTGATCCGGTGCTTTCATCTACCATTACTTCTGAAAATTTCACTTCGCCTACATGTTTGTAAATACTACCTTTGGTTTCATCAACCACCACCGTTACTGGCAAAGAGGAATGTTTGCGCATTTCTTCGCGTAACTCTAATACTGCTCGGCCCGACTCCTGCATGTCAAGATACACCGGGTTTAGCTGGGTAATGGTGGCTAAAGGTTGGCTTTGGTTGGTGGTAACAAGGGCGCCCTCAGTTACGTAAGAGCGGCTAATTTGACCGTCGATAGGGGCATACACCTTGGTGTAGTCTACGTTTACTTTGGCAACGGCTATGTCGGCTTGGGCAACGCTAATAGCCGCTTGCGCTTGGGCAGTTTGCGCAATAACATCGTCGTATTCTTGCTGGCTAACGGCGTTACGCGATACTAAGTCTTTATACCGAGCTGACTTTGCTTTTATTGCTTTTAAATTCGCCTTTACGCTTTCTAAGTCAGCAAGAGCGCTGTTAAGACGCGCGGCAAAGCGAGCATCATCAATTTGATACAGCTGCTGTCCTTGTTTTACTTGCGCGCCTTCTTCAAACAGCCTTTTGGTAACAACGCCGTCTACTTGGGGACGAACCTGAGACTGCCTAAAGGGCGTTACTCTGCCTGGTAGCGTCATGCTAAATTCTACCGATTGGCTTGATAAAGTCATGACCGACACGGTGGCTGCTGGTACAGTGGAATTTGGCGTGGTGTTTGATGAGTCCTTACAAGCAGACACGGCAAGTAAAGTGGATAACAGTAAAAGACAAAAGCGTGTTAGTTTCATTCGTGCGGTACCCGTTAGGTAAAATTAAGCTAGACAAATACTGTTGCAAAGTATAGATTAAATATACATTCATGTATGTATGTTGTCAATCTAAGATTGTCGTTATGTCAGGTTTTTATAGTACTTTGGTTAAATAACGCCGCTTTTAAAAAGCTAACACAAACGGTTAATATTGAATCGAGGTTCAGCATGAACACGATGGAACCTGCAAAAAGCATCGCTTAATCCTAAAATATTTTATTCAATGAAGTATGGTGAAATCCAATAATGAGACGTACAAAAGCAGATTCAGAAATCACAAAACAAGCTATTTTAGACGCCGCAATTGAGGTGTTTGATGAATATGGCGTGGCCAAATCTTCGCTTGAAAAAATAGCCCAGCGTGCCAGTGTAACGCGCGGAGCCGTTTACTGGCATTTTGAGAACAAGCAGCAAATATTTGATGCGCTGCACGAGTGCCTGCATGCGCCTTTTATTCAAGCGATTCTTGAAGGGCTTACTCACGCTAGTAACGACCCCATTGGACAGCTTCAACACTTATGTGTTTCTTTGTTGGTCGATCTTCAGCGTGATGAGAAAAAAAGAAAGTTAGTGACTCTGTTTTTAATTAAATGTGACTATTCTGGCGAATTTGCTCACTCGCGGGAGCGCTACAATGAAGCTAAAAAACAAAAGGTAGCAGCTCTATCTCAATACTTTGAACGGGCAATTGAAAAAGGACAGCTTTCTTCAAGCGCCGATCCTAAAATGCTGACACTGGCGATAAGCGCTTTTCTACGCGGCATTGTTGAAGAGTATTTGGAAGCGCCCCACACTTATCCTATTGAAGAAAGAGCGCCCGCGCTAATGGCAATATTTTTTGGCAATGCTTATTTGCGGACGCCTTGTACATAAAACGAGCATTTCAGCAATGCCCGACAGCCGTTTTGCCTTTATTGTTTGCCAGCGCCTTGGGCCAATTCTTTTAGAAGCTCTCGGCGACTTGGTCGTTAATATTTTGGAAGTCAGTTATCAGCCTGAGCGTGAAGGCAACTATCATTTATAATCTACTAGTTTCAGAAAAACTTACAAAAAAGCACTAAAATTAACACTGCATTTTCAGCCAACACCCTAACTTTTTTAAGTTAGGGTGTTGGCTGCTTCTAGATTGTTTGTATACAAAATAAAAATCAGTTCTCGTATGATCCGAGTTTTCAATTAGCTTAGCTTTTGGTCACTTACCAAATCAGCGCACAGCCTGAGTGTCTGGGCCTTAAACAACACTTCAGCTATTCATTTGAATTCACTTTACACGCGTCATTATCAGAAAAAGCATCGGTAATGGCTAAATATAAATCAGCATGTCTTTTGATAATGGCTACTTGAAGTGTTTCAGACGCCAAGTGAACTTGTTCTAAATCGACTTTAGCTTCAAGTAAATCCTCAGACAGCTTGCCTATAGCATTTTCAAGCGTATAGGTAAGCTCGTGTACTTTTGTCATATCAGCAACGCTTATTTCGTCCTTTTGTATAATTTGCGCTAGTAGCTCGTTGTATCTAGAAATGTTGCACAAAGCAATAGCCATTGTGGGCGCTTTTAGACCAGGGAAATGATCATATTGGCGGTCATCTGATGCAAAACTTGCTGCACTAAGTGTTAAGCAAAATGCCGCGAAAATATTGACGATTGTTTTCATTTTATTTCCTTTAAAAATTATCAAATATGTGTTGTTAGGCTCTAAACGTTTTTAGTGCTCATAAAGTCAGATAGATGGTATTTAAACATTGGCCTACGAGGCTAATGTTTAATCTCTTTTTCAATTAGCCATAGTTGTTGGTTTGCTTGAGTTAAGCCCCAAATAACAGCAGCTTCACTGTTAAACCCATGTTCTACATAGTTTAGTTTTGACGATAAAATTAACACCAATTTACGCAAGCAATTAAGTCCTTCAAGAGTGTGATAGAGGCGTCATACTTGTAGTCTACATGCTTTGCTGCTGATATTAATGCCGTCGTAAATTTTCCTTAAATTATTATCTGCAAGATCTTAAGCAAAGCACCGCTCATGCAAGCGCTAATGGAACCTTGATCGACTTGAAGCGCTTCTACTCACAACTTTAGCAATAAACTTAATACCAAAATAACCAAGCACTACGATACTGAGCATGGCTAAATCAAACAAAAGATAGCATAAAAAAGATTCAAGCCATACTGGTTGGTAGGGTGATACATTCATCATAGCCTTCCTTTTTTCAATATAAGGTGGTTCGCTTGTGGCTCATTTTTTTATGCTCCAGACTTGGTCTAGGGGGGCTGGTTTCATTTTTTTTGCTGAGCCAGAGTTAGGCGCCGCCTGTTGTTTTTTGGGAGGTAAAAAATAGGCAGCTAGTGTATTAATATTAGTCACAATTTGTTTGTACTGCTTAGTACCAACTAACTCAAAAATTATAGGCGTGAGCCGTTTTATCATCCTCAAGCAATGCCTGCGCCACTGTTGAGATAAAAGCGGATCGCACATGGTCTCTTCAAGCGTATTTATTATTCTAAAATATGTTTTCTTAGCTTCAGCAGCTGTTTTGCACGTTTTTGCTGCTTGCATACCTAAGTTTACGTAGCAGTTAATAACACCAATTTGTTGATGAGCGCACTGCGTTCTTACTGCACGCTCGTAGCAATCGAGTTGATAGAGATACATGTTTACACCCTAATCTTAATGATAATAGTTATCATTAAGATTAGGGTGTATTTACTCTTTCGTCAAGCACATATTTTTAACATTTAACATTTAACACAAAACAATTTAAGTGAGTCATTAGCTGTCTGCATGCGAGGGGTTTGACTTTTTGCTTCGTCAGCCAAATAAGCCGTAATGAATTCAGTTTAATTTGACGCTCCTCTAAGTGCCTTAAGGCGCGAAGCACCACCTCACTTGCTGAACCATAGGGACCTGTTACAATCTCACTTTTAATAAAGACATCTCAATGTTTGCCAAGACTTTGTGCCTATGTCGATGTATTACTAAATGTTTCGCTTGTTCACCTTTAAAGCCCTCCTGCTGTAAGCTTTAATGGATTAAGCAGTTCAAGTAGTTCCTGGCGCGAAAGATCGGTCATCTCTTGGGCTACATCAACCACAGGGCGATTCTCTTTATAGGCTTTTTTGGCAATTTCGGCTGCTTTAGCATAGCCAATTATGGGATTAAGCGCGGTCACTAAAATAGGGTTTCTATCGAGCGCTTCATTTAAATTATCTCGGTTCACGCTAAAGTCTAAAATAGCTTTGTCGGCTAGCATTAGCAGGCTATTGCTCATTAGCGAAATGCTCGACAGTAAATTATGCGCAATCATTGGCAGCATCACGTTCAGCTCAAAATTACCTGACTGTCCACCGATCGTTATTGCTGTATCGTTTCCGATTACCTGAGCACAGGCCATAGCGGACGCTTCTGGCACAACGGGGTTAACCTTACCCGGCATAATAGAGGAGCCAGGCTGTAGCACCGGCAGTGCTATTTCACCTAAACCGGCAAGTGGGCCCGAATTCATCCACCTAAGATCGTTGGATATTTTCATCAACGCAACGGCAATGGCTTTTAATACACCCGACACATTTACCGCGATGTCTTGCGAGCCTATTGCCGCAAAATAGTTTGGATTGGGTCTAAACAAAATGCCGGTTTGCTGACTTAAATTGTCACATAAGCGCTGAGCAAATTGCGGATGCGTATTAATACCGGTGCCAACCGCCGTGCCGCCAATCGCTAGCTGAAATAAGCTTGGCTGCAGTTGTTTAAGCATAGTGATTTGCTGTTTAAGCTGGGCTGACCAACCGCTGAGCATTTGTTCCATGGTAATAGGCATGGCGTCCATTAAATGCGTTCTGCCAGTTTTACATATACCTTCTAAAGAATTGGCTTTGCATTTTATGGTTTCTACCGTGTGTTCAAGCGCTGGCAGCAGTTGATGATGAATGGCTATGGCGGCGCTTACATGAATACAGCTAGGAATAACATCGTTGCTGCTCTGCCCAAAATTAACGTGATCGTTGGGATTTACCTTGCACGACAAGTTCTCATTTTGGTTAGCAAGCTGGCTTAATACTTCATTTGCATTCATATTGGTGCTGGTGCCAGATCCAGTTTGAAATACATCAACCGGAAAATGCTGCATTAAATCTGGCATTGCTAAGAGTTTGTTAGCGGCGCTGCTAATGGCGTCACCAATATCTTTGGGTATCAACTCTAAGTTTGCGTTGGTAAAAGCCGCACTTTGCTTAATGCGCAGTAAGGCGCGAATAAAGTGTTCAGGAAGCGTTAAATTGCTGACCGTAAAATTATTGATAGCACGCTGGGTTTGGGCCCCATATAGCGCGTTAATAGGGACTTCAAGTGGCCCCATGCTGTCTGATTCAATCCGCGTTTTATTACTGTGGTCTTCTGCATTATTTGTCGACTCATTGTTGGCGCTCATATCTTGATAATCCTATTACTTATACTAAGGGGTTTTAAGGAAATGCGGTGTATACTCAATTTTTGCCTTGTTGTGGGTGCCTTTGCATCCTAAACAACCTTAGTAGTTGGCGTCAATTGCTGAATGTTCTGTGCCTTATCCCCTGCTGAATCATCGCTTTGTATCTCAGGTGTACTGTCTGTTCTGGCGTGTTTAGTCAATATAACCATAGCATGACGTAGGCCATGATCTTTTGAGATTGGCTGACTAAAGGGAATAAAGCCCACATGCACGCTTTTATCTGCATTCGTTTCTTGGGCCGGGCAGGCGTAATGAAAACCGTGAGAAAAGCACGTTAGCATGGTCACACTGTCTTTGCTTATTGGCCGCTTTAGCTGCTTTGCAACAATCAGGGCGAGGGCATCGCCGTGATCTTCATGCATATGTTCAATAGCACCGGGCGCGCTGCTGGCTAAATCAAACATATGGCTTTGCCATTCGTCTTGACTAAACCAGTAAATTTCCCCAAAGCCGCCTATGTAGCGCACTCGCTGGGTGCTAATTATGTAAAAGCGAAAGTCGTGCGCTTCTACATAGGCTTTTGCTTGAGGAAAAACAGCCATATACTGCGCCTGTAATTCAGCGTTTACCGCGTCAACTTCGCTGGTACCTAAAATAGTAATACGCGCACTTGCTTGACTGTCGCTTTGCTGGTTATCATACACACACAAACTCACTTTATTGTGCTGCTTCATGTTACGCGAATGCTGAGCAATGTCTGAGGCATACACGATTAAATCGCCGCTTTGTGTCATTAAAAAAGGCATCACTGAGCCAAAAGGATAGCCTTGCATAGACAAACTATGGGTTGATAACACACCCGTATGCTGAGTGCGCATTAGCAAGGCGGCTTGGTGAATATGATAGCTTTTCTGACGCATGTTTTTATTCCTTTGGTTAGCGGGTTAAACAATAGACTCTCCCGGCGTGTTTATCAAATTTGCGTGAACTCTTATACGTGGTACATTTTATTTTCGTGTAAGGAATTCGCTTTATGTACAATTATCTGCCCGCTAGTATCAAAGCAATCATCTATATGTACTTTGGTAAATAGCTCGCTGCTGGCTCCTGTTGCTAGTACTTCGCCTAACCTAATATAGACTAAGTTAGTGGCTAAATTAGCCACGGCATTAATGTCATGATCTATAATAATAATGCAGCCACCCGCGCGCTGAAACGTTTTTAAGTGACCGTACAGCAGGCGTGTTTGTTTAATATCAAGCGCACTGGCGGGTTCATCTAGCAGCAAGCATTTATTATGCATGTTGCTGGTTTCATAGAGCTGTAGGTAAGCCCTTACAAATTCTATAAGTTGAAGTTCACCGCCAGAAAGCTGGGTTACATCGCGCATAAGTAGGTGCGTTATGTGAAACTGATCACTAAATTTTAGTACTAAATTTTGCGATTGTTCATCGGTTTCGTAGTATTGAAGTCGCGCAAGCTGTAAATATTCATACACCAACATACTAAAAAATCCCGCTTTTGCTTGGGCTATGTAGGCGCGTTTTTTACTGAGATCTTTAAGGAGGTATTCATCTAAAGGTCGACCATCAAATTTTATCATGCCTTTATTCAAGGGATACTCACCCAGCAAGCTCTTAAATAAAGTGGATTTACCCGCACCATTGGCGCCTAAAATAGCGGTAATGCTGTTACTCTCAAACACCAGGCTAACATCGTTTAGCAGGGTTTTTTGACCTGCCACTACAGTGACTGCAGATAAATTAAACATAGTTGAACTTCCTTTTTTCACGCACAATTAAGTAGAGAAAAAACGGCACACCCACCATAGAGGTTATAAGGCCAATCGGTATCTCGGCAGGAATAATAAGGGTGCGCGCGAGGGTGTCTGCTAAGGCCACTAATATCGCGCCAAACAATATGCTGGTGGGCAGCAATATGCGCAAATGTGCGCCAAATAACATTCGGCATATGTGCGGCACCACCAAGCCTACAAAGCCTACAATGCCTGTAAAACTTACGCAAACAGCCACAATAGCTGCCACTACCCACAGACTGGTAAGCTTAACCTTGCGTGTATTCACACCCTGATATTTAGCTTGTTTCTCGCTGCAGCTCATTAGCATAAGTGGGTGCCTAATTTGCCAAAAGTAATACGCGCCCAGCACCACAGGAACAGTGGTAATACTTAGGCTAGTATAGTTAATGCCTGCATAGCTACCCATACTCCAAAAGGTTATTTGGCGCAGTGTGGCGTCATCTACTACGTATTGAATAAGGCCTAGCAGCGTCATTGCGCCTGCGTTAATTGCAACGCCTGCAAGTATTAATACCAGTGTATTCATGCCTTGTGCTGAATCGGCAATCTTTAGCAGTAGTATAAGCGAAAGAGTTGCGCCCACGAATGCGCTTAGCGGCACAAAATAGGTCATTGCTAAAGGAGGAAGCTGCACTACGCTCAACAGCGCTAGTGCAGCTCCTGCGCAAAGTGCTGCGCTTGATGATACGCCAATAAGTCCCGGGTCGGCCAATGGGTTTCGGCATATGGCTTGTAAAACTGCGCCACAAATAGCCAAGCCGGCGCCTGTTAGCATAGTCATTAAAATACGCGGAAGTCGAATGTCCCATAAAATAGTGTGCTGCAAAGGGCTGGCAGACCCGCTGCCTATCCACTGCCATATATTCACTTTAACCGCACCTGCGTTTAAAGCGATAAACGCCACGGCGAGTAAAACAGCGCAAAGCATCATTATGGTTGGCACATAGCCTTTTTGTTGAATGGCAATTTGCTTTTTGACTAGCATTGAACTTGCGGTACGCGCTTTCATCAGCTTCTTTCACTTGTTTGCAGGTGCGTGGTAGTTATCATAGGTGTTTGCTTCTTTGCGCTTTTATGGTTCAACGATACTAGTGAACTGTGCTACTGCCTCAGGCAAACGCGGCGTAAGGCCTAAAAAGAGTAGGGCGTCTACAATGTGTAAATTACAGCCTTGCATAGACGCCCACTGCGCAAGCGCGGGCTGCTGACACATTTCTTGCGCGCTTAATCCGCCGGTGCGGTGGGCGGCAATAAGGACTTGAGTAGGCGCAATAGCCAAGAATGACTCAATAGACACGGGCTTAAAACCTTCAATATTGTCATAAGGATTACGCAGTCCGACAATGTCCATAATAAGATTAGGTACGGTATTGCGCCCTGCTGCCATAATGCCACGCTCACTTGCCGACATTAAAAACACGGCGCGCTGCTGATGGTGCGCGCTGAGCTTTTTAATTGTGCTTAATTGATTATTAACAGTGAGCACCAGCCTTTCAGCCTCTTCGCTTGCATTGGTATGCTCACCTATTTCGCGAATTTGCTTAATTAAACCTGTTACCGTGCGCGCTTGTTCAAACACATGCACCTTCACGCCAGCATTACGCAATTGCGCCAACACTTGTTCAGGACCCACGCCAAGGGCTGCATATAGATGAGTGGGGCGCATTGCTAAGACGCCTTCAACACTTAACTGGCGGTAGTAACCTATTTTCGGAAGTGTGGACACACTTTGCGGATACATGCTGCTAGTATCGACGGCCACAATTTGCGGTTTCATGCCCAGCGCATATAAAATTTCAGTTACGCTGCCTCCGGCACTCACTATGCGCATATCCTTGCTAAGGGGCGTTTGAGACTGTGCTATTGGGCTTGCTATCGTAAACAAACTAAGCATTAACAATGAGACTAAAATATGCGTAGTAAAAATTAATTTGCCGTTTTTCATTATAATTTCCATTTTATCTATTGCTAATGATAATAATTATCATTAGCATTATAGTCAACTACTAGGTAAGGAAATATTTATGAAACCTCATTTTACAGCGTTCGCTTTTCAATCGTCACTTTGCTCACTAGCCGTTTGCCTGGCATTAACAGGCGCTGCAAATGCCTCAGCAACAGAGGCTAATACTGAATCTGCAATAGAAACTATTTCAATCAGCGGCACTAAAACAGCGCGTAAAATAAATGAAATAGCCGCCACGGTAACCCGCATCAGCAGTGAAGAAATAGATGCAATAGGCGCAACCAATATTCGTGACCTTCTTCGCTATGAGCCGGGTGTATCGGTAGAAGGTGGCGGGCGCTTTGGACTGTCCAGCTTTAATATTCGGGGTATTAGCGGTGACCGAGTGCTCATATTGGTTGACAATATTCCCATTGCCGATGAATTTAGTTTTGGGCCTAACCTGTCTGCGCGGCGAGACTTTGTGGATGTAGATCTTATTAAATCTGTGGATATTGTGCGTGGCCCTGCCTCTACCCTGTATGGCAGTGACGCAATAGGCGGGGTGGTGGCGTTTACCACTAAAGATCCAGCCGATATTGTGGCCAACGGCGAGTCATTTGCCGGCAGAGCAAAGCTTGGTTACGTGAGTCAGTCAAACGCGTCCTACGTAAATGGTATGTTAGCGGGTGTAAGCGGTAATTGGCAATGGTTGCTTAACAGCACTTATCGTGAAAGTGGTGAAACGCAATCGTACTTCGACGATGATGTCTTGGGAAGTGATCGCAACAGCGCTAATCCACAAGACAACGAATCTCTTAGCATGTTGGGAAAACTCATTTTTCAAAGTGATAAGGCGCATAGATTTGAGCTTGTCGGTGAGACCTTCGAGCAAAACAGCGATACCGTATTATTGTCTGATATTGGCTCTGTAGTACGCGGCACCATGACGCTTTCTAGTGAAGGTTTTGACGAACAAGAACGTTCGCGGGTTTCGGGGCGTTATCTTTATCAGCCTGTGTCGCAGCATCACTTGAAACGTATCGATTTACTTGCGTTTTACCAAGAGTCTTCTAGCAACCAGTCATCTGAATTAGTAAGGCGCAGTTTAGCACCCGATGCATCTTCGTTTTTTAGAACTCGCGATGGACTATTTGAGCAAAGCACCATTGGCCTTAATGCACAATTTGACCATGCATTCACATGGGGCGGTGAGCACTATTTGATTTATGGATTAAGCGTTGAAACCACTGACTCAGAAGGATTAAGGGAAGGCCAAACGCAAGATCAAGCCACTGGTGCCGACATTCGTGAGTTTAGCGTGTTTCCCGCACGAGATTTTCCGCTTTCTGAACTGTCTGAACAATCTTTATTTATTCAAGACGAAATTCAGTTCTTAGATGGACGACTATTGCTCAGCCCTGGCTTACGCTATGACCGTTTCAAGCTTACGCCCGAGTCGGACTTACTGTTTGAAACAGCAAACCCAGGTGTGCAAGTGTCGAGTTTTAACGACAGCCAGTTATCAAAAAAACTGGGCGCTGTTTACTCCTTAACTGAAAATTATAATATTTGGCTGCAGTATGCAGAAGGTTTTAGAATACCGCCCATGGATGATGTAAACGTGGGCTTTACAAACTTTGCCGGGCGTTACACCTCATTATCAAACCCAAACTTAAAACCTGAATCGGTGGCCAGTGTTGAAGTCGGATTAAGGGGCTTTACCGACGCGCTAAGCTGGAGTGTTAGTGCCTATCAAAACGACTACAAAAATTTTATTGAATCCTTAACCTTTGTGGGCATAGACCCAAACAATGGCTTTATACGTTTTCAGTCTGTTAACGTAGACGATGTGGAAATTCGCGGCATTGAAGGACAAATTACGTGGTCTTTGGGCGACACTTTTACAGATGCACAAGGCTGGCAGGTAAGAGCTAGCTACAGTATTCAAGATTCTGAAAATAAAGCTACCGGTAATGAGCTTGATTCCATTTTACCTAATCAAGCGGTTCTAGGTCTACAGTACCAAGACTACAGCGATCCATGGCGTATAGAGATAGCGAGTACTTATTCGCAAGACGCCAAAGCAATTGCTGACGCTGGCGACGCTGAATTTTTTAGTGCGCCAAGCTACACCACTATAGACATACTTGGACATATTAATATTACGCCAAACATCAAAGTGAACGCGGGTATATTTAATATTAGCGATAAACAATATTGGCTTGCTTCAGAAGTACGCGGACAAGCTGCTAGTGCTAATTTGCAGCCGTTTACAGCGCCAGGTCGCAATTATTCTATCAATGTGGTGGTGCAATTTTAACGTAAGTTTGTTGGGCACTTGGGAAGTAAAAACGGATGTTGTTGGCGTGAGTGCTCCAGCAACCCTCGGCTTCGCGATTTTAGGCCTTGCTTTATAGCCTGCAGAAAATTATTGCATAAGCGCTATAAAATCTAATGGAGTCACCCACAAGTTTTTAACTTCACATAATGCGTAATAAAAGTAAATTTACTACGACTATGCATCGTTTAGTTTTAATGGCGCTTTAACAATGCAATCGTTGTGGGATAACGCCCTTCAGTAAGTTGCCTACACCTAACTTTTAGCTTAGTCTTGCCCAATTTGAAAGCAATAGGGGATTATCTGTTAATGAACACAACGCTAATCAAATACATTGTCATTTTTTTCATCATCAATTTTGCGGCTTTAGGAATAGGCAGTTTAGCCACAGGCGCTGCAGTAAGCGGTGAATGGTACACGAGCATAAATAAAGCACCTTGGACGCCACCGGGTTGGGCATTTGGAGCCGCGTGGACCACCATTATGGTCTTTTTCTCGGTGTTTATGGGGTTTGCTTACAACGAGGTGGCCGACAAAAAGAAGCTAGTAGCCTTGTATACGGCTCAGTGGATTTTAAATGTAAGTTGGACACCCGTATTCTTTATGCTTGAACAAGTCATACCGGGTTTAATTATTATCGGAGCGCTAAGCGTGCTGGTGGGATATTTTCTAGTGCACTACCGCGCTGTCTTGAAGGTGAAAGTATTGCTTATGCTGCCATATTTTGTATGGTTGCTAATCGCTACCTCCCTAAACGCGTATATTCTGTTTAATAATTAACAGCAGCGCGTTGAATAGAGCGCTTATTCACCGCATATTTTGCGGTGAATATATTACTTCCGCTTATGTTTACCTAATATAATAACGGGCGAAATCGACATTTCGTCACTGCATTTTTGCAATGATTACTTGTCAATAAATGCCTGCTCAATTACATAATCGCCTTTCACACGAGAGGTGGCCCTAGAAAAGCCTAAATCATCGAGCAGTTTCATGGTGTCTTGCAGCATATCGTTATTGCCGCACAGCATGAAACGGTCATTGTTAGTGTCTAGTGCTGGAAGCCCAATATCACTGCTGAGTTTGCCACTGGTAATAAGCGTAGTGATGCGCTCATAGTGCATTTTTATATCAGCGCCTTGTTCAAGCTGCGACGCCACGTTTTTTTCACGGGTAACACTTGGGTAATAAATGAGTTTTTCTTTAATTAAGTCACCGTAGAATTCGTTTTCAGGCAGCACATTGAGTATTTCATCTTGATAGGCTAGCTCTGATGCGTACCTAACACAGTGCACTAAAATTACTTTTTCAAATTCGTCATAAATAAACGGGTCGCGGATAATACTCATAAAAGGTGCTAAGCCGGTTCCGGTACCTAACAAATACAGATTTTTACCAGCGTTAAGATAGCCTGGTACCAGCGTTCCCGTTGGCCTGGTGGTTACAATTACATCGTCACCTACTCCTATTTTTTGGAGTTTAGAGGTTAGTGCGCCGTCGGCGACTTTTATACTAAGAAATTCTAATTCGTCAGCATAGTGGGGGCTGGCAATACTGTAAGCTCGTAACAAAGGTCTGCCGTCTACTTCTAAACCGATTAGGACAAACTGCCCGCTTTCAAACGTTAAGCCCTGTCCGCGAGTAGTTTTGAAACTAAATAGCGTGTCGTTCCAATGATGCACCCAAGTTACTTTTTCTATTACCGTGTTACGCATTTACCACTTTCCTTTCAAACAAGCTTTAAAAACAATATTATTACCGTAAAAATTAAGCCAGATATTATACAGGTTTAGTACCACAGAAGTTTAGTATTAACGTAATAAAGATAGGTTCAAATCACTTAATATTTTACACCTCAATAAATTAAGGTAGCTAAGAGCTTGTGTGATGGGATGAATTGACACGCTACTTTGCCTACTGACGGCCTAAGGCATTTCAGTGAAATTATGTAAGAAACCAAAGCCTATGGTTTTGAGAAAGTATGTCAAGAGCAGGCAGAACTATGCAAGCAGGTTAGAGCATTGTTGGCTCAATAAGGCTTTGCCGCGAGGCGTAAATGTGGTTTGCATGCCTTCTTGGGCAGAATCACCATTATCGAAGCTAAGTTCGTCAAGCGCGGTTTCCTTAGCGCATGTTCACCACGTATCGCCCCACTACTTTGCTAGCAAAGAAACGGTCTAGGTACTCAGGTGTTTGTGCGAGGCTAATTTCTTCACAATACTGATCGAGTTGCTCTAGCTTCATGTCGGTGGCAACGCGCTTCCATACCTGTTGTTTTTCAGCCAAAGAAATATAAACCGAATCGACTCCAAGTAACGATACCCCGCGCGTAATAAAAGGAATAACCGTCATTGCAAGTTCAGGAGAAGAGGCTAGCCCACAAGACGCGACCCCGCCGCCAGATTTTAGTTGTTTGAGCAGGTTGGCTAAATATGCACCGCCTAAAGTGTCGATGCCGTGGGCCCATATCTCTTTGCCAGCAGGTTTGCTATTTTCTTCAGCGATGGTGTTTCGGTGCAACACTTCTATTGCGCCTAGTGCTTTTAAATGCTCACTTTGTTCGGGTTTACCCGAAAAAGCGACTACCTCGTAACCTAACTGCGCAAGCAAGGCAACGCTCATACTGCCTACACCTCCTGTTGCACCTGTTACAGCAATTTTCCCGTCACTTGGCTTCGCGCCCATTTTTTCTAACTTTTGAATGCACAATGCTGCGGTTAAGCCGCCAGTGCCATAGGTCATCGCTTCTTTGAGTGAAAGCGTGGCTGGGCAAAGCACCGCCCAATTTGCTGGAATTGATATCATTTGACCAAGACCACCGGCGGTATTCATGCCTAAATCATAGCCAAAAACTAACACCTCTTGGCCCGCTTTGAAAGTGTTTGAAGTGTCGCTAACCACCACGCCTGCAGCATCTATGCCGGGCGTATGTGGATAATGCTGGGTGATACGCTTATTGCCGCTGGCAGACATAGCATCCTTAAAATTAAGCGACGAATAGTGCACTTCAATTAACAGCTCGTTGCTTGGTAAATCACTTATAGCTCTTCGACGAATGTACTTGCTGAAAGTGTTATCAGCGTTTTCTTCAACCACCAGCGCGTCAAAATGGGTAGGTGTTGCCATAGTTACTTTCCTTTATGTAATGAATGTAGGTTGGAAGAGATGAACATCAAGAGATATTGGCTTCCAACCGAAATCGTTAATGTTTGCGTTAATGTTTGCGTTAATGTTTGCGTTAATGTTTGCGTCAATGTTTGCGCTCATACCAATTAGCATAAACATTGTAATTGATTCATGCAACCGACCTTCGTCGGTACTAAAGTTAACTTTACCTGAACCTTCTGCATTTTGATCATAGCGCTGTAAGTATACGAAAGCGATTTCTTCAATTTAAAAATGCGAAAACAGACTTTAGTCGTAAACAGTGACGTATTCGTGCTTTTTATCGCGAGTATGTGCTTAAGGGGTGGAGGATTTGCGCTAAAGACTATAAACTAAAAACATATATTGACTAAATATGAAGAGAGCCTTAGGTGAATTTGATCGATGCGTTGAAACAATACAATATTAATACCAATTCTGAAATTTTACACAACCCTGACTACGACACTCTGTTTACTGAAACCACTAAACCCGAGCTCTCAGGGTTTGAAAAGGGAGATGTTACTGAGTCGGGCGCTGTTTGCGTTAAAACCGGTAAATTTACGGGTCGCTCTCCAAAAGACAAATATATTGTAAAAGATAGCATCACCCAAGATACCTTGTGGTGGTCTGATCAAGGTAAAAACGACAACAAAGCTATAACCCAAGATACTTGGGATCAACTTAAAACCTTAGTGACAGACCAGCTTAGTGGCAAACGCCTGTTTGTGGTAGACGCTTTTTGCGGCGCTAATCAAGACACGCGTATGTCGGTGCGCTTTATCACAGAAGTTGCCTGGCAAGCACATTTTGTCACCAACATGTTCATTACGCCTACCGCACAAGAACGAGCGGATTTTGCCCCCGACTTTATCGTTATGAACGGCGCCAAAACCACCAATCCAAACTGGCAAGCGCAAGGCCTAAACTCAGAGAACTTTGTTGCATTTAATTTAACTGAGCGCATCCAGCTCATTGGCGGCACATGGTACGGCGGCGAAATGAAAAAAGGCATGTTCGCGATGATGAACTACTACCTGCCGCTGCAGGGAATCGCGTCTATGCATTGCAGTGCTAACGTAGGCAAAGAAGGTGACGTGGCAATATTCTTTGGCTTGTCAGGCACCGGCAAAACCACGCTTTCAACCGATCCTAAAAGACAGCTTATTGGCGATGATGAGCACGGCTGGGACGACTACGGTGTATTTAACTTAGAAGGCGGCTGCTACGCTAAGACAATAAACCTAAGCCAAGAAGCAGAGCCTGATATTTACGCCGCCATTTGTCGTAACGCATTGCTTGAAAACGTGACGCATAATGAAGCCGGCGTTATTGACTACAGTGACAGCTCTATTACTGAAAACACCAGAGTGTCGTATCCGATTAACCACATTACCAATATCGTTAAACCAATTTCTAAAGCAGGACATGCTAAAAAAGTTATCTTTTTAACCGCTGATGCTTTTGGTGTACTGCCGGCAGTGGCTAAATTAACACCGGAGCAGGCGCAGTATTACTTACTGTCGGGCTTTACAGCCAAACTAGCTGGCACTGAGCGCGGGATCACTGAGCCAACCCCAACGTTTTCAAGCTGCTTTGGGGCAGCCTTCTTAACCTTGCACCCTACCCAGTACGCAAATGTATTAGAAAGGCGTATGCAGGCGGTTAACGCGCAGGCCTATCTGGTAAACACCGGTTGGAACGGCAGCGGTAAGCGTATATCTATTAAAGCGACCCGCGCCATAATAGACGCTATTTTAGACGGCAGCATGGACGAGGCTGAGGAGCAATTATTACCCATCTTTAATCTTAGCATTCCCACTCAGTTGGCTGGAATTGCACCTGAGATCCTAGATCCAAGAGGCACTTACACCGACACTCAAAACTGGTATGAGAAGGCAGAAAACTTAGCGGGTCTATTTGTTGATAACTTTGAGAAGTTTACTGATACAGCGCATGGCCGCAGTTTGGTGGCAGCGGGGCCGACTGCAAGCGGCTCTTAGCCGCCTTAACTAAGCGGGGCAGCGCTAAAATAGCTTCAGTTTCACGTAAAGCTAACTCATCGACTTGGGCGGTATATTCATCCACGGCGAATAATTCATTAATTTCATCACTCTTTTTGTTGTCTCTCAACACATCCATGGCATTGTTTCTAACGATAGTAATGACCCATTGAAAGAAGCGTTCATTGTCTTTTAATTGATGGATGTTGTTCCAAGCCCTTGAGAAAGTGTCTTTAGCAAGGCATTCGAATAATACAGTCGTAAAATGCCGTTAATGATGGGCCTTTTTTTACGCACATATTTAACGGTGATTTGCATACAATAACGGCATCTCAACATATAATGAGTCGCTTTGCTTTCTAATGTAGTGTCTAATTAAGGTAAGGTAAGATAAGTTGTGACTTTTTTCTTCACCGTCACGTCTACCCACCATATAAAGTCAAGAACGGAAGTAAAATGAAAATCGCTATTTTATCTAGAAACAAAAATCTCTATTCCACGCGCCGTTTAAAAGAGGCTGGTGAAGCCCGTGGTCACGACGTCGATATAATAGACACGCTTCACTGCTATATGGACATTACCAGTAGCCGTCCAGTGGTCAGGTATAAAGGTAAAGAACTGCCTCAGTATGATGCAATTATTCCGCGTATCGGTGCTTCTATCTCATTTTATGGCACGGCTGTTGTGCGCCAGTTTGAAATGTCGGGCAGTTTTTGCGTGAATGAATCGGTTGCTATAAGCCGCTCCAGAGACAAGTTACGCTCCACCCAGTTGTTGTCTAGAAAAGGCATTGGCTTGCCTAGAACAGGGTTTGCCAACCGTCCTGACAACATAAAAGATTTAATTAAAAATGTGGGCGGCGCGCCCTGCGTTATTAAGCTATTAGAAGGCACGCAAGGGATAGGTGTGGTGTTAGCTGAAACAGCCAAAACCGCCGAAGCGATAGTTGAAGCATTCATGGGCTTAAATGCAGACATTCTTATTCAAGAGTTTATTAAAGAGGCAGGCGGCGCCGACATTCGCTGTTTTGTAGTGGGCGATAAGGTCGTTGCGGCCATGAAACGCCAAGGCGCTGAAGGCGAGTTTCGCTCAAACCTTCACCGAGGAGGCTCAGCGGTGCTAGTTAAGCTAACGCCAAAAGAGCGCGCTACCGCCGTTGCCGCGGCTAAAATAATGGGCTTAAACGTATGCGGTGTTGACTTACTGCGCGCTGAACGTGGGCCGGTGGTAATGGAAGTAAACTCATCTCCTGGTTTAGAAGGCATAGAAACTGCGACTAAAAAAGACGTTGCAGGACTCATTTTTGCGCACATTGAAAAGCATGCAAAACCGCATGCTACGCGCACAACTGGTAAGGGTTAATTTGTGGCTGCAGGAATACAAATAGGCGACACCTTCGTAAAGCCGGGAACTCGCGTAAAGCTTGAGTTGCCGGCGGCGCGTTTATACACCGATACAGAAATATCGATACCGGTAGAAGTCATTAATGCCAGGAAAGCCGGCCCCGTCATGTTCATCAGCGCCGCCATACATGGCGATGAGCTAAATGGCATTGAAATTATTCGCCGTTTATTACAAATGAAGTCATTTAAACTGATAAAGGGCACTTTACTCGCTGTGCCGATTGTAAACGTATATGGCGTGCTTAACCAAACCCGTTATATGCCCGACCGCAGAGATCTTAACCGCAGTTTTCCGGGCTCACCAAAAGGCTCATTAAGCGGCAGATTAGCGCACTTGTTTTTAACCCAAATTGCGCAAAAATGCGACTACGGAATAGACTTGCACACGGGCGCTATTCATCGCAGTAATTTTCCGCAAATTAGAGCGGATTTAAGCGATCCTGAAACGACCGAAATGGCGCGCGTATTTGGCGTGCCGCTGCTGTTAAACTCGGTCTTAAGAGATGGCTCGCTGCGTGAGTCAGCCTCGCAGTCAGGCACCAAAGTATTACTGTATGAAGCGGGTGAAGCTTTACGTTTTGACGAGCTTTCTATTCAAACGGGTTTGAAAGGGATACTTAATGTACTGTCATACCTTGGTATGATCCGCAAAAGAAAGCAGCGCACAAAAGCGGTCGAGCCTTTTATAGCATATAACAGCGCGTGGATAAGAGCAGATTCAAGCGGCATGGTGCGCGACATTAAAAAATTAGGCGACTATGTTAAAAAAGGGGAAGTACTGGCTGAGATATCTAGCCCAACCGGCACTTTTTCAAACAGCTTAATAGCGCCTAAAAGCGGCGTTATTATTGGTAAACAGAATATCCCCTTAGTGCAAGAAGGCGACGCTATGTTCCACGTAGCAATCTTCGAAACACCCAGTGACGTAGCCCAGCACATTGAGCAACTGCAAGACAACGTGGTGCCCGAATATGAGGTGGTACGGGATTAAAAGTAGCTTTCTTCAAGCTGCTTTTATTTTATAGCGTGAGCAATGAACTGTTTTATTTCGTTTAACTCGTTAGGCTGTTTGAATATAGGCGAAATGTGTTCAGGCTCATTCAATATGCCTTTTTCTACCAAGCGGCTAATATGAGGTAGGTAATTAATTGAGGCTTTGCCTGTAAAGAGCAAATTGAAATTAGGCTCGTTCTCATAAGCGTGGAGCATGGTGTGAAAGCCCTGCAGATACAAATAATCTTTAACAAAGCCGCCGCCTCTGTATATTCTGGCACAGACTGAAAAAGCGAGTTCATCGGCCGCGCCGTATTCTTCTTTAAGCAGTGAAAAAGTCCTTCTAAAGCTTCTTTCTTTTATCATTGACGCAACGGCCACTACCCTTAGCGCTAGTATCTTCAAGCGGTTAATGGTGAGATTATCTGATAAGTACTCGCTTAATATCGCCAAACCTTCTTGTGTCATGGTATTTAAGGGGTTGCCTACTTCAAGAATTCTTAAAGGTTGCGCGCGTGCATTGAGGGTGGTGACTAAGTGCACGCCTATTTCATGATGCGCCAGTGCGCTTGTGTTGCTTAGCGATAGCTGCGCATTTTTATTGACCTTTATAGTGGTGCCTGCGGCTATTGCGTTTGCCACCATATTGTCTTCCACTTTCATGGTGTGCTGCAAGTTATTGTTACTAGCAAATTCACTCAAAACATTAACTATTTGATCTAAGCTTAACAGCGTTTCGTTTTCTTCATTCACGTTGCCAGGCAAGTGCAAAATGAAGCGTGCGTTGCTAATATCCTTGGCTGTTGGTTCGCCAAAATAACGCAAAGAGTCGTACATGAAATCGGGCGTGCCTATGGAGTTAAACTGGTCAACTTTGTCTACATAGCTGTTAATCGTATCAAAGTAGATTTTGTGAAGATCTTCATCAATAACAGCCTCAAGGGGAAGGGTAAACAATTGTCTTTTTGTTGCAAATACATCCACCGTTCTAGCCAAATAGCTAAAGTCGGGCTGCGTAGAGAAGTGGCTGTCAAAAAAGGCCTGCTTTTGCGCTTGAAAATTTACAGGGTTAACGGCGCTTAAAATATTTACGCTTCTTACCGTATCAAATAATTGCTTGTCAAATTCGAGTACTTCACACGATATACTATTCATTGTATATAAAAGCTGCCTTATAGTGAGAAACGCTCACGCAAGAAATGCGCTATGCCGTCTTTGTGATTGTGGCCAATAACTGCGCTAGCGGCCTGTTTAATGTCGGTCGTTGCATTTTCTGGAGCATAGCTCTCATCGGCAAGAGCAAACATACTCATGTCATTGTCGCTGTCACCAAAACAAATAACATTGCTGGCCCCTAGCTGCTCTTTCAAGTTAATAACAGCACTGCCTTTATTGGCTAGGCAGTGATGAACATCCATCCATCTGTATTTTTTCCCTTCCAAAGCGGGACCAGAATAAGCAATTAAATTTTCGTGCGCATTTAGTTCTAACCACATCTTATGGATAGGCTCGGCCAAACCAATCATACTTATATTCGTGACTCTGCTATTTTCCGGCAGCGCTTGTAGCGGCATCAATTTGGCATCGGTGCGCGAATAATATTTATTCACTAAGTCTTTTTCTACCTCGTGATGGGTTAGTGAATGAAAAATAAAGTGATGATTTTCGTTACTATCGTGTCTATCTATGGTGTTCACAAAAGGGGCAATGCCTTGGGCAAGCGCAACATTGATAACGGTTGAAATTTCAGCCTTACTGAGCAAGTTATCAAGCGTAAGCTGTTCAATTTTAGGATCCCACACCGCTACCCCATTATTATATATTTGGGGCAAGTTGAATTCATGTCCGGCAACAATACCGCGGGCCGAGAGCATAGTACGTCCTGTGGCTACCGTGTAGGCAATATCATTTTCTTTTAACAGGCCTAGCGTTTCTTTGGTAAATATCGATATTTCAGACGCATCGTTTAATAGCGTGCCGTCTAAGTCAAAACAAATCAGATGCATAGCGTTATCTTTAGTTGGGGACGGGAGTCTTGATTGAGGCTTACATACTAACGCTGTTGCTCAATTTCAGCAATTGTAAAACGAAGTAAAACAGCTGTGTAAATTCTACTTAGTTTTTGTAAATTCGACTGGTCAACGCATTATAATATAAATAAGATTTCGTAATACTCTCGCAAATTCAGCGGTTTAAGCTTCGATTATTTAGGAACGCTACTTGCTAAACAATAGTATGTGTCTGCGGCTCATGACAAAAATTTAATTACAGGAACAGATATGTCAAACCAGACCCAAAAAGTGCAAAAAGTAAGTGATATAATTCAGGTAATGAAATCAGGCACCGATTTTACAGCGGCGCGTCCAATGACGCTGAGCAGTTTGCTGGTGCCATAAGCATATTGACGGCCCTAAGAGCAAAGGCCTAAACGATGCATGATGAAATGATAGCAGTGCAAAAATCACTGGGTAATTAACAATAAATCTTAGTTCACCGCTCCCGAGCGATTGCCATGTAGCGTTCTACGTTACATGGCCTTTTTGTATTTTACACTGCTGAAAAAAATCAAGCCACTCGCAATATTGCGCTGTGTTTAAGCTCTTATTCGCGCGTCTTATCTGTAGGAATAATCAGTTCGCTAATACCGCCAGCGTTTGTCACATCAGTAAAACCTTGATCTTCCAAAAATGCTTTAGCCTGCCCAGCACGACCACCAGTGCGACAATACAATACGACGGGCTTTGTTTTGTCTAAGTCAGCGAAGCCTTCTCCTTGCAGCATGGTTGTGTGAGGAATGTGCAGGGCTTGTGAAAGATGGCCTTCGTTAAATTCGGCATCGGTGCGAACGTCAATGACTTGTATATTGTCATCAAACGTCTTATATTCAATTTTTTCTTGGACTAAAGCCCCAGCGCTTAGAGAAAATGCTATGGCGAAAATGGCAATAATGGCGGTCAGAAACTTTTTCATTAATATGTCCTTGTTAAGAATATTGGCTCTTTAGTAGCTTACACTACTTGCTAATCAGGCAGTAGCATATTGTGAGTAAAAGGAGCTACCTTGGCTTTATTTAGTGATTTCACTGATTTTCTTGATAGCAAATATTGACAGCGTTTTTTTAACTGATATAAACCATGCTGAACCTAGATACTTAAACATAAATACATGATTTTAAATACGTGATCATAAGCCGGCGTATATAATTACTGGGTCATGAGTACACGAATTTACTCAACCATGGAGTCTTTTTTTGAATAAAAGCATCATCACCAATGCTCTCGCCTTAGGGCTCGTGACGCTTGGCTTTATTGTGAACAACGATATCATTAAAACAGTCGGCTTGTTCGCAGTGTCGGGCGCGCTCACCAACTGGATAGCGGTGCACATGCTATTTGAAAAGGTACCTGGATTGTACGGTTCAGGCGTCATACCGGCACGCTTTGAAGACTTTAAGAGCGGTATTCGCTCCTTAGTAATGGAGCAGTTTTTCAGCCAAGAAAATATTGACCGTTTTTTAACACAAAGCAAGCAAATTACCAACGTAGACCTAAGCCCAGTTATCAAAAAAGTAGACTTATCGCCTACATTCGATTCGTTGGTAGAGCTTATCAAAGCCTCTTCATTTGGTCAAATGCTGGGCATGATTGGCGGCGTTGAAGCCTTAGAGCCTATGCGTCAGCCTTTTGTCGATAAGATGGCGCTATCATTAACTGAAATTACGCAAGATCCTAAGTTTGCACAATTATTACAAGAAGAGTTGACTCAATCGGATATGCCGCACGACCTGCATGAAAAAGTCAGCCAAATAGTGCAGCAGCGTTTAAATGAACTAACGCCTACAATGGTGAAAGATATTATACAAACCATGATTAAAAAGCACTTGGGCTGGCTAGTGGTATGGGGCGGCGTGTTTGGGGGCTTTATAGGGCTATTAGCAGCCTTATTTACTGCTTAAACGCTTACTTTTTTACTAGTATTTCCCGCGCATATGTAAACAAACTATTTGTGTGCCTGTCCGTTTTCGAATCAATACAATTAAGATTTCTTTTTGTAGAAGCGCTTCTTTGCGACTGGCTTTACGCTTTTCAAACCTGCGAACTTGCTGGTATCAAGCTGCTGGCTGCTGTTTATTAACTGTGTTATAGATTCAGTTAAAGGCTTCATAAAGGCTTCATAGCGCAGTTGCTGATGCGCTATTTTGGTCAAGTCTGCCTCCCAAATAGCGGTCATGTCAGGATGCGTAGTTTCACTTGGTAAGGCGTTTATTAACGCGCTTCCAGTTTGCGTGGCATGAATTTCTTTTCCCACTTTTTGCATAAACTGGCGTTTAAAGAGTAAATCGATAATTGAGGCACGCGTGGCTTCGGTACCAAGGCCGTCGGTCTCTTTCAGAATTTTCTTAATTTCACTGTTTTGCACATATCGTGCTATTCCTGTCATGGCAGCTAATAAAGTCGCTTCGGTGAAATGCTTTGGCGCAGAGGTTTGTTTCTCTAGTAGCGATGAGTCAGTACACCGCAATATCTCGTCTTTAGTTAAGCTTGGCAGCGCAGTTTGTGTTTTGTTGCTGTCATTATTGCTTAGGGCCAACCAACCTAAATCGGTGTTGGTTTTACCTTTTGCTAAAAACTCACCCCCTGCAATATCAACCTTAGCCACTTGCTCTTGATACTTATGTGGCCCATAAAACTGCATGAGATACTGTGTGGCAATTAACTTATAAATTTTTGCTTCATCGTTAGTTAAACTGGCGGTCGGCTTTTTGCGAGTAGTGGGTATAATCGCGTGGTGAGCTTCAACCTTGCTATCATCCCAAGCCTTAGATTTTAGCTTTGAATTGGCATTGTTTACCATGCTTGTAAAGCTTGGTTCATTGCTTTTAATAACAGTTAAAATGGCTGGAGCTTGGCTAAACTGTTCTTTGGGTAAATAACGAGAATCAGAACGAGGGTAGGTAATTAACTGGTGCTTTTCGTACAAAGACTGACACAGGTCTAATACTGTTTTGGGCGATAGGTTAAAACGTTTGGAAGCTTCTATTTGTAAAACGGACAGACTAAAGGGTAACGGTGGGGGGCTTTGTCTGCTTTGCACTTTATAAGCACTCACCCTTGCTTTTTGCCCTTGAGTCTTATTCACCACGGTCTGTGCAAGTTTGCGTGATATAATCCGGCCTTCTTCGTCTTGATAAGGTTCGCAGGCTTTACTTGGCTGCCATTTAGCAGTAAAGACTGCTTTGTCTGTGGTTTCGAGGGTGGCGAGCACTTCATAAAAGGGTTTTGACACGAAATGGGCGATATCCTGGCAGCGTCTCACCACTAAGCCTAACACCGGTGTTTGCACTCGTCCTACTGACAGTACGCCGCTGTATCCCCCTTGTTGCCCCAGTAGAGTATAGGCGCGAGTTAAATTTAAACCATACAGCCAGTCGGCGCGAGACCTTGCTAGAGCTGATATTGACAGGCCTATAAATTCACTATTAGTGCGTATGTTTTGCAAGGCAGTTTTAACCGCGCTGGTGTTTAAATCGTTTATTAATAAACGCCCAGCGCTTTCTATGATGGCCGGTTTAACACCGCAGTAAGTAATGACCTCGTCTACCAATAATTGGCCTTCACGGTCGGGGTCGCCTGCGTTTACGATATGGGTGGCGCTTTTGAGTAAGCGTTTAACTACACTAAGTTGTTTCTGGGTGTTTTTTTTAGGCACAAGTTGCCATTTACTGGGCACAATGGGCAGATGTGTAAAAGACCATTTGCCAAAGGCGGGATCGTATTTGTCAGGCTCGGCTTGCTCCAATAAGTGTCCTATACACCATGTTATACAGTCACCATTGTTTAGCTCAATGTAGCCGTCACGCTTTTGCTGACGGCCGCTAAATCCGGTGGCTATTGCTCGGCCTAAACTGGGCTTTTCGGCGATATATACAATCATGAAGGTTCACTGTATGAAAAACCAGTATTCTAGCAAACTTTTTAGCATAAGGTTAGTGTACTAAACGACAGCCTAGCAAAAGGCCAAGCATAATCACAAGAACTGCCAGTGGCCAATTTGCGACTTACTTATGCTGTAATGTCGAAGCCTAAACCTGGGCTTGGCGCTTTACCACCACCACGGTCGCTATAATAGCAACGCCAATGGTTAAGCTATAGCTGTGCTCGCCACCTATCAAAAAGCCTATTGAGTAAGCAGGGGTGCATATTGCTAGTACCCATAAAAAGAGTGGCTTTGACTTACCTAATAGCAAGTAAAGGGGAAATACTAGGCTATAAAAGAAGAGGAAGGTTTTATACAAGGTTTCTTCTAATGGCAAATTTACCCAAGGTATAGAGCTGTCTTTGATCATTGTTAATAAGCCAATGCAAAACACAGAAAAAACCGCTATTGAACTGCCCAGTAAGCCTGGTTTTAAGTATCGCTGAGTACTTAACTCGCTCGCGTGGGCAGCCACAGTAAAGCCTATTTGTAAAACCAAAAAGCCTACTACTGGATAAATAATAGCCGCTGGTATTGCTTGGTTGAAGAAAACATTGCCTAAGCTGGTGGCATAGAAAAACACAAATCCCAACAGGCTTAAAAACAAAACACCAAAGCCTATTAAAAAACTCATTTTAGGATTTTTACTGTCTTTAAAGGCGCGGTGAAAAGTAATGTCTAGGTAAGGAGAAAATATAAAGCCAATGGCTAAGGGTAACAAAGCATGCGGCCAATAGCCTTTTGCACTGATTTCAACAGGCGGCCAATCACTGCCTAAAAAGCCCACAAACAAACCAATAGACAGTACATAAAATGCTTGTGCCCAATATGTGATCACTTTTTTTGTGTGGTATATAACAAAGGCAATAAGTAGTACCGCTGGCAGCAGCAATACCTGGCCAATAACGGCGCCAAGCCAAGCCATAAAAAATAGCTGATAGGCGAGGGTAATGTAAGAGAAAATTGCGATAGCAGGTTTGTGGGTATTTTCAAAATCTTGTTGTTGACTGCGGTTTTTGAAGTAAAACCCCATTGCCATAGCGCCTCCTACGTTAAACACAGTGAAGGCGGCTAATGCTGGCCAGCCATAGTCTCGGCCTAATATCAAAGGGAAAAACCCACCTAAACACCACAGCCACGAGCAGGCTAAATAGAAACCATATTGTAAAGTTGTTGACAAAGTTAAGTACCTATCGGCCACATATGAAAGCTTATAGTACCAGAGCCAATTCGGCGAGTGGCCTTGTTTTTATTCGTTCTGAATACTTTTATGGTCATTTCTATATTGAACTTACCACCTTCTTTAATTTTTTCAGCCAGCTCTTCTAAATCTACATAGGCTTTGTACATGATGGCGTCTATGCTTGGCAGTAAAAAGCGATAATTTAAGCGGGTGCAAATCATGCGATATTCACCTTTACTTAACATAAACAAATACGAACCTGCGGCTAATTCTGAATTACCTAAAATAGCGCCGCCGGCCATGGTCCCGTACCAGTTCAGGTTCATTCGTCTTTTTGGCAAAATTGCATAGTAGTCATCTTCAACGAAATTCATTCTTAAGCCACTTTTAGATACAAAGGGCATAAAAAAGAAGCTGAGTAACTTGTTAAAAAACCGGCTCTTTATCGACAGACGATTAAAATACTTTTCTAACTTTGGGGGTAGTGGGATAGCCATGGACAACCTAAAAACGAATCAGTAGTAATAAAAAAAAGTAATTTGCGCTTGAATAATCAACGCTTATCTTAGCAGCCGTGAGCAAAGATGTTTAGTTAAATTAATGTTAGCACTAGCGCACTAACGCATCATCGATTAATGCGTGCTCATATAATCTAGTGCTACGGCCTCGGCAACGCGAATGCCGTCTATACCCGCCGACCAAATACCGCCTGCATAGCCGGCGCCTTCGCCTGCAGGATATAGGCCTTTAATATTTACACTTTGATAGTTGGCGTCGCGTTTAATGCAAATAGGAGATGAGGTGCGGGTTTCAACGCCCGTTAATAAACCGTCTGCTTTTGCAAAGCCCTTAACCTGGCGTTCAAAAGCAGGAATGGCCTCGCGAATAGCTTTGGTCACGTAATCTGGCACCACTTTGCTTAAATCGCCCAGCGTAATACCCGGCGTATAAGATGGTTTAACGCCACCAATTTCGGCGCTTGCTTTGCCTGCCAAAAAATCACCAATTAGCTGGGCGGGCGCGTGGTAGTTTTCGCCGCCTGCACTAAAGGCCAGCTCTTCTAGACTGCGCTGTAGTTCAATTCCCGCTAAAGGATTGCCGGGGTAATCTTCTTCAGGGGTAATGCCTACTACAATAGCGCTGTTGGCGTTTCGTTCGTGTCGTGAATATTGGCTCATGCCGTTGGTGACCACTCTGCCGGGCTCAGACGCTGCGGCGACAACGGTGCCGCCGGGGCACATGCAAAAACTATAGACCGTGCGGCCATTTTTGCAGTGGTGAACTAGCTTATAGTCGGCAGCGCCCAAAATGGGGTTGCCCGCGTTATCGCCAAAGCGACTCTCATCTATCATGCTTTGTTCGTGTTCAATGCGAAAGCCTACTGAAAAAGGCTTAGCTTCTATATACACGCCCTGCTCGTAAAGTGCGGTGAAGGTATCGCGCGCGCTGTGGCCAATGGCTAAAATAACGTGCCTGCAGGCTAGGTAGTTGCCGCCAGATAAGTGTAGGCCTTGAATTTCCTTATCTTCGTTTAAATCTAATTTTTCAACCTTTGTGCTGAAGCGAAACTCGCCGCCTAAAGCTATTATTTCTTTGCGCATTTTTTCGACCATATTGACCAGTTTGAAGGTGCCAATATGGGGTTTGCTGACATACATTATTTCTGCGGGCGCGCCTGCCGCCACAAATTCGTGCAGTACTTTGCGGCCGTAGTGTTTGCGGTCTTTTACTTGGCTGTAAAGTTTACCGTCGGAAAAGGTGCCGGCGCCGCCTTCGCCAAACTGCACGTTCGACTCAGGATTAAGCGCTTGCTTACGCCAAAAGCCAAATGTGTCTTTAGTGCGTTCGCGTACTTCTTTGCCGCGCTCTATTATAATAGGCTTAAAACCCATTTGTGCTAAAATTAGCGCCGCAAATAAGCCACATGGGCCAAGGCCAACCACCACCGGGCGATGGCTAAGTTGCGCGGGTGCTTGAGCGACAAATTTGTAGCTCATGTCTGGGGTAAGGCGCACGTGTGGATCGTTAGTAAACTCAGCAAGCAAGTTCTCTTGGTCTGTTACCTCAATGTCGAGCGTGTAAATTAGCATAATGTTGCGGTTATTGCGTGCATCATACCCGCGCTTGAACATATCAAATGACAGCAACTGGCTTTTGCTAATCTTAAGTTTGCCTAAAATAGCTTGCTCAATTGCATGTTCATCGTGATCAAGGGGGAGTTTAATGTCAGTTAACCGCAGCATAGTGTACTTACTCTTAAGGTCGCCTAACAGCCTGTCTGTAGGTGAACAGTATTTTAAATCACTTCGTCTTTTTTAGATAGCCTAGTGTGACTGCCAAGCCATTAACAAAGAAACTTGTGTTTTGAGTGCGCTACTTTATTATATCGTGGTCGAGCGAGGAAATTCTCCTCATTTTGGCTTCTTTACATTTACATGTTCATTTTTAACCATTCATTCCCTCTAACCTTTGATGATTAGCCAATATGACCTTTGTAGTAACCGACAGCTGCATTAAATGCAAATACACCGACTGCGTTGCCGTGTGCCCAGTAGACGCTTTCTTTGAAGGCCCTAACTTTTTAGTGATCGATCCTGTTATCTGCATCGACTGCGCCCTATGCGTACCCGAATGCCCGGTGGATGCAATTTATCAAGACACTGAGCTTCCTGACGATCAAGAGGCGTTTTTGGACATTAATGCGCAATTGTGTCAGCAGTGGCCAAATATTACTGAGATAAAAGACGCGTCAGACGATGCCGATGAATGGAAGACTGTGGTAGGTAAATTGCCGCTGCTGGAAAAGTAAAGGGCTTAAAAAAAGGTAAAGGGGATCTGAACCCATTACCTTGTGACCACTTCACATACTTTTACCTTGCTTTACCTTTTAAAGCCTTTACCCACAATATAAACTTCGCGAGACCTTGGTCTTGACGCAGCAGGCTTGCGCACAACGACTTTGTCAAAAGACGTGCGTACGTCTTTTACGTATTCCTCATAGCCCACACCTTGAAACACTTTGGCGCAGAAGCTGCCACCGGGTGTTAATACGTTTCTGGCCATATCGAGCGCTAGCTCTACAAGGTATATTGACGAATACTGGTCGGTGGTAGCTACCCCGCTGAGGTTAGGTGACATGTCAGACATCACCACATCGGCCTTTTGGCCGTTTAAAGTGCTTAGAATCTGTGCGTAAACGGCTTCGTCAGTAAAGTCACCTTGAATGAATGTTACGCCTATTATTGAATCCATATGCAGAATGTCAGAGGCAATAACGCCGCCCCTTTCACCTACCAAGGGCGCCACAATTTGCGACCATCCTCCAGGCGCCGAGCCTAAATCCATAACAATATTACCGGGCCTAAAGAGCTTATCTTTTTCATTAAGCTCAATAAGTTTATAGCTGGCGCGTGAACGATAACCGTCGGCTTTTGCTTTTTTAACATAGGGGTCGTTAACGTGTTCGTCGAGCCATTTTTTGCTAGTTTTTGATCGCGCCATAAAGTGCATTAGCTTCGTAGTATTTAAAACGTACCTCATTGTAGGGCCGCTTATTGAATTTGCAAATTCAATAAGACTTTGATTGTTTCTTTATTCTCAGTTTATATAAAGCGTTTATGCGCGCCAGTAGTGCTATTGAACCTGCTTTTTTGTTCTGTATTTAGTTTTATACCTGACTTGATCTCGGCTAAGTGCTACGATATTGCGATAAAGATCTGAAGGTTTTAGATGTGCTAAATTATTAATAGGACACGACGTGATAGGCGCTAATAAGCTAATTCTGCACACACAATGGGTGCAAAAAAGAGGTGAAGGCAAAAGTATATGAAACTGGACGATGTTAAAAAGCTGCACCAAAAAAAATACCGTACGCAGTTAGGTTGCTACCTTGTAGAAGGCGAACATCTTGTTCTTGAACTACAAAACGCATTAAAAAAAGGCGCTATCGCTACACCAATAAAGCTTTTCGTTACCCAAGAGCATGAGCCGTGGGCGAATGCTTTAAACGCAGGCTTCAGTATATCTGTCATTAATCAAAAACAAATGAGCCACATTAGTGACACCAAAACACCGCAGGGGATCGTTGCATGCGTGCGTTTACCAGCATTAAGTAATAAAAAAACGGCTATCAAACAAGATGAGCGCTGTATTTATTTGCACGAAATTCAAGATCCTGGCAATTTAGGCACAATTTTAAGAAGCTTAGCCTGGTTTGGCAATTTTCGCTTACTGCTTAGCCCCGACAGTGTCGATCCGTTTAACCCAAAGGTAGTGCGAGCTAGCATGGGCGCTATTTTTCATGTGCCTATTGAGCTTGATGTTTCGCTTAATGATTTACAAGCTCGCTTTACTACGTTTGCTTATTTAGATATGCAGGGCAAAAAAATAAGCGCGGCCGTTTTTGCAAACTACGACTGCTATTTGTTTGGTAACGAAGGGCGCGGTGTTCCGCTTCACGCGTTAGCGCAATGCAATGCTGATGCCTTTACAATACCAGGCACTGCTAATGTGGATTCTCTTAACCTTGCTAGCGCGGTGAATATATGTGTTTATCAGCTGTCTTTGTCGTGACATTGTGCACTGTTGTGATGCTAGCAATTTTAAACTGCTAATCCTGCAGTATATTACGAGTTTCAATTTATTGTATGTAGCGTAAAATGATACCATTGCGTCACACTTCTTAAATTTCGGAAAATTACCATGAACAGAAAAAGCACACTAAAGACATTGGCAATATCTAGCGGCATTCTTTCGTTTTTACCCGCGCTTTTTTATTATTTAGTATATGCTAAGTTACTTCACGCTGGCAAGAATATAGTCAAGCTAGAAGAGCTTTATGTACTTTTTGCGGTTACCTTTATTGCATTTTTTAGTCATGTTGGGGTGATGTTTGTGTCGAGCAGCATTGGCCTTGGTGCCGCCTTCTTTATGGTGTCGTTGTTTGTACAAGTTACAGTAGTGGCGGCGCTTATAATGTTTTATAAGGCCGCTCGTTATGAAAACTACAACCCAGATAAGTCGGGCTCAGATCCGCTTACTCATTAAAACAGTGTCTTGCTTACACTATTCAAAATAGCCGACACCTTATCTGTGCATAAAAAAGGTAAGTTTCAAGGATTGCTTTTTTTGCGCCCAAAAAAAAGTGGTTTTATAAGGGCGGTTGGCAGACTTAGCGCATCATTTTTGATGGTCTACTGACCCATGTCATCAATTACTAGCACGCGGTGCTTTGGCCAGCGAAACTGGCAAAAAAAACGAGCCTGGTCAAATATGATTAGGCTCGCTGTTTTTTCTAAGATAGCCTATTAGGGCCTAGGCTATATCAAATCTGTCGGCATTCATCACTTTATTCCACGCCATTACGAAGTCTCTCACAAACTTCTCTGTAGCGTCATCTTGTGCATACACCTCACTAACAGCGCGAAGCAAAGAGTTGGCGCCAAACATTAAGTCTGCGCGACTTGCGATATATTTCGCCCCTTCTTTGCTAGTGTCTTTGCCTGTAAAATACTGCGCATGTCCATTATTGGGTGTCCACGTTATGTTCATATCGAGTAAGTGGGTAAAAAATGCGTTGTTTAATTTACCGCCTTCGCTGCCAAACATGCCGTACTTGGTTTCTTGGAAGTTAACGCCAATAGCACGCATTCCGCCGACTAAGACTGTCATTTCAGGCGCGGTTAAGGTTAGTAGCTGCGCCTTGTCTAAGAGTAGCTCTTCGCTTGAAGCCGTAAAGCGCTGTTTTTGGTAATTTCTAAAACCATCGGCTATTGGTTCAAGCACGTCAAATGACGCTACATCTGTTTGCTCCTCAAGTGCATCCACTCTGCCTGGGGCAAACGGCACCGTGATGTCTACTCCCGTATTGCTTGCTGCTTTTTCAATACCCACCGCACCTGCAAGCACAATCAAATCGGCAATAGAAACCTGTTTGTTATCCGCATTGGCATTAAACGAGATCTGTATTTTTTGCAGTACTGCTAACACTTTCGCTAGTTGCTCCGGCTGATTTACGTCCCAATCTTTTTGCGGGGCAAATCTTATTCTTGCGCCATTAGCGCCGCCTCTTGCATCTGAACCTCTAAAAGTAGACGCCGATGACCATGCGGTATACACCATTTCATTCATAGACAAACCGCTGTGTGCAATTGTTAGTTTTAACTGTTTAAGGTCTTGCTCGCTGACTAAGTCGTAATCTCTAACAGGCAACGGATCTTGCCAAATTAAGTCTTCCTTGGGCACATCACTGCCTAAATAACGCGATTTTGGACCCATGTCGCGGTGGGTTAACTTAAACCAAGCACGTGCGAAAGCATCGGCAAACTCTTGTGGGTTTTTATGAAAATGCGCTGAAATTTTACGATACTCAGGATCCATTTTCATGGCCATGTCGGCAGTGGTCATCATAATATCCAGTTTTATGCTGGCGTCTTCAACGTCGGGGGCATGATCTTGTGTTTTAAGATCTATCGCTTGCCATTGTTTTGCGCCTGCTGGCGAGGTGGTTAATTCCCACTCATAGCCAAACAGCATATCAAAATAACTCATGTCCCACTTCGTTGGTGTGGGTGTCCATGCGCCTTCAATGCCACTGGTGATGGTGTCGCGTCCTTTACCTGATTTGAAATTGTTCTTCCAACCAAGTCCCATTTGCTCAATAGGGGCAGCTTCAGGCTCCGGCCCGTGGTGCAAGTCGGGGGCAGCGCCGTGACTTTTTCCAAAAGTGTGCCCGCCTGCAGTTAAGGCAACGGTTTCGTAGTCATTCATAGCCATGCGCGCAAAGGTTTCGCGAATATCTTTGGCAGATGCAAGCGGGTCAGGGTTGCCGTCGGGTCCTTCTGGATTAACATAAATAAGGCCCATTTGCACCGCGGCTAAAGGCTGTGCTAGCTCGCGTTCGCCGCTATAGCGCTTGTTATCCAGCCATTTCTTTTCGCTGCCCCAGTATATGTCTTCTTCAGGCTCCCATATGTCTTGTCTGCCACCGCCAAAGCCGAAGGTTTTTAAGCCCATCGAGTCTAGCGCTACGTTACCGGTTAAAATAAATAAGTCGGCCCATGACAAGCTACTGCCGTACTGTTGTTTTATCGGCCAAAGCAAGCGGCGCGCTTTGTCAAGATTGCCGTTGTCGGGCCAGCTGTTTAAAGGTGCAAAACGCTGATTACCACTACCAGAACCGCCGCGCCCGTCGCCTTCGCGATATGTGCCTGCTGCATGCCATGCCATTCTGATCATGAAAGGTCCGTAGTGACCATAGTCGGCTGGCCACCAATCTTTGGAATCGGTCAGCATTTTTTCAATGTCATTTTTAAGCGTGTTTAGGTCAAGTTTGTTAAAAGCGGCTTGGTAGTCAAAACTCTCCCCTAAAGGATTCGTTTTTTTATCGTTTTGATGCAAAATTCTGATATTTAGTTGGTTTGGCCACCAGTCTATATTCTTGGTGCCGTCACCGCCTACTGTGGTATTGCTGCCATGCATGAAAGGACACTTGCCGGCTGGTGAGTTTTGGTCTTGTTGCATACGACTTCTCCCGAATTTTGTATTTGTAAGGTAGCGCTAAATGCCTGGTGGCGGCACGAAGCCTTGGTTCAATGGAGACGAGTGTATAGAAGTTTCTAATAGTTAAAAGTGAGTAAAATAGATTGCCTTAATCGTATTATACGATTGGCTAATCATGTTTTTTTACACAACAAAAAAGGTTTACACTCAATCTCATTGTTCGTAATATCGAGCTCTTATTATCAGTGCCATTTGGCTATCAAGGAATGCGGCATGCCAATTTTAAAATCATTATTTATTTTCTTACTGATACTCAGCGCGTCAATACAAGCTCAAAGCTTTGTTTCTGCCACGTTAGTTGGGCAAGGGTCAGAGCAAGATTTTGATTATAATCCGCGCAATGGTCAAGAAGGATGGGCCTTACTAAATTACGTCATAAACGACAAAGGTAGCGTTGAAGATATTATAGTAGTTGATTCATCAGGCGATGACATAATTACCGCTGCCGCTTTTCGGCGCGTAAATGCGTTTCAATACAAACCGGCAACACGCGATGGCACAAATGTGGCAAGTCACACTGAACTTTTCTTTCGTTTGCTTGAATCTCGTGGCGGAAAAGATAGAACCGCAGTGTCTAGAGACTACAAAATAAAATATGATAAAATACTCACATTAGTAAATGCTAAAAACTTCGAGCAGGCGTCCCAAGAAATTGAAGCCTTAGACATGCGCGGCAGCCGTAATTTATTCGAGCACGCCAGAACCGCTTGGCTTAAGTCGATGTATTATTTTCACACGCAGCAGTTCAATCTTTATACTCGTGAAATGCGCGTGGTTACTTTACTTAAAGACTACTTGGCGACCAAAACAGTGTCAGCAGGCATGAGCAGCTTGTTTGAAAGCTATATATTTTACAACGAATTAGGCAAGGCACTTACACTAGTGGCCACAATGAGCGAGTTTGAAGGCGTAGAGGTAAGCCAAGACGTGCAAAACGAATTACTGACGCGCATTGCACTTAAGTCTGCAGGTAAGAAAATTATTACGATAAAGGCAGAAATTTTAGACGGAGGTGTTTATCACCATGTGATCTCTATGGCGCAGCAGATTAACATCCAAACCGTAAGGGGTGAGTTAAATTCATATGATTTACGCTGCCAAAACTTTAGAAAAGTCGGCGATGATGTCAACAAGCTCTTGCTATTGTTTGCTGATGCTTATGGTCCTACCTGCGATTTGTTTATAATGGCTAAACTTGGCGCTAGTTTTGAGTTGTTTTACACGATATAAAAAAATTGTAGCGTGATGGCTTGTAAAAGACGTTCGACACAAGCTCAAAGTCAACGATAGATAAATTACAAAGCTGGAATAAGAAAAAGTAACGCTTCTAAAATAAATTAAGGGAATTTTCACTATTTTTCAGCGTAATTTTATCTTTTATAATAATTACTCAACATTTTGGTGAAAACAATCATTTCTTGAGTCACATCAATATTCGTAGCCGAGTCAATAACATAGCCTCTACAGTTAGCCATATTCCTTATGCATTCACATTTAGGGTGTTCTTTAATCACATAAGTATTTTGTAACCAAAGCTAGCTTACTCTATACTCATTTTGTCGTGCTATTGATTTTAAATCTTGAGCTAATATGTTTAAGCGATGGCTGCGAAATAAAATAAGAAAACACAAAAACACAAAAAACATAAAAAAGACAAAACTGTAATGAAACTGTAAAGGATACCGTGGACAATCTCCTGGGGAATTTAAGCATTATTCAAAACACACATAGGGAAACTTCAATGTTTACAAACAATAATTTAAGCAAAATCGCAATAGCAGTTGCCTTGTCTGTTGGTCTTTCAACCGCCACTATGGCGCAAGAAACATCATCAGCTATGGAAGGATCAATAACGACTCCTTCCGGCGCTCCTGCTGCCGGGACCTTGGTAACAGTGGTGCATTTACCCTCTGGTACGAGTCGTCAAACAACGGTTAGTGACACCGGTACATTTACCATGCGCGGCTTGCGTGTAGGTGGACCCTATCAAGTAATCGTTGATTCTGATCAGTTTCAAGACGCTAACATCGACGGCGTGTTTTTGAATATTGGTGAAGCTTTTGATATAGATTTGCAGCTAGAAGACGCTTCATCAATTGAAGTTATTACGGTTAAATCTTCTGCGGTAAGCACGTCTGTTTTTGGCGCAACTGGCCCGCAGTCAGTGTTTAGTTTAGATGACATTCAAAACGCACCGGCGATAAACCGTGATATAAACGATATTGTGCGTGCCGATCCGCGTATCTTCGTAGACGAAAGTGCCAACGATTCAGTCCGTTGTGGCGGCGCAAGCCCCCGTTTTAACAGCCTAACGCTAGACGGTGTTCGCTTGAACGATACCTTCGGCTTAAGCAGTAACGGCTACCCGACTATACGTACTCCATTTTCGTTTGACGCGGTACAAGAAGTCGCGGTTGAACTAGCGCCAATGGATGTTGAGTACGGTGGTTTTACAGCCTGTAACATTAACGCGGTTATAAAATCTGGTACCAATGAAATTACCGGCGGCGTGTTTTTTGATTACACCAGCGATTCATTTCGTGGCGACACCGCCGATGGCGAAAAACGTGATAACGGTAACTATACCGAAGAGCGCTATGGTTTCAACATAGGCGCACCTCTTATTAAAGATAAGTTGTTTATATATGCAGCATACGAAGCTTTAGAAGGCGTTCGTTTGTTCGACTACAACTTTGGCGGGGACAGAGTTACCGAGCAAGACATAAGCGACGTTTCGCGCATTGCACAAGAAGTATACGGCTATGATGTTGGCGGTACCCCCCCAAGCTCACCGGTTGACGATGAAAAGATTTTGCTTAAGCTAGACTGGAACATCAATGATGACCACCGTGCAGCTTTAGTTTACATATACAACGACGGCTTTACATTAAGCCAGTCAGACGGCGGCTTTGGTCGTGTATCATTGTCTAACCATTTTTATGAGCAGGGCGCTGAACTAGATTCAACCGTTTTAACAGTATACTCAAACTGGACAGACGACTTTTCTACTGAATTCCGTTTAGGCCAAACTAACCTAGATAACCGTCAAGTATCAATAGATGCTGCATCTGGATTTGGTGAAGCGCAAATTAGAACAGAAGGCGGAGGCACAGTCTTCATTGGTCCAGATGACTCGCGCCAGTCAAATGACCTAAACTGGGAAAGGTTTGATTTTAAACTGGCGGGTACCTACTACTTTGGCGACCATAAAATAACCGCTGGTGTCGAATATGAAGAGCAAGACGTATTTAACTTGTTTATGCAGCACACCATTGGTGAGTACCGATTTAATAGTATTGATGATTTTGAAGCCGGATTAGCGAATAGTATTTACTATAACAACTCAGCGGGAACTAATAACCCAGCCGATGCGGGCGCTACATTTAACTTTGATATTTTGTCATTGTACTTACAAAATGAATTTTATATAACAGACGACATCCAAGTTAAAGTTGGTTTGCGCTATGAAGAGTATTCGTCGGGTGATGTACCTAACTTAAACAATAACTTTACGCAGCGTTATGGTTTTAGTAACCAAGGCAACGTAGACGGTATAAGTTTGCTACAGCCGCGTGTTGCGTTTAACTGGGCGGTAAGTGATGTATTAGAAGTACGTGGTGGTGTTGGCTTGTTCTCAGGTGGTAACCCTAACGTGTGGATTTCGAACGCTTACTCAAATGACGGCGTAACAAACATCAGCACGCGTGAGCGTGACATAAACGGATGGGATGGTGGTACTACTTCTATTCTTGATATACCACTTTCTGGTGGAGGTCGTCCTATCTTTGATGCACCGCAAGAACTAGTTGATTTAGTGGCTAACACTAGCACCGAAAATGGCGATGGAAATACGGTTGCAACTGATCCTGACTTTGAAATTCCGTCAGAGTGGAAGTATACCTTGGGCCTAACGTATATTGCGCCTATGGACTATATTATATCAGCAGATATTATATTTACTGACAAGCAAGACTCTGCGATTTATCGCGATCCAAACCTGACACTTGTGGGTGCGGGTACTACGTTGGGCGGTCGTCCAGATTATGCGCTAGTAGATCCTAGCAGAAGAGTAGGTAGCGATTTTGTATTAGGTAACGTAGCGCAAGGTGACGGTAAATCGTCTATCTTTTCATTGAGCGTCGCTAAATCTTGGGACATCGGTATTGATGCAACCTTAGGCTATTCATACGTCCAGTCAGAAGATGCCAACCCAATGACAAGTTCTGTTGCATTTTCTAACTATTCTAACTTTGCCACAAGTGCGGCTAATAACCCAGGTGCTGCAACGTCTGACTATGAGATACCGCATCGTGCAACGCTTAGCCTAGGTTACGCAACTGAGTTTGTTTCAGGGTACGAAACGCGCTTTACGCTGTTCGGCCAAGCCAGCGATGGCAAGCCAATATCATATGTGTTCAACAAAGACCGTCCTCGTCGTGAAGACGGTATCGAAGAAGCGTTTGCATTTGATTCACCGGATCGTCGTCAACTGCTTTACATTCCAACAGGTGATGGCTCTGACGGTGTTTCATTCTTAGATGCAGCAGATGAAGCCGCTTTCTTTGCATGGGCTGACGGTGAGGGCTTTGCACGTGGTCAAACGACTGAGCGTAACAGCCGAAATGCAGACTGGTGGGTTAAAGCCGATATTCGTGTAAGTCAGCAGTTACCTGGTTTTATTGAAGGTCATAAAGCTAGCGCATTTATTGTTATCGAGAACTTTACGAATATGCTAAACGATGACTGGGGCGATTTTCGTCAAGGCTCATTTGTAGGCGACGAAGTTGTTGACGTTGATACAGATGGCAATGGTAACTTTTTCTACAAAAACTTTGAAAAGCCAGGTCAGTCTATTTCCAGAGCGCCTTCTCTATGGGAAGTGCGTGTAGGTGTAAACTACCGCTTCTAAGCTTTAGTTAACGATATAAAAACCCGGAATTAATTTCCGGGTTTTTTTTAGTTTAGCCTTTATGGCCCTGTGCAGCGGTGAAAAGGGATATTACAGCACCCCAAAGCTGCCCGTCATTATCGTGACATTAAAGTAGCAAACTGAAAAGATTTAGGTGAGTTCACAAGAATAAAAAGGAAACACTATGGGTATTTTATCATGGATAATATTTGGCTTAATTGCGGGCATCATTGCTAAAGTGATTATGCCCGGCAAAGACGGCGGTGGTTTTATTATGACCACCGTACTGGGCATTGTCGGCGCCTTTGTTGGCGGTTGGATAGGCGCATTTTTTGGACTAGGCAGCATTGGTACTTTTAGTTTAGGCAGCATGGTAACTGCTGTTGTTGGCGCCTTACTTGTGCTATTTATCTATCGCCAAATCAAAAAATAGTAGTGCTTTGTTTGGTCGATATACTACATTGAGATAGACATAAAAAATGGGCCAGTAGGGCCCATTTCTTGTTTACATTAACTACTAGCGCATATTAGAACGTATAGCGTATCTGTCCATACACATAGCGGCCGTTAAAACCAAAAGGCGAAAAGCCAGAGTACGAGAACAAGCGCGAGAAGGTAGTAACATCATCTACCAGTTCGCGTGTTGTATCGGGATACACATCAAGTATGTTGTTGGCGCCTAACGATACGCTTAGCTGCTCGGTGATAGGGTAATTAACATCTAAGTCGGTTATCCACTTACCCGGCAGTACTTCGTTTCGCAACGGGTTGTCAGACGGATCTTGCGTCTCACCATAGCGTGTTGTTCTTAAGGTGGTGGTGGCATAGGGTGATGTCCATATCGCGCTTAAGTTAAGCTTTTCGTCGGGTGAGCCAACTTCAAAGCGGCGCAGTTCGTTGCCATCAAAGAGGTTGTTTTGATCCACGCCAGCGCCCTGGAGTAAGGCCGGTGGATCGATAACGCTAGTCACTTCATTATCGTTTTGGTTGTAGCCCACACTAAACATTACACTGTTGTTGTCTAGTTCAAGATTATAACTCGAGACTATGTCAAAGCCTTTGGTGGTGGAGTCAATAGCATTTAAAAAGAAACGGCCGCGGTTAGCGCCTGTGCCTGCTAACAACTCTTCAACCGCTGCTCCCGACAGGTTGCTTGACAATACAATGCGGTCATCAATGTCTATTTCATAGAAGTCTACGGTTAAGTTGAAATTTGATGAAGGCGCAAAACTAAAGCCTACACTCATATTGGTGGATTCTTCCGCATCTAAACCTGGGCTACCTAGCGCAAGGGCTACCTTTGACGAGGGTGAGAATGTGCCTGTTTCAGTCGGTTCTCCATCCACAAACACGGTCGCAATTGAGGTAAAGAACTGCTGCTGTAGTGAAGGTGCTCTAAAGCCGGTAGAGATTGAACCACGCAGTGAAAATGCGTCTGTTAACATCAGGCGGTTAGACACTTTCCAGTTGAAGGTTGAGCCAAAATCAGAATAGTCTTCAAAACGAGCGGCAACAGCTACGTTCCACATTTCAGTCACGTCAGCTTCTAAATCGATGTAAGCACTGAAGTTTTCACGCGAGTTATTGCTAGCAGATGCAGTTGTAAAACCGGGGAATACTTGCGAACCGGCGGCGCCTAAACTATTACTTACACCAGGCGCTGCACCGCGAGGTCCAAATGGGCCTTGGGCAAAAGAGGCTGAATCGCCTGCTTCAATAGCGTAGTCTTCACGACGATACTCTGCGCCAATGGCAAGGTTCATATCGCTGGCAAAGAAGTCAACGCGGTAAAGCCTGCTGGCGTCTGCATTAAATACAAACTGTTCATATATGAGTGTGCCCGCATCAAACTCAGTTGGACTCGTTGGACCTAAGGACGTATTTAAGCTGTTGATTACACCGAAGTTGAAGTCGTCACTTCCGTACACTGCAGATAAATCGTAGTCCCATTCATCGTATATGCCTTTTACACCAAACGCGAAAGAATAGTCAGCAATTTTTGAGGTGATGGTGGGTAAGAAACCGTCTGGATAAATTTCTGTCACGTTTCTAGCGTCTTGCGCCCGGCGATAAAAACCGCTGCCTTCGCCCGTGCGTGAGCTATATGAACCAAAAGAATACCAGTCCATATTCGCA
The DNA here is from genome assembly GCF_001756615.1 of Glaciecola punicea. Lineage (NCBI taxonomy): Bacteria > Pseudomonadati > Pseudomonadota > Gammaproteobacteria > Alteromonadales > Alteromonadaceae > Glaciecola > Glaciecola punicea. Next base: position 204,107 of record NZ_LZXY01000004.1, read on the forward strand.
TTTATGCTGCTGCCTGCGTTATAAAATATGGCAAGATCGGTAACGTCGCCGTTACCAAAGTTGTGATTGTAGCGATTAACGGTCAGTTCGCGAGGATCTAAGCTAGCGTCGTCTAAGCGTGCGTAGTTTTCGCGCTGATCATAGTCTGAGCGATTAGTTGCGTTGCGCTGTCTATATTCGCCTGACACGTTTAAAAAGCCGTTATCGGCTATACTTAAACCGATGTTTCCGCGTACGGTGGTAGTTTGACCATCGGTGATCTTGCGATCAGAGCCTTCGGTAAAGGCTAGTTTACCGTCAGCGCCTTGTGATACGCCCGTTAACCTTGGCACGCCGTCCATGGTGGTTGCGTTCGCACCATAAGTAACTGACATGGAGCCGCCGTTGTCAGCGTCTTTTAGGACAATATTGATAACCCCAGCAATGGCGTCTGAACCGTATTGTGCGGCAGCGCCGTCGCGCAATACTTCAATGCGCTTAATAGCGTTAACGGGGATAGCGTTTAAATCGACCGCAGAGGAGCCGCGACCTGCTGAACCGTTCAAGTTAAGCAATGCGCTGGTATGGCGACGCTTTCCGTTTATCAATACTAATGTGTGATCGGGTGCAAGGCCGCGTAACTGAGCGGGTCTAACGTGGTCTGTCCCGTCAGTAATAGATGGCTGAGGAAAGTTGAAGCTAGGTAATAATGTGCTAAGTACCATATTAGTTTCGGTAAGTCCTGATGAAGATAGCGCCTCTGAATCGATAATATCAATAGGCACTGAGCTGTCTTCAACCGTTCGCCCTATACGGCGTGATCCGATAACGCTTATTTTTTCAATCGCGGTGTCGTTGGTTACGACGTTGTCTGGCGCAGATTGAGCAAGTGCACTTTGACTCGCTACCACAGTTGCGACGAAGCCAGCGCATAAAGATAATTGAAATAACGGTCTTTTATGAATGTGCCTGCGTTGTTTAGACATAATTTTTTTCCCTATTGATGTAATGTTTGTGTGTGCTGCTTAATACTGGCGGTAGAGTAAACTGTATTCTGTAAAAAATAGCTACTAAATTATTAGCTAACACGTTCTAAAACAATGTTATAGCAAGGTTTATATTACGAGAAGAAGAGGCAGCAGGTCAAACACGTTTTGGTATTAGATAGGCGAATGCATTCTTAAAGTTAATATTTACTTGAATTTGATGATAGTTAAAGAGGGTGACTTGCGCGAATCACCCTCTGGCTAAGTAGATTAGCCTGCGGCAGAAAATCCCTCTATTTCAAGAGTGATCTCGCACTTGAGTACCTTTGAAATAGGGCAGTTTTTTTTAGCGCCTTGTGCAATCTTGGTAAACTCAGTCTCGTTAATACCGCTTACTTTTGCGTGTAATACAAGCTGCGACTTAGTGATGGTGAATCCATCGCCATCTTGCTCTAAACTCAACGTTGCTTTTGTCTGTAAATTACCATCATTATAGCCCTTATCGGCTAGTGCAAATGAAAGCGCCATTGTAAAGCAACTAGCATGCGCTGCCGCAATTTGTTCTTCTGGGTTAGTCCCGTTGCCGTCTTCAAAGCGCGTGTTGAAACCGTAAGGCTGTTTGTCTAAAGCACCAGACTCTGTCGACACATGTCCTTTGCCTTTTTTACCTAGTCCTTCATAGCTTGCGTTTGCTGAATTCTTGGTTGTCATATTCTCTCCTTTGGTGTCTTAGTCATTTGCGTCATTCATAATTTGTGCACTAATCAGAAGTTGCCCCCTTTTTTAATATTCCGCCGATATGTGCTGCGTTAATTTTTTCATTCACTTGCTTTACTTGCTCAGATCGTAAATAGCAAAATATTAGTGTGTCTTCGTTGTTTAAAGCATCGTCAAACTCTGCCACTAAGGAACTGCTTTTACTAGTACCCACCATTGAAGCTGACCATGCGCAAAAAACGGCGCCGCCTGCCGCCATACTGGCAATTGCCGCACTAATAGCCACCATAGAAGCTGACCATGCGCCAAAAACGGCGCCGCCTGCCGCCATACTGGCAATTGCAGCGCCGCCTAGCGTTACGCCAGCGACAGGAAATGCAGTAAGCAGCACACCAACAATTAGACACAATCCCGAGCCTATGAGAGCCCCTCGGGTTAGCGCTTCGGGTAGTTTAGATTTACCGCTAGTATCCAATTCAGGGAGATCTGCCAGTGCTATTTCGCTGTCTTTACTGACCACGCCAATGCAATCTTCGCTGACTCTAGTCTCGCGCAATATATTGATTACATTCGTAGCGGCTTGAACGTTTTTCACGACGAGATAGGTGTTGAAATTAATATTAGACATAATGCCTCCATTAGCACCATGAATTAGTGCAGATAGGGTGCCAATTGGCGCTTATATTTTAAATTTCATATTTTCGATTTTAAACATGTAGTTACAAACACGATCACGCGCCCTTAATAAAGAACTGCTTACAATGAGTGAAATTCTTTCTATTAAATTGTAATATTTTCAGGCATCAATAGTTTGCAAAGACACTATCATCAGGAAATAAGGCTTCTACAGCCAAGAATAGAATCTAAAATTTGAAGGAATGCTTCGCCGCCGGCCATGCAGGCAGCGGTAGCAAAAAGAGATTAAGCTAAACTATGAACATTCTTTGCTGCTAGCATAGCAACTTGGGACGCGCGGACAATGCGCCCCGCGCGAACAAATAAGCCGAGCGTCAGCTGCTATGCCACGTTCTATCCAATTAATATTCAATATACGCGACACACTCGACAGCTTATTCTTAATAGAGGCGGGTATAGCACTTTGCCCTTCGTTTTCGGCACACGCTTTCTTCAAGTCTTCAGCCATCTGATTAGCGTCACCGCCTTGTGCTTCTATTGCGGGGTTCAAATCTATGCCGGTGCACAACACGTGGTTGTTGTCGGCTAAGTCTTTTACGCTGGTTGACTCACAGCAGTATATTCTTGGCTTGTCTTCTACATTTAGAATAGAAATTTGTGCTGAAGTGCCGGTGGTGGGTACGTTTATCATTCTAAAAACCGCCCAGTGCTGGCATGGATCTTCGACTAAGCGCATATTGCCCCAGGGCAGGGGAATGCCGTTGCCTCGGTAAACGGCTTTTAATTTTCCCGGTGCGTAAGCATCAAAATAATGCCAGTGCGCGTAGGGTGAAACTGCTGTCATTCGGCGCATTGCCACCGAGGCCGATACACCTAGTTGCTCGTGCACGCTAACTTCATAGCCGTGACGGTCAAGTAATTGCCTAAAAGGCACTTTGGGGCATAACAACGCGCCTGCAAAAAAGCTAGACTCGAAATCGCGCCACGCATGCAAAATGTCTTGTGCGTTTACGGTAGACGACTGTGGAGTTGCATCAAACAATGCGCTGCTAGATTGATCCACCGTGTTGCCAGTGACTAACACGCTTTTCAGCCCATCGCGATTGTGCAGCACGCTATGACCAATATGCACCGCTAAATCATATTTTAAGCGAGTGGGGAATTTTTTTAATAGAGTATTTAAATTAATGGAGCTAGGCGGATCGTAAAACGAAGTAACGACACTTCGTGAACTCACCCCAAGCTCGTCTTTGGCCGACTTAGGCATGCTGTCAAACCATTTAATGTGCAGGCCTAGGTTTTTAGCAATATCAAACAGGTCTTCTACACTCAAGGGCATTCGTTTCAGGCCCACCTCTTCGGCAGCACGCTCTAAGTCTGGAAAATGGTTTTGGTGGTGTTCTTGGTGAGCACGAATTAACAAGTGAGCGAATTGACGACCGCTTACGCCGGTTTGCGACAGCATTTCGGGTATGGCAATTTGTAAAATTTCGTTGGAAAAAAGAAAGCTTGGCTCTAAAGCCATGCCGCTTATGCCGCCTCGGTTGCCCTTGTCAGGGGTAATAGACTGCTCTTCAGGCACGTCATCTAAAAACCAATCTACCTCTTTTTGAAACACATTCGCAATTACCTCTAGCATGTCGTAACTAGGCACACGTTTGCCGCGCTCAATCATAGATAAATAGCTGACGGACGGCGCTAGCTGGGCACTCACTCTTATGCAACGAGCCGATAAATCTTCCATGGTCAGGTTATTACGCTTTCGTAAATTACGAATTTTAGTGCCAAGTAAATGTGATTTTCGACTTAAGCTTTTACTAATTCTCATGGGTGTGTCCTTGTTTCATAAAGTCACGTTAGCACCGATATTTTCATACTAATCATGCCGTTTACCGTTTAACACTTTTGTAAAATTTACATTGTAAAATTTTAATTGTGAAATTTTTAATCAATTTACACTATATTATTAAACAAGAAAAGCGAAGGTTAGCAGCGGCAAAATAATTAATTGTTAATAAGGTATTCAACTGCTAGTAAACACACGATTGGCTGAATCGTTACACACTGCGCGTAAAGCGGCAGAGATACTAAGGCCAATAATTTTATAATGAAAAGGAAGTATAATGAAAACGTACAATGAACAAACCAATGAGGTAAGCAGCATAATCAAGAAACGTGATGGGCTATGGAATGCGATTAACCCTGAGAATGTAGCGCGCATGCGCCTGCAGAATCGTTTTAAGACAGGTTTGGACATTGCTAACTATACTGCAAACATTATGCGCAGTGATATGGACGGCTACGATCAAGACAGCAGCAAATACACGCAGTCTCTTGGCTGCTGGCACGGGTTTATCGGCCAGCAAAAAATGATTTCAATCAAAAAACATTTTAGCACAACCAAAGGTCGCTACCTGTACCTGTCTGGCTGGATGGTCGCGGCGATGCGATCTGAGTTTGGTCCTCTGCCCGACCAGTCTATGCATGAAAAAACTTCTGTTCCCGCACTAATAGAGGAGCTATATACGTTTTTAAAGCAGGCCGATGCGCGTGAGCTAAACCATCTTTTCAAAGATTTAGATGCCGCTCGTAGTGCCGGCGATGACGTAAAAACACGCAGCGTTGAAAAACAAATTGAAAACTTTGAAACCCATGTTGTGCCAATTATTGCCGATATAGACGCCGGCTTTGGTAACGAAGAAGCCACCTACTTACTGGCTAAGAAAATGATTGAAGCAGGTGCGTGCTGCATTCAGATTGAAAATCAAGTGTCTGACGCTAAGCAGTGTGGCCATCAAGACGGTAAAGTAACCGTTCCTCATGAAGATTTCTTAGCCAAAATAAACGCTGTACGCTATGCGTTTTTAGAGCTTGGGGTGGAAGACGGCGTAATTGTTGCGCGCACCGATTCATTGGGCGCAGGCCTTACTCAGAAAATACCAGTGTCGCAGGCCCCTGGTGATTTAGCGCAGCAGTACAACGCTTACATAGACGGCGAAGAGGTGACTTCGTTGAGCGACCTACAAAGCGGCGACTTAATTATTAAGCAGGGCGATAAAATTATTAGGCCCACTCGTTTAGCTAACGGACTCGTTAAATTCAAAGCTAACACGGGCGAAGATCGCTGCGTTTTAGACTGTATAACCTCATTGCAAAACGGTGCTGATTTGCTGTGGATTGAAACTGAAAAACCCCATATAGGCCAAATTGCCGGTATGGTGAACCGTATTCGTGAAGTGGTGCCTAATGCCAAACTGGTTTACAACAACAGCCCTTCGTTTAACTGGACGCTTAATTTCCGCCAGCAAGTATTTGACCAGTGGGCAGATCAAGGCCGCGACGTGGGTGCCTATCAGCGTGAGCAGTTAATGAACGAAAGTTACGATAGTTCAGAGCTTGCTATAGTCGCGGATGAGCAAATTCGGAGCTTCCAAAAAGACGCCGCGCAGCAGGCGGGCATATTCCATCATTTGATTACTTTGCCCACTTACCATACCGCAGCCTTATCTACCGACAACCTAGCCAAGGATTATTTTGGTGAGCAAGGTATGCTAGCCTACGTGCAGGGTGTGCAGCGCCGCGAAATTAGGCAAGGACTAGCCTGCGTGAAGCATCAAGACATGTCAGGGTCGAACATTGGCGATGATCATAAAGAATACTTCTCGGGCACCCAAGCGCTTAAAGCGTCGGGTGAAGACAATACTATGAACCAGTTTTCATAGTAGCGATTAGCTAATATGATGGTGAGTTAGTCACAGATATCATTTTCTCTATGCTGCTTTTCACTTCATGTAAAATGGCAGCGGTAACTAAAAAGGCAAGCATTAACATGCTTGCCTTTTTTATGGCTAGAAATATTTAAGGTGCATACAGTTCATGCAATGCTTTAATCACGTTGATGCAATAAATGTTTGAGCCATACAGCATTGGCGAACGTAAACATTTACATAAATAATTAAACGGAAGGTATCATTCATGCAAAAAGCTCTTAAATTAGTTGCCACAGTGGCCGCATTTGTGGCAATTGCTTATATCGTTTTTTTGGCAGGCGATTTAGCGATGTCTCGTCCTCTACTTGCACTAATACCGGTGGCGGTATTGCTTTTCAGCGTGGTAGTGTATGTTCGCATTAAAGATAAACAAGACTAATTGGTTTTATTAGTTCTACCAACTGCGCTATTCATAGTGCTGCTGTAACCAATGAACTATGGCGCTGTAGTTACCTTTGAACACAATTCGGTCTTTGCGCTTTTTTAGTTGATAAAGGTACATAGGGTCGTAGTAGTCAACAGTGATTGCGTGCAACCAGTGCTGGTGGCTGCTAAAAGCGTCTGCATGCTGATGTTTAATGGCCGCCTTCATCAGCGCCATTATTTCTTTGCTGCGCTGACTGCCGAGGCGTTTGTTTAGTCTTTGCAAGCTATCTGTTAAATAGTCTGAAAATGCCTGTTCAGCGCGCTGTTGGTAGTTTTCAGGATTTATACATTTGTGATGCGCAAGGGTGTCTGCATAGCGCTGTACAACATATTCTTGCAAGAGCTTATCGATGCGTTGCTCCAACGGCACTTCAAGCACAATTATATCGCTGACGGCCATGGTCATATTAAGCGTTTCTGGCAAGTGAATGCCGCCAATGTTGCGGCTTTCATCTTCTAATATTATGCGCTGTCCCGGATTGTTTTCACGCATATTTAGCAGCGATAGAATAAGTGAGTGTTCAAAATTTATTTGCATAGGCTGCTGGTTTAAAGGCCGCCCAAAGCTTGAGCCTTTGTGGTTGGCATGACCTTCAAGATCGAGGCTGTTTGGCAGCATTTTGAGAATGTCGGTTTTACCTGTGCCGGTCATGCCCGACAAAACTGTGAAGCGCTGTTGCGTACAGGCCTTTTCTAAATAATCCAGTAAATATGTACGCAGAGATTTAAAACCGCCGTCTACGCGCGCGCAATCAAGCCCACTTTCCTTTAGCCACTGTTGGCTAAGCTGCGAACGCAAACCACCGCGAGCGCAGTACATTATTGCATTTGGATGCTGGCTTAAAAACTGCTGCCATGCCTTCACTCTTGCATGCTTAGCGTCGCCATTTACTAGCTGGTGGCCAAGTTCAATGGCTGCCTGCTGTCCGTGCTTTTTATAACAAATACCGATAAGCCGGCGTTCCTCATCATTTATGAACGGCAAATTAACCGAAAACGGTAGGGCGCCTTTTGCAAATTCGACCGGCGCTCGCAGGTCGATCATGGGAGTCTGTTGTAGCAAAAGTGTTTTATATGCAGTACTTGTTACTAAATCCGTTTTATTCAAATCATTACCTCAATTAACGGATGTGGGTCGTTTACGCTTATTTCTTGTAAATAGCCAATCGCTTCATAATAACAACCGGCTTGTGTCAGTAAGTTTTTAGCTTCGCCTAGCGCTTTTGGCGCGATAGCCACAAGTAGTCCACCGCTGGTTTGTGGGTCGCATAGCAGCGCCTGCGTAATGGCATCTATTTGTGATATGTGCTGGTGTATGCTGTCCCAGTTACGCTGGCTGCCGCCTGACACACAGCCTTGCTTTATATAGTCATATATAGCGCTATCTAATATTGGTACTGCGCGGCTATTAACGGTGGCTTTAAGGCGGCTGCCTTGACATATTTCTAATAAGTGACCAAGTAAGCCAAAACCTGTCACGTCGGTCATTGCGTTTACGCCATTGAGGCTGCCAAGCTTCTCGCCAATGGTATTTAGCTGCATCATGCTGTTAACCGCCAAGCGGCTGTGCATGGCTTTGAGCTTGCCTTGTTTTTCAGCCGTGGTGAGAATACCTACGCCCAGTGGTTTAGTTAAGAAAAGGTGGTCACCAGCTTTGGCAGAACAGTTTCTTTTCATATGCGCTAATTTTACGCGACCGGTAACGGCTAGGCCAAATATGGGCTCGGGTGAATCAATTGAATGACCACCTGCTAGCTGTATGCCCGCTTCTTGGCAGGTGTGCCTGGCGCCGTCTATGACGCGCTGAGCAATGTCGGGTCCAAGGCTTTTAGTCGGCCAGCCGAGTATCGCAATAGCCATAATGGGTGTGCCGCCCATGGCATATACATCGCTAATAGCGTTAGTGGCTGCCACTTTACCAAATTCGAAAGCATCATCAACAATGGGCATAAAAAAGTCGGTGGTGCTAATAATGCCACTGCCATCGCCTAAGTCATACACTGCCGCGTCGTCTTTTGTGCTGTTGCCTACGAGTAACTTAGGATCGGGCGTGGGCACAAAATCTGTCTTTAGAAACTGTTCGAGTAGGTTTGGGGCAATTTTACAGCCGCAGCCTGCGCCGTGACTAAATTGTGTTAAACGTATTTTATCTGACATGCACTACTGACTTTAAGGAACAAGTGCATAGAGTACTTGTTTTGCGCGCTTAAATCATAGTTAATGCGTAAAAGAGCACTGTAAACAAATCTTTAGGTTTATCCTCAAGGAGTAGGGTTAAGCTCATTTACCCATAAAATACTTTCATCTTTGAAAATTTTGACTGCTGAAGCGGTAAGGCTATAGAATTCGCCCGTGCCGTTTTGCGTGTAAACTGCTTTATTCATTTTAGCGTTAAGACTTATGCGCTTAAAAACACGGTTGCTGTTAGGTCTTACATCACGCTATAAGACCATTACAATTGGCGTAAGGTATATTATTTACGTAATTTTACATTTGGCGTTTAATTTACGGTACAAAAGCACTAAATTATCATTTCGTTTAGACTAATTGATAGATATAATCGTAACATACACCTTATTCATATTACATCTGTAAAGTCTTTCATTCTTGCCATCTCAATAGGTCAATTCATTAATGCAAAAAAAGTATACTGAACAAAACGCGCCCTTACTTGGTTCTGCCCAAAACTGGTCTATTGCTGATGCCGAGCGCACCTATGGCGTGTCAAGCTGGGGCGGCGGCTATTTTAAAATTGGCGAGAACGGCAACATACATGTGGTACCCGATCAAAATAAAAGCGACACAAAAATAGACTTTGCCTCGGTACTTAAAGAAATTAACGACGAAAATGTTCAATTCCCGGTGGTGGTGCGGTTTCATGACGTATTGCGTTCTCAGGTTGTGAGCCTAAACGAAGCGTTTAACGACGTTATAAAAGAAGCTAACTACACCGGCAGATATAACGGCGTTTACCCGATAAAAGTAAACCAAATGCGCGAAGTGGTAGAGGAGATTGTAGATGCCGGTGCGCCATATGACTTTGGGTTAGAGGCTGGTTCAAAACCAGAACTGCTCGCGGTACTGGCGTACAATACAAATGCCAACTCATTAACGATATTAAATGGTTATAAAGACGAAGAATTTATAAAGTTAGCGCTATTAGGGCGCAAACTGGGCCGAAAAGTGGTGGTGGTAATTGAAAAGTTCAGTGAGCTAGCCATGCTTGTTAAAATTAGTAAAGAGCTAGATATAGAGCCTATTATAGGTCTGCGCAGTAAAATGCGCAGTAAAGGTCAGGGTCGCTGGGTGGGTTCAAGCGGCGATAGAGCTAAATTTGGTTTAACTATTTCTGAGTTAATCAAAGGCGCGCGTTATTTAGAATCGCAAGGGATGGGGCATACGCTTAAGCTTTTACATTTTCATATTGGCAGCCAGCTTCCCGACATACGCGCGATTAAAGACGCGGTGAATGAAAGCGCGCGCATTTACGCCGAACTGCACAAGCTAGGCTTTAAGTTAGAATATGTGGATGTAGGCGGCGGTTTAGGCATCGATTACGACGGCAGCCAGTCTACCAACGATTCATCGCGCAATTATAGCCTGCGCGAGTATGTGGCTGACGTAGTTTACGGTCTGCGAGAAATGTGCGACCTAGAAGGCGTGCCTCACCCGAATATCGTGTCTGAAAGCGGGCGCGCAATCACCGCTCATCATAGCTGTGTTATTACTGAGGTGGTGGGTGAAATTAAACCCGAAGGCGTCGACCTTGATACAGTTGCCACCGAAAATGAACATGTTTTACTAAAGAACATGCGCTATTTGCACGAGTCTTTATCTGAGAACGATAATTATCAAGAGGTATTTAACGACGCCTCTCGGTGGAAAGAACAGGCCTCTCAGGCCTTCAGTTTACGTGTAATAGGCATGGAAGAGCTAGGCAAAATTGAAACACTTTATTGGCAAATATTACGTTTCGTGCATGCTTACTATCAGCAAGCTGACTTCGTACCAGAAGAAATGCAAGATCTTGACTATGCATTGTCGTCGCAATATTTGTGTAACTTTTCTGTGTTTCAGTCAGCGGTAGACAGCTGGGCTATTGGCCAACTATTACCCGTTGCGCCGCTCACAAACCTGCATAAAGCGCCCGTAAAAAACTGCTCCTTGGTAGATATTACCTGCGACAGTGACGGTAAAATAGACCGCTTTGTAGTTGATCACGTCTTAGGTAAAGTATTGCCACTACCTGAACTAAAAACAGATGAAAAGTGTTATTTAGGCATATTTTTGACCGGCGCATATCAAGACGTAATGGGCGACATGCATAATCTGTTTGGGCGCTTAAATGAGGTACACGTATTTAGCCTTGAAGACGATCCAGAGAAGTTTTATATTGAAGAAGTGATTAAAGGGACTACCGTTGAGCAAGTCTTATCGATAATGCAGTATCACCCAAGCGCCATGGCACTTGACGTGAAAAAGACCATAGATAAAGAGGTAGCCCTAGGTAAAATCAAGCCACGCGAAGGCGTGAAATGGACTGACTTTTACGAAGAATGCTTAGGCGGTTATACTTACCTAAGAACTGAAAAGTAATGGCGAATATTTATACCTAATACATTTTTTGTTAATGACTAATAACTTGCGCGGTCTTGTTTTTTTCATCATCTTTATGAATAACAGCTTGCTCCCAAAACTTTGCGCTTATGGTGTTGATGAGGTTGCTTTCGGCATTCATTAAAATGGCAATGCCGGTTTCAAGCGTGGGTGAAAACGCGACATCGGCCCTGTATCCTTGCACCCAGCCGCCGTGATAATTTACGTCGATGCCTTTAAAATTGTACACGCGCCAGCCTAAACCATAATGAGCCGTTATAAGGTGCTTTCGCCACTCGCGTCTGCCTAGCTCGTTTTTAGTTTCCACGCGTGGTAGTGTCATTTGCTCAACCATGGTGGCATTCACCACCTCTGGGTATTCTAAGAGCATGGCGCGTAGCCAAATTTCCATATCGCTAATACTGGCGTTTACCCCTGCGGCAGGTGAGAAGCGATAATAGTCCTCTTTTACCGCTACTTTTCGCCACTTGCTTCTAGACACTGCTGCATGGGGTTTAGCCCAGTTGCCAGAATTTTCAAGCGCAGTGCGGCCCACCGAAGACTTCATTTTAAGCGGGGTAAAAAGATCTTTGGACAGTTCTTGTGAAAAGGAAGAGTTCTGCGTTTTATAGTACTCTTCCAACACGCCAAAGAGGGCATTTTGATAGGTGTAGCAAAAGCCTGGCTTACAAATACTGTCTAATTTACCCATTTCTCGCAGTACTCGCGGGCGATTGTAGTTTGCCTCTATTAAATTGTCGTAAGCGTTAGGCATAAAGCCAGTCGACTGGCCTATAATATGGCGCAGCAATATAGGTTTGTCGTTAAAATTGTCAAACGTATACTCCGGCGTCAGTGTTGCTAAGGGTGACTGCCAATCGAGGGTTTTTTCACTGTTTTGTTTAGCAACGAGGGTTGCGGTGAAGGTTTTTGAGACCGACGCTAGTCTGAACTTCGTGTCTCTATTAATGGCAGTGCCACCGTGCTCAGTTAAACCATAGTATTTGAACTGCGCAGGCTGTCCCTTTTTGACTATAACGACCGCAAATCCGGGTATGTTGACTTTTTTGGCCTGCACAGCAACCGAATTAACGTAGTCATCTATCCAGTCGTTTTCGTTTACTTGAGCTGATGGCCTAAACACTACTAAAAGCAAGGTAAATGCTAACAGCAAAGACCAAGCTTGCTGTCTTGATAAACCTTGAATACTTTTTATAATGTATGGCGTCATAATACAACTCGTAATAACAGAAGCTAGAATAGGGCTGGCAGATTGATTATAAGTTCCGAAAACAAGGTGTTTTTATTTTGTGTTCGGGTACTATTTACGAAAGCTTACCATTTATTAGGCAAACATGTTAACAACACAAATATGTGAACAAGCTCGACTAGCGCGCGATCCCCGATTCGACGGTTTATTTTTCATTTTAGTGAAAACCACTAACAGGCAGGCAGTTTAAGTGAAAATGTGAGTATATTATTGACGTATAGGCCACCGTACAACTGGCCACAGCTGCGCGATTTTCTGGCCAAACGCCAAATACATGGCAATGAGCAAGTGCACGAAAATGGCTTAAGCAAAATTTTGTCAGTGGCAGATAAGCGCGGTGATGGGTCTAATGAGTACGTGCCGATAAAAGTCGACATTACTCATGCGGCCAAGCAAAACGGATTTTATTTAACCTTTAATGCAGCGCATTCTCGCCACACCTTAAGCATTACTAATACCATAAGACGAATGCTCGATTTAGATATTAATCCGCAGCTAATAGAAACGGGACTGCGTAATGCAGGCTTACCCGAAAATGAAATAGTCAGCGGGCTTCGTATTCCTGGCGTTGCGAGTGGGTTTGAAGCAGGGTGCAGGGCTATTTTGGGTCAGCAGGTGTCGGTGACGGCGGCGGTGAATAAAGTGAACCAGCTGCATGCGTTTTTTGCTGAGCAAAACGGGGTTTATGACCTTGTCTTTCGTTTCCCCACGCCTGATGAAGTGGCTAGTAATGACTTACTTTTTTTAAAGATGCCGGCGGCAAGGCGCCAGTCCCTCATTTCACTAGGAAAATTTTATCAGCATTGTGAGCCTTTGGCGGCGCTTGAAAATGATGAACCTAGTGATACTGCTGGGCTTACTAACACTGCTGAGCTTACTAACACTGCTGGGCTTATCAATATTAAAGGCATTGGGCCTTGGACGGTAAATTATGTGTTGCTGCGCGCGATTGGTGAAAGTGATATCTGGTTAGATACAGACCTGGTGATTAAACAACAACTCGCTAAGCGCCGCGAACAGGGCCGTGCCATAAATGCCGAGCTAGCTGCGCCGTGGCGCAGCTACTTAACGCTGAATTTATGGCGTTTAGCGGGGTAATCGCATTAGTATTTGGCGTAAAAAAATAATAAAGGGAGTAAATATCTTGGCCGATAAACAAACCCAATTTAAGCAGTTAAGTAATATTCAATCAAGTAATATTAACAACGCACCTTGGCCGTTGCAAAACGAAGCAGTAGATGTTGGTGAATATGTTAGCCAAATTCATACGCCACAGGGTTATATTCAAATGCACGCTAACGCTAACGCCATTACCCGTATTGGGTTCGCAGATACCAGTATTTCAGAAAAACTAAACCCTATAAGCGAGCTTGCCAAAAGGCAAATGCTGGCATATTTAATGGGTAATTTAAAACAGTTTAACTTGCCACTTGCGCCTAAAGGCACCGGGTTTCAGCAATCGGTTTGGCAGCAGTTGCTTAAAATAGCGCATGGCCAGAACGCCAGTTATTCTCAAATCGCCACCGCGATCAACAATCCTAAAGCCTGCCGTGCAGTGGGCGCTGCAAATGGCAAAAATCCCATTGCAATTGTGATACCATGCCACCGCATTATAGGGGCTAACGGCAGTTTAACCGGTTATGCAGGTGGCTTGCCCCGAAAATCCTTTTTGCTTTCAGTAGAACGCTAAACAAAACAACGTTTTTCTAAGAACGTTTATATCATCAAAAATTAACACAGAGACACACTATTGAGAATGCAAGATTTCCTAGAGCTTTTGCTGCTAGGCGCTATTTGGGGCTCCTCGTTTATGCTCATAAAATGGGCTGCGCCCGAATTTGGTATTTTTGCGCTAGTAGAAGTGCGTGCTATTGGCGCGACTATACTGCTCATTCCCTTTGTTTTTTTGAAAGGACAGCAGCAAGATTTATTCAAGTATTGGCCGCAGCTATTGGTGGTTGGCCTACTTAACACCGCCATTCCATTTTGTTTGTTCAACTATAGCTTGTTGCATATTGAAGCAGGTTTAGCCGCAATTTTAAACGGCACCGCGCCCATGTTTGGCATGCTAGTGGCGTATTTGTTTTTAAAAGAAACCATAGGCTGGGTAGGTCTTGTTGGCGTACTAATGGGCTTTGCCGGCGTAGTGCTCATTAGTTATGCGCAGGCCACAAATGCAAACGCCAGCGTGTGGCCGGTGCTAGCAATATTGCTAGCTACTCTTTGCTATGGCATTGTGGCCAGCTACCTAAAACACAGTATGAGCCATGTGAAGCCCTTTGCAATTGCTGGCGGCAGTCAGTTCTTTGCGGCTTTGGTACTGGCACCATTTGCTTTAATGAATTTGCCAGAGACGATGCCAAGCTCACGAGCACTTACCAGTGCATTATTATTGTCATTTGTATGCACAGGCTTTGCTTACGTACTTTATTTTGACCTTATTGCTAAAATTGGCCCTTCGCGTGCGCTTACTGTGGGGTACTTAGTGCCTTTATTTGGGGTGCTTTGGGGTTATATTATATTAAATGAAAGCTTAACGATTAAAGAACTAGCCGGTGGCGCTTTAGTGATAATTGGCGTTATGTTGGCCACTAATATTTTTTCTCGTTTCAAGCGCAAACCAAGCATTGTAATACACAAGTAAGGCCTTGACTTTTAAGGATCCTATACAAGTTTATAGGGGATTAACAATTTTAATAAAGTGTAAATAATTCTGACAATTACCTTCGGTTTTTGTACACTTTGCAATTTATATCTTCAAGGACAAATAATGGCACTGTCAGTTATCATTTTAGCCGCAGGGAAAGGGACTAGAATGAAGTCTAGCCTGCCGAAGGTTTTGCATAAAGTTGCGCACAAACCCATGGTTGAGCACATTATCGACAATGTATACGCGTTAGGCTGTAGCAACATTAATCTTGTCTACGGCCACGGCGGCGATTTGCTAAAAAGCGCGCTGGCGAAGCATAAGGTTAACTGGTGTTTGCAAGCCCAGCAGCTCGGCACTGGGCACGCTGTAATGCAGGCCATAAATAACGTTAACGATAATGACGATGTGTTAATTGTAGTGGGCGACGCCCCGCTTATTTCCACCACGACTTTACGCAATTTAGTAGACGTCAAAAAAGAAGCTGACTTAGCGCTGTTAACCGTTAATTTAGACGACCCAACCGGCATGGGCCGCATAGTGCGCGACCCTTCCAACCACAATAATATTACCGCCATAATCGAGCATAAAGACGCTAGTGATGAACAGCGCCTGATTAAAGAAGTAAATACCGGCATGATGATTATGCAAGGCCACGATTTAAAACGCTGGTTGGGCAACTTGTCTAGCGACAACGCACAAAACGAATACTACCTTACCGACGTAATTGCAATGGCGGCCAAAGAGGGCAGGCGTATAACAGCTGCGCACCCACAGTGGGATCGAGAAGTTGAGGGCGTGAATAATCGCGCTCAATTAGCCTCGCTTGAGCGCGCTTATCAATTACGCGAAGCAAACAACTTAATGATGCAGGGCGTGTCTTTAGCCGATCCGAGTAGAATTGATATACGCGGCAAGCTTAGTGTAGGTGAAGACGTATTTATTGACATAAACGCTATTTTTGAGGGTGAAGTGACTATTGGTAACAACGTGCGCATTGGTGCCAACTGCATATTGAAAAACTGTCATGTAGGCGATAATACCCATATAGAAGCGTATTCACTGCTTGAAAATGCTACCGTTGCCAACGATTGTAATGTTGGCCCCTATGCGCGCTTGCGTCCCGGCGCAGATCTGCACCAAGGCGCTAAAGTAGGCAATTTTGTGGAAATCAAAAAGGCGGTTATTGGCAAAGGCTCAAAAGTAAATCACCTAAGCTATATTGGTGATGCCATTATAGGCCAAAACGCGAATATAGGCGCGGGCACCATTACCTGTAACTATGACGGTATAAACAAATTTATTACCAAAATAGGCGACGGCGCATTTATTGGCTCAAATTCATCACTTGTTGCCCCCGTGATTATTAGCGCGGGTGCAACAATAGGCGCAGGCAGTACCATTACAAAAGCAGTTGAGAACGATCAGCTAGCCATTGCACGCAGCAAGCAAAAGAATATTTCAGGTTGGCAAAAGCCGACTAAACAAACTAAGGAATAACAATACCATGTGTGGAATAGTCGGAGCAGTTGCCGAGCGCAACGTTGTACAAATTTTATTGGAAGGCTTAAAGCGCCTTGAGTACCGTGGCTATGATTCAGCCGGTGTTGCCTTAGTAGATACAAACAACCACAACAAACTGTCGGTGGTGCGCCGCACAGGCAAGGTAATAGCGCTTGCCAACGCCATTAACGAGACCAACGGTTTAGGTACCACTGGGATTGCACATACCCGCTGGGCCACACACGGCGGCGTAACCGAAGCAAACGCCCACCCACATTCAAGTGAAGAACGCTTTGCGGTAGTTCACAACGGTATTATTGAAAACCATAAAAGCTTGCGCGACATGCTCACTCAAAAAGGTTTTACCTTCACCTCAGACACCGACACTGAAACCATTGCCCACAGCGTTGCCTTACATATGCAAAGCACTGACGATTTGTTAAGCGCGGTGCAAGCGGCGGTTAAATCATTCAAAGGTGCTTATGGCGCTGTGGTAATGGACCAAACTACGCCAGAAAAACTAGTCGTAGCGCGCTCAGGCAGCCCCCTTGTTATCGGTTTAGGCATTGGCGAAAACTTCTTAGCGTCAGACCAAATGGCTTTGCTGCCAGTAACGCGCCGATTCATCTTTTTAGAAGAAGGCGACGTGGCTGAAATTACTCGCACCAGCGTTAAAATTATAGACGGTAACGGCGATATTGTAGAGCGTGATGTTGTAGACAGCACCGTAGAGCACGACGCCGGCGATAAAGGTGGTTATCGCCACTACATGCTAAAAGAAATTCATGAGCAGCCGCTTGTATTGCGCAATGCCTTAAATGGCAGAGTAAGCAGCGAAGGCATAGCGCCTGGGATATTTGGTGAAGGTGCAGATGAGATTTTCAAGCAAACTAGCTATGTGAAAATTATCGCCTGCGGCACCAGTTACCACGCAGGCGTTACCGCTAAATATTGGCTAGAACAGTATGCAAACGTGCAGTGCGATGTTGAAATTGCCTCCGAATTTAGATACAGACGCTCTTACGTACCAGCCAACAGCTTGTTAATTACTATTTCACAGTCGGGCGAAACCGCCGACACGCTCGCCGCGCTTAAACTAGCTAAAGAAATAGGCTACATGTCGAGCTTGAGCATTTGTAACGTAGACGGGTCGTCGCTTGTTAGAGAATCGGCTTTGAGCTTTTTAACCCGAGCAGGCGCTGAAATTGGCGTTGCCTCTACCAAGGCCTTTACCACGCAGTTAGCAGCTTTGCTTATGTTGGTGCTGAGTATTGGCAAACATAAGAATATGGACCCGACAGTTTCGGCAAATATCGTAAAAGCGCTTGTGAGTTTACCCGCTAAGTTAGAGGAAACCCTAGCACTGGCAGGTGAGATTGAAAACCTAGCAGAAGAGTTTTCAGACAAGCAACACAGCCTGTTTTTAGGCCGAGGGGACCAATACCCCATCGCGATGGAAGGCGCACTTAAGCTTAAAGAAATTTCGTATATTCATGCTGAAGCCTATGCCTCGGGTGAGTTGAAGCATGGCCCGTTGGCGTTGATAGACGCCGATATGCCGGTGATAGTGGTTGCGCCTAACAATGAACTGTTAGAGAAGCTTAAGTCGAACGTGGAAGAAGTGCGTGCGCGTGGCGGTATTATGTATGTGTTTGCTGATAAAGAGGCGCATTTCGAGAGCGATGACACTATGCGCGTGGTGCAAGTACCTCACTGTATGGAGTCGGTGGCGCCTATTGTGTATACCATTCCGTTGCAGTTGTTGTCGTATTATGTGGCGTTGATTAAGGGGACTGATGTGGATCAGCCTAGGAATTTAGCGAAGTCGGTGACAGTGGAGTAGATTTAAAAATACCAAAAATGCTAGTGTGGGTGAACAATAAAGTTGTTACGTAGACAATAAAGTAGTTACTAAACCAATATAGTTGTTAACTTTTATAATCTAAATTTACTTTTGGGTGAAGATTTCAGCAGAGAAAGAGGCCAAACCTGCCGTTAATTTTTAAGTTATGACCGTCGCAAAAGTGCCAATTACCGTCATTGAGGCTTTCTTAAATTGAACTCATTTTTGCAACTAAACCGTTCCTCTGGTTTTTAGCTAAAAGGGCAAATACACAAGCTATAGCGGTCATTAGAGGATCATACTATATTTAGGTAAAAATCATTTTGAAAATGAAAATGAAAATGAAAATGAAAATGAAGGTGATTAGGCTAACATAAGTCATCCAAGTTATTGATAATTCGTTTTAATTGTCCTTATGAAATCCATTCGTATTTTCTTATTTGTCCTCAGTCTATTTGCCGCTAATTTTTCTTATGTTCAGCAAAATGAGTTCAATCATGCATCGCAGAATGAACCAGCGCAAACTGGTCAAAGCGTAACGAATCAAAAAAAGTCTGCTAAAGCGATTGGAGATTTAGATAAAACGCTCAACCGTATTCTTAAAACCAATGGCATTACCGGTATGAGCTACGCCATTATCGATTCACAAGGAAATTCCTTTACCAATGGTTTAGGGTTAGCAAAACTCGAAGGAAAAGTCTCTGCAACTGCCGATACTATTTTTCGTATAGGCTCTAACTTCAAAAATATTTGTAGATTTGGCTGCTTTAAAATCAGTAGATGAGAGCAAGCTCGATTTGCAAGCATCACTATGCACCTAAACCGAAGCATTTCAGCGTATCGTTGAGTTAAATTCTCATTATCATTATTAATATGATCTTGATGACTGCGTTTACATCCAGTTCCTTCGTCATATAACGTGCAGCATCGGTGTCTTCCTATAAACTAATCACCATGCAAGGCGAAAGCGTGCTAATAAAAAAAGCCACTCGTTCTTGCACGAGTGGCTTTATAACAATACAACTGGATTACCTAATAGGTGAATCGAGCTTGCAAGTACCAAGAGCCGCCGTTAAAACCAAATGGACTTGACTCTGAATACAACTCCCCCGAACCTCCTGCACCAGGATTTTTCTCAGGATAGGCATCAAGAAGATTATCTGCACCGAGCACAAATTCGAGCTGTTCGCTGAATTGATAGGCAACTTGCGCATCAATTAGTACTTGTGCACCAACTCCATTCACACCATTTCCAGTATCATCCCATCCGCCATAATAATTTGCGCGTAATAACGTTCTGATATTCCCTTCGGTGTGCGACCACGATACGTTAGCTCGCGTATTCGGTAGCAAATCCTCAATTGCTGCAACTCGCCCTGCACCGATAGGATTGACTGTTCCAACACTATCAACTTCAGTCTTGTTATAGTTGGCCGCAACGGTGACTCTAGAATCACCACCCCACAAATCAAACGAAATATTACCAACAACATCTACGCCTGTTGTTGTGGTGCCAAAGCTGTTAGAGAAAAATCTAAATTGTGATAGATCATCTAGCCCAACAAATTGCTGACGATCGATAATACCTTGTGCATCTAGGCTGGTTAACGCCTCGGATACTGTTTCAAAGTTAGTTCCTGATGGAGCAGCAAATGTGAGTGCTTCAAGAAAGTCTACATTAGCGCCAAGAGCAACTCGGTCAGTTAACTCAATATTGTAATAATCAATCGTCCAAGTCGAACCTGCGAGGTTAAAGCCGACCCCAATTGCAAAGTTTTGAGCATCCTCTGTTCCAAGTTCTGGTCGGCCATTTCCTAAACTTTCTATAAAGTTAGACGCTAACTGCCCCGCCGCCGAAGAAAGCGGCAAAGTACCTTGATCGATAAGTACGCCCTGAACGTTTTGCGTAGTTACATTCGTTATGTTGGCTTGACCCGCAGTTGGAGCATGGAATCCAGAAGAGATCGCTCCACGAATTCTAAAGTCATCACTAAAATGATAAATACCGGCAATTTTATAATCTGTAGTATTTCCAAATTCACTAAAATCTTCAGCTCTGACAGCAACTGCAAGCGTTACCTTTTCAGTAATGTCAGATTCAACATCAATATAAAAAGCAGTACTGTCTTGAGATGCAGATGTATCTGCTGGAAAACCACCGAAGCCATTCGAGCTTGATGAAAATCCCTGACTAGCTAATGGACCAAGTGCATAAGAAGCTTCGTCACCAGCAAACAGATCAAACTCTTCTTCTCTATATTCTGTACCAAAAGCGATGTTTACGTCCGATTCGAGACCAGCATCAACCCGATACACGAAGTCTAGCTTAAATTGGGTTTCAGTTTGTTCTTGACCACCCGGTACAAAATCTCTAGGCGTAGCAGGACCAAGAGAAGCATTAATGGTATTTCGAATGAAGAAATCGGTTTTGTTCGAACCGCGCTGAGCACTCGCGTCATAAAATAAACCGGTGCCTATCTTAAGTTCGCCACGAATACCGACGGCAATAGCCATATCTTCGTTGTTACCACCGAACCTAGGCACAAATCCACCCGGAATAGTGTTAATAAATGAGAAGCAGTTATCGTCAGCAGCTACCTGTGCAAGAAAATTTGGGTCAGGGAACACATTGCCTTCGCCACCAATAGGGATACCTGCAATACAAGAGCCACCAACACCAAGACCATCAAGGTCACCTACTAACACCGAGTGAACTCCGTCAGGATCAGCAAGGCCAGTTAATGGGTCAACTCTTGGGCCTCTGTAAACGCCTCCTCGCTGATTTCCATCAGTGACGGGGTTACGGTAAAAGAAACCACCGGTGACTTCTCTCTCACCGTAGTTACCAAACATGTAAACTTCTGCAGCTTCACTAATTTCGAATGCCGAGTTAATAAAGAACTTTATGTCCCCCTCCACATCCGGTTGGCCCCAGTACTGTGGGACATCGCCTGTGTAATTATTCATTGTTTGAAAATTAAAAGCTGGTGTGTAACCGGCAGAAACCATCGCGGCAACATCGTCTCGCACAACCGACCTTACTGTCCCTTCGACATCTCTTATTTCAGCGGTCAAGCTTACAAAACCAGTATCACCAAGGGGTAATCCGGCGTTTGCGGATAGCGTATAGTTATTACCGTCACCCTCATAAGTAGAACCATAGCGTGTTGAAACTTCAAAGCCTTCTGAATTATCTTTTAAGATAAAGTTAATGACTCCTGCGATAGCGTCTGAACCATACTGTGAAGATGCACCATCTCGCAACACTTCAACCTGTTTTATTGCCATTGATGGGATTGCAGAGATATCGACCCCTTGAGCTCCATCAGAAATACCACCGCCAAGGAAAGAAATTATAGAGCCTCTGTGACGACGTTTTCCGTTCACTAGCACTAAGACGTTATCCGGAGAAAGTCCGCGCAGGTTTGCTGGTCTTACAATCGTTGCTGCATCACTAATTGGTTGGGTGTTAATATCGAAAGAAGGGATTGCCGTACGCAACATATCTTGGATATCAGACGAAGAATTTATACGCAATTCATCGCCGCTTATTATATCTACAGGAACAGGTGAATCAGCCGCCGAACGGTCCATCATTCTAGTTCCGGTTACAATCACTTTCTCGACGGTACTTTCTTGTTGAGCCGATACTTGAATTGGCAGTGTAGCCATCAGTGCAACTGAAATCGCTATCGCAATTTCGTTCCTTTTCTTAAGCTTACTCTTTTTGTGGGCCATAATTATCATATATTTTTCTCTATTTATTAGGGTAAAAAGCTAAAAAGCTAAAAAGCTAAAAATCTAAAAAACCGTCGTAGTGCCAAGCAAATAGTCTTGGCGAATTCTGTAGCAAATTAATAGTGTTTGCTGTATCCAAATAATGTTTGGTTGTCTGTTGACCTATACTAGGCGCTTGTTTTAAGTCGTCTCAGTATCGCAAATAGGCAATTTGGAAATGTATAATTGTTCTTTCACTCCTAAATTCTAAGCAAGCGTTTAGTCTCATTACAAATAAGCCTCGATTTGTGTCATTGCGTTATTAATTTACAACAAAGAGACTATTTTAAGTTGTAAATCTGCGACAATTAAGCGCACAGACGTAAAAATTAAAGCATTATCTTTGCCAACTTGTTATTTTATATTTTTTATATGTAAATCAATAAACTGTACACTAAAATACAGATTTAAGTTATGTATGCACTGCGTGAACTGCACTGCAATATACTAATTGCACCAATAAAGAGCAAGATTTTACTTGGAAACTCTAAAGTCGTCGAGCACGTTAATATCAAAGCTGTTTATTTTTGCTTGTATGTTTTCTATACTCTAAGAATCAAAACGCAAAATACATAAATTTGGATCGAGAGCAGATTATTGTTATTTAAAAAATAGGTCAGTAGGAGGAAAATTTGTTGTACAAAAATAACCTAACATTACTAAGTTTACTTGGGCTTAGCTTGACGTTGGTGTCATGCGCTAAAATTGATGTCGCTGCATCAGCAACATCTTCAAAATGCATTCGTGCTGATATGGTGCTTTACAACACCAAAATTTATACTGCAAATGAGGCGCAGTGGACAGCTGAAGCAACAGCAATATTGGGCGATAAAATTATATTTGTGGGAACAAACGCAAAGGCTGTCAACTATATGTGCGGTGGTGCACAGATAATGAACATGGCTGGGAAATATGTTTACGCAGGTTTTACCGATAGTCACCAGCACGTGGAAGGTGTCGGACAGCGGCCAAAAACGTTAAGCCTTTTTGGTATTAACTCACTGAAAGAAACTGTCAACGCCATTGAAGCCTTTTCAGTAACAGTGCCTGCAAATGAATGGGTACAAGGGCGTGGCTGGATTGAACGAGAATGGATAGATGAAAAAAGATTTCTTAGCAAACATGACGTTGATTCATTTACCGCGGATAAGCCTCTATTTATGCCACGTGCGGACGGTGTGTCAGCCCTTGTTAATTCCAAAGCACTCGAGCTTGCAGGCATTACTAAAGATTCTCTTGATCCACTTGGAGGTAAGTTTGAGCGTGACGTAGACGGCTCGCCCAACGGTTATATCCTAGCTTCGGCAATGGATATTTTTCGAGACATTATCCCGCTAAAAACACGTGACTATAAAAAAGACAGTTTGGTACAAGGAATGTTTGAGAACGCTAAGGTTGGCTGGACAAACACTCAAGACGCTGGCATGCCCTACGTCAACGTTGAAATAATAAAAGAGATACAAGCAGAAGGAAATATGGCTACCCGTATTTACGCGGCAGCAAATGTTATAGAGGCGTCAACAATGCTTAAGCGTGGACGTGAGACAACCCCCGACAATATGTTCGATTTACGTGGTATTAAAGTCTATATCGATGGCACACTTGGTTCGCGCGGCGCCGCACTTCTTGAAAATTATGCAGATGCTGAACATAATGGGTTTATGAACCGCACCACGAAAGATGAACTTGACCCGATTTTACGTGAGGCATTACGTAAAGGTATTCAGATTCAAACCCACGTAATTGGGGATCGAGCCGTTCGGGCAGTATTAGATTGGTATGAAGAAGCCTTCAGTGCTGTGCCAAAATCTGAATGGGCCGTGGCTGACCCAAGATGGAGACTTGAACACGTGCAAATTATTCCCGCTCAAGACCAAGCACGCCTTGTTAGTCTTGGTATTCTTCCATCCATGCAAGCAAGTCATGGTATCGGTGACCTTAACTTTGCGCCAGATAGACTTGGTCCTGACCGTCTTGGTTATGCTTACCCATGGCAGCAATTGGTTGATCGCGGATTGATGATACTTGGAGGATCTGATGCGCCAGTGGAACTTGGTGATCCACGAATTGAGTTTTACGCGGCAGTCACTCGTAAAAGGCTTGACGGAACATCAGGCGAAGGATGGCATCCGGAACTCGCAGTAAACCGCGAAACAGCCCTTAAGATGTTCACCATTTGGCCTGCCTATGGTGCATTTCAAGAAGATATTCGTGGCTCCGTAGAAGTGGGAAAATATGCTGATTTTACAATATTTGACCGTGATTTGCTTACTGTTTCAGAAGCAGATATTTTGACATCAGAAAACCTAATGACCATTGTAGGTGGAAAAATTACTTACCAAAAATAGAGGCGACATGGTCGCTAATATCGAAGCTAAGTAGAAAATGAGAGCGAACTATCGATTATGATACTGAAATTAAAATGGAGAGTAGCCACAATACTCAGATGAGTTTACGTATGTTTGGTAAAAGTCCAGCAGAACCTATGCTCGCAATGTGCATCCGATATTATGAAGAGGTATAAAACTGTGGCAACGGCAATATGCTAGCCATTGCGCCGAGTCCAAAAGAAAAATTTGATGAAATGTATTAGCCTTGCGTGCAACTGGTTACGGCAAGCCTAGATAACGTCTATACTGCGTATTTCTGTGATATTACTACGTTTCGTTACAGGTGGCTTTTGAGTAGGATGATGTTTATCAGGAGGAAGTTACACTTATTTTGGTTGAAATGACAACTGTCAATTTCTTACGTTGGTAGTCTATTGGTACAAGAACATTGAGAGTCTTATGCGAACGTTCCTCTCATGAAATGACGGTTAAACGTGCTCAATCCAATGTTGGGAACTAAAAAAGCGTTCAAGTCACTTTGTTCTGACATTAGAGCGTATAAACCAAGCTGATTCGCGATTATACCCTCGTGCTTGCGCCGCATAGCGGCATGTTCCCCTAAAGAGCCTTGGAATAAAACAAGCTTATTGAATAGCAGTCACCGTTGAAACTTCAACAAATTTGGGTTATACATATAAGCAACTATGTGCTTTGATAATTTTGATTCTAAAATGGAAATTTTTATTTACTTAAGGCACTTGATTTTGACCGTATCAAGATTTTAAAAAATACTAAAAAACTAGGACGTGTTGATCTTTGTAGTATAAAAATAAGCGGCATGTAAATAAGGTATAATTAACTCCGCTAAGAATAAACGATAGCAAAACTACATCCCCAGATTAAGGTTAACAGATGAGACATGGAATGTCTTATCCACAATGATGCACTTAAGTGGTCGAATTTATAATAAGCCGGAGAATAGAAGAACCCTGCAAAGGCATACTGTTCAAGATGCGAACAGGTATTCCATGGCCCGACCTACCCCCTTACTTTGGTAAGTGGAGCGCTGTTTTCAGGCGGTTTAACTTATGGTCAAAAAAGGATGTTTTGAACGAACTGTTTCGCGTACTTACTTGTCATGCTGACACCGATTGGTTATTTATTGATGGCAATATTGTAAGAGCGCATCAGCATAATACCGGCGCGGCCACCGCTGATGATGAGTCAATAGGCAAAAGTAGAGGTGGGAATTCCACCAAAATTTACCTTGCGGTAGATAGCGGTGGTTTGCCTGTCTACTATGAATTATCTTGTCGAAATACGCATGATATTATCCATGGCGAGTCGCTAGTAGCTAATTCTCCTGCCAGCAAAATAGTGGTTGCAGACAAAGGTTACAGTAGTGAAAAATTAAGGGATTATATTCGTGAAAATGACGCTACACCGGTTATTCCGCGAAAGGTGAATAGTTTAGTGGGCAATGACCATATTGATTGGTGTATGTATAAATATCGACATTTGCTTGAGAACGCCTTTGGCCGAATTAAACAATATAGGGGGATAGCCACCAGATATGAAAAGCTAGAGCGAAACTACCATTCAATGGTCGCTCTCGCGTTTGCCATGATGTAGCTACCAATGTGGGCTGATTAATTTATGTATAGCTAAGATCAGCACGCCCTAGCATATCAAGCAAGTTCTTAGGGTAACATAATAGATTTATTTGCCTCACTTTTGTATTGTGATTTTGAGTAGAGAGCTTTAGGATTGTTAAAGTATGAATGAAAATATACAAATTCTTATCGTTGAAGATGATGAGGCAACTCGGTATATATGTGAATTTGCACTTCACAATGAGGGGTATCAGGTTACCAATGTGACAAATATCGCTGAAGCGAGAACTGCACTGGCGAAGATACATTTTAGTCTAGTGGTATTGGACTTGAATCTTCCTGACGGTAAGGGAATTACTTTGATTAGAGATTTCAATTGGCAATCTTTTTTGATTATGACGGCGAGTGCCACTCCCCTAGACCGTTATCAGGGCTTTAATTCCGGTGCTATGGATTATTTGGTTAAACCTTTTCATCCTGGAGAGCTGTTGCACAGAATAAAAAATATATTATTTAATAAACATAGCCAATCTGTAAAAAGTATCCAATTTGGTGAGTGGATGTTGGATCTTACCAACCATACCTTCAGCCAGGCTGGCGAATTAGTTGAGTTGACACGTGGTGAATTCGCCATTTTAACTATGCTGGCGAGCGCTAAGGGTAGAACTCTTAGCCGTGATACTCTGCTCATATCAGTCGCCCGAGAGTCAGGGGATGGGCACCCTCGGACTGTGGACGTTTTAATCTCTAGATTGCGGAAGAAAATCGAGAAAGAACCACGACGGCCTTGTTATATCTTAACTATACCGGGACTTGGATACCGTTTGGCAGATACCTTGTAGGCATGATGATACCAATATCAGCTCTGCTCATTCTTTCCCTTTTTTCTTCAATGCTGTACGGTAAAGATAAGACGCTGAGCCTAAATGAACAACAACAGCAATACCCAATGGGGCATCTTTTATCACTTTATGAAGATACATCGTCATTAATGTCCATCGAAAATATTGTAGACCCCTCGACTATTTTTTCACCTAGCCAAAGCGAAGTCCCCAATTTTGGTTTCACTGACTCGGTAATATGGTTTCGCTTCAAGCTCCGTAACGATAGTACTCTTTTTACGTGGTGGCTTGATATTGGTCACGCTCGCTTAGAACACGTAACTTTGTACCAGTTCACACCTCAAGGTTGGCAAGCACAACATAGAGGTATGGCAAATCCTCTCAACAACCCACTGCTAAGTATTCGCAGTGACCCGTTTCCTATTACGATCGCACCGGGCGAGTCGCAGACTTTCTATGTGCGGGTGCAATCACGCACTGCGCTTTCTTTGCCAGTTAACCTATGGCAACCTTTATCATTTAACGCATTTATCGAATTTTCTTCGTTGCTGAATGGCGCTAATCTGGCTGTGATAATCATTTTAACCCTCTACTCGTTATTGACTTGGTTGCTAACACGTAAGTTGCTCTATCTTCAGTTTGCCCTATTTTCCTTCAGCGTATTTCTGTTCTGGTCTACGGTGGGCGGTCATTTTCATCAGTATATCGGCCTACTGCCACAGGCCGAGTCTATAAGGATCATCTCGTTTTTTGCTTCATTAGTTAACTTATGTTATCTAATTTTTGCACGGAACTTTCTACAAAGCCGACATTATGCTCCCTTATGGGACAGACTTTTAATACTACTGATAGGCATTATTGCTCTTGAGATGGTATTGTCCATATGGGTCAACTTCAGTATTTTAGCTCGTTTCATTACTTTAGTCATGTTACTCAGTAGTTTAGTAGTATTCTCAACAGCCATCGTCATTCTGGCTAGGGGCTACAAACCAGCCCAACTATTCATCATTGTTCAAGCTATTTTATTTCCCTCTATCGTAATAAGAGCGCTGGGCATGTTTAGCATATTGCCCATTATGTTCGGCCAAATCTCTATATTTATAACCATCAGTATACTGATGCCTCTGCCAGTGATGTTATATAACCGCCGAATGAATTTCCTTGCGCGCGAAAAAGAAACAGCGCTTGCCCAAGCCATGAAGATAGAACAGATGATGGTTCAGGAACTTGAGAAACAAGTGCTCGAACGTACCCATAAACTCAAAGTGGCTCAAACGCGGGCAGAGGAGGCCAATCTTGCCAAAGGGGAGTTCCTTGCAGTAATGAGCCATGAGTTGCGAACACCAATAACAGCGATAGCCGGGGCGGCGCAACTAATCGACACGAATAGCCTGAATGAGCAAAATCATCATTTGCTAAAGACCGTGCGCCATGCAAATAAACAACTCCTAACACTCATTGATGATGTACTTGACCTAGCTAAAATGGACGCTGGACAATTAAAGCTGAAAAACAAAATCTTCTCGCTGAAACAAGTATTGCTTGATGTAATTACATTACTTACGCCAGAAGCTGAGGAACGTGGATTAATCCTTAAACTGGAAACTGAAACACTGCCAGAACAGGTCCAAGGAGATGCATCGCGCTTACGACAGATAATCACCAATTTGATAAGTAATGCGATTAAATACACCGATCACGGCCTTATCACAGTAAGAGCAGAGCTGCTCGAATCCGATGACGGTATGCTACCTATCTATATTTCGGTGGAAGATACCGGACGTGGTATTCCTAATAGATTGAAAACACAAATTTTTAGGCCTTTTATACAGGTAAACAGCAACACTAGTGAGCCCGGTAGCGTTGGCCTAGGTTTAGCAATCTGCAAACGATTGGTAACTGAGATGAACGGCACTATCGGTGTAGAAAGCGAATTAATGCAAGGCAGTCTATTTTGGTTTACGGTAGACCTGCTCCTGCCCAGTAAGCAATCCAATTTGGTGAAGACTCACTTTAAGAGCGTAGCGCCTATACATATTCTACTGGTGGAAGACATCGCGATTAACAGAGAAATCATTACGCTGCTGTTAACGCAAGACGGCCATAGGGTTACTGGTGTGGCGAGCGGACAAGAAGCACTTGACTTGTTAAACGTAGCGCCATTCGATTTGGTGCTTATGGATATACAAATGGCGGGTACAGACGGCCTGCAGGCAAGCGTTTTAATCCGCCAACAAGCGCATCAAAACTGTATCCCTATTATCGCCTTGACTGCCAGTTCTAGTCTTCAGATGAGCGTAAAATGCCGCGCGGCAGGAATGAATGCTTTAGTGAGCAAACCTTTATGCCTACAGACACTGTATGCAACGCTCGCCGCTCACACCACTATCCCAATGTTAGACTGCTTAGAGCCTCTAGATAAACAACAAATAATGGACCCACTATACGGTTTTAGCGATATTGACTCCAAAAGAATAACAGCAATTAGCCAACAAACATTAATCGAGGAAGGAGACAAGTTAACGACCGCTTGGGCAAATCAAAACTTAATACTTTTGGCCTTAGCCGCGCATAAAATTGCCGGTTGCGCCGCCATGACCGGTTTGACTGAACTGTCAAATATCAGCCTGAAATTGGAGGCAGCGGCCACAGCAGCGGATATTGAGCAACTCTATATCCTGATGGATTTATATAATAAATATCGCAAAAACTGAAAAAAATGAATATAATTACGATTTTGTTAATATTGTATTAAC
The DNA here is from genome assembly GCF_001756615.1 of Glaciecola punicea. NCBI lineage: Bacteria > Pseudomonadati > Pseudomonadota > Gammaproteobacteria > Alteromonadales > Alteromonadaceae > Glaciecola > Glaciecola punicea. The sequence continues at coordinate 233,798 of NZ_LZXY01000004.1, forward strand.
ACACGTTAACTGACTATTTACTCTGAAATGTTATTTTTGCAGAGCTTGGTGATTTCCATCAAGAATAATGTAATGAGGAAGTTTAAATGAAAAATCTTAAAAGTTTCGTCTCAGGCACACTTTTAGTTGTTGCTGCTAGCTTAATGGTTTCTACAACTGCGAATGCACAGAGTGGATCTCGCCTTTGTGGCGTAACCATGGGTACAACGTTTGTCGGGGTAGAGATACAACAACCGGGTGGACCAGGTGGAAGAAACGCAGCGAATAACTTTTGCAATCAATTATCCAGTGAACTTTATAATAAGCTTACAGCTGAAGGTGTACCTGCAGCCTTGGTTATACGGTTGAACCCGCGTACTGAGTGTGAAGCTGTGGCAAGGACTATTTCTGGTGGCCAAAATAGTGAGTCGATATGTAATCTGATGGAAAGATCAAGCGTAGGTAACGGAGCTAATCCGTATACGGTTAAATTCACAGGAAATGGGTTTGTAGCTACGAAGGTATAGTAGCTAAGTAAGTTTAACATAAGACATTAATCTAAAAGAATTTAAGCAGACTATCGTCTTCCACGGTTCTTTTAGATTACCAAATATCGTTTAATGAAATTAATGTTGTTCATGACTCAACTAAGTATATTTTTTAACATTGAGTTACCTAGTAAATGTCAATTAACATGACCGGTTCAAGACTTGTTGAGACCGTCAACGTTTTTATCAGCGTGCCCAATGGTTACGACTCATTGAAAATTTTGACTTGCTCATTATCTGACTTTCTTGTTTGCTTCGGCATAATCATTGCGGTCACTGCACAAGCTGATACAACAATAGTAAACACCCGAAATGGTGCAACAATAGGGTCGATAACAATAAACAAAATAATTACTGCTTCAAAGGGTAATCCTAATGGTGCTAATACAATTGCTAACAATGATAAAAGTGCAATACCGGAAGAGCCAGCACTTGCTATTCCGGCCAACATAGACCCCACAACAACAATAAGCAGCTCACTGACACCTAAATTGACTTCATATAATTGTGCGACAAATATCGTTGCCAGTGCGAAGTAGACCGTTGGCCCGATACGGCATAAACTGAACGTAAGTGGTATTAAAAGATCAACATTTTCTTTGTCATAACCGAGTTTATTCTGCATAGTATTTAAGGACGAAGGTAAACATGCCAGACTGTTTGCAGTGGCAAACGCAATCGCAGCAGGCTCTTTAAATGTCTTAGCGGTTTCTACAAAATTCCCTGTTCTGCTGCGTAACACGATAACACTCAGGATAATCAGCACGACAAAAGAGCATAGCGCTATTATGATAAACTTCAGCATCGATAAAATTACATCAATGCTAACTTGCGAAAAACTACTCGCCAGCAAACCACAGATACCAAATGGCAGCAAATACATTAGCCAATTAACCAATTGAGTAAATGATACGTAAATGGCTTCCAAGGTTGTCATCATATGCTCAGATACTTCTTTTTTTATTGACCCTACAGCGAGTCCAAATAAAATAGAGAAAAATAATATGTTAAGCATACTGCCAGTGGTTAAGGCATGAAAGATGTTGTTCGGTACAATGCTATATAAAAAGTCCTTCAGGATATTTTTATCATTTAATGCTTCATAGGGCGTAAAAATGGATATTTCTAGCTCGGATTCATTTGCTGATTGGACAATATTACCCAGAGACAACTGCGCATCATTACCCAAATTGTTGCCTGGGCCACCTAAAATACCTAAACTGACACCTACTACACCGGCTATCAAAATGCTACCCGCAAATACGAGCAGCATTCGCTTAATAAAACGAGTGTCACCCTTGCCGCTTTTTAAGCGACCAATACTCAACGAGATTGCTGAGATAACAATAGGTAAAATACACATTTTAAGTATATCTAAGTAGATCACACCCACAGGGCTGAAAAAGCCGACATATTCTGGCTTAAAGAAACCAATGTAAACACCAGAACATAGACCAAGAAATATAGCCCAGGGACTTTTCAGCGCCTCAAAATTTATCCATTTTATCTTATGCTTGCTCATACATTTTCCCTGTGAAATTAGGCATACTCATTCAGTATTGCGTTTAATGCTTTTGATAATATCATCGTAATGATAAAGCACTTTATTGGTGGTAAGATTTAAGTTGAGCGAATCGATATAAAACTCTAGTAATTCTTTCAAGTGGCTTGCATTCTTCGATACAGCAATGCCTTTAGGATCCGCGGCATCTTTTAAAGTAACCGTGAGCACGGTTAATGACAAATCTGGATTGTCGCGCACTATTTTTTTAATTTCAGCCTCATCTCTATAAGCGGCAGTTACTTCACCTTTTATAACTGCGTCTACAACATCATTCCAAGACTTATATTCTACTACTTCCATGTTGATAAAATTTCTTTTGGCATACTTCACGTAGGAAGAATTACCGATCACCCCTATTTTGCCTGACAGCGATAGTAGGACCTCTTCGCGAGATCCGCCTTCGAGTTGTTTAGCTAATGATAATTGATTGACGAGTAAGGCTTGGCGCATTTCAATATAGGGCTTCGTAAAAAGAACGCGCTGCACTCTATTAAAAGTAATACTTAGCTTAGAAATACCCACATCAGCTTTTTCATCAGCGATCATATCAACAACTGCCCCCAATGAGGTAGGCGAGCGGTCAAATACAACATCGACATTGAGAAGTCGGGCAAATCCTTTTATCATTTCGACATCGACACCAGTAAGCTGGTTTTCTTCATTAACGTAATAAAACGGTGGCGTATCCTGAGCAAACATTGCAACGACTAACGTGCCACGATCCAGTATTCTTTGAATGTCTGGAGAGAAAGTATTATTAGCGAAGCTTGGTGAACTAAAAAATAGAGAAAAAGCAATTATGATATTGATAATGGCTACCGTGTAATAGTTCATTTATACTCCTATTAGATACTTAGTATTAATATGCAAACGACTGCCATCATTAAAACTCATATTTTGCGCTCATCTGTACCCGATTAATATTACCCTTAGCTCCATTAACCTGTTCGCGTTCGGCTTTTGATATTTCAAGGCCCAGATTTACTTTAGGTAATAATCGCCAAATGATATTTACGTGATACGATTTAATATACTTGTTTTGTAGATCACTTACACTTTGGCTTAGAAGCGGCTCATTCCAGTCTACTGTGACGAATCCTAAATTGAAATTTGAACGAACATTTTCTGTCCACCAATGTTGGTAACCAAGATATCCACCCCATGCTTTTTGAGTATCTAATGTTAGGTTGTCAGTACCCGTCCCAGAGACAACAGCAGCGGTATTAGCAGCCTCTTGAATATAACGGCCAATACCGTCGCCAGCACTTAAATGAAAACGCAGCTGGTTACGATTGAATATTTTAACTTTACCCGATATACCCAACCCAAAACCATTAGTGTTGTCTTTAAAAGTACCATCGTTAACCGTCAATTTACGAAAAACACTTTGTAAAGAAACATGACCAAAACTATCCTTGAAGAGGATTCGAGCGGTAACGTCGGGGATCGAATCTTGTCCATTAGGCCGCTTTTGGCCAGCAGTATCGATAAAATCAGCTTCCGGATTTTCTAATGAAAATGAATAGGTAAATCCCTTGTAGGGCAATGTATAGCGAAGCTGTGACTGGCGAAGTAATACTTGACCAGTATCATTTGCAAAGTTCAAATTTTCAGGGTAGGAGGCTACATCAACATAATTCGACGATGCTTGTCCAAGTAGCCAAGGGCCCAGTTCAGCATAGGCATGACGTAATCTAAAATCAACGGCATTGGAAATGACTTCAGAGCCAGCAGGACTAAATGTATCTCCACCAAAAAAGTCTCCCTCAATCAATGTTTTGAGTTGGCCATACTTAGTGTTCATCTTTGTTTGGAAGTTAATGCGTGACTCACGGGCATGCATTCTATAGTGACCGCTAATATTATCCGCAGGACTGCCTTTGAGTGGAATTGCTCCATAATTAATTCTATCACCACTTTGAGCGCCAATGTCATAGATCAGATCAGCTTTTATATAGCCATGAAATGCCACTGTGAGCCCTTCGTCTATGTTTGGCGCAGACGCTTTAATGAGAGCGCTATTTTTATAGGTTTCTGTTGTTTGCTCGAGCTTAAGTAGTCGCTGCTCAAGCATTTCATTCATCTTGATCAGGTCATCAATTGTGTTCTTTGGTTGTATAGTTTCATTTGCAAAGACTGTAGATGACAAACAAAAGCACATAAAAAAAGGCACACTTTTAATATAGTTTTTTTAGTTTTTAAAAACATCATATATCCTAAATTTGTGATTTAAACATCATAGTTATTTGATTACACTGCTCATTTTCGCTTGAGATAAGTCAACTTTTGTAAAGTCTACTCTCTTCATATTTGCGCCAACTATTTGTGCACCATCCATGATAGTGCCATTTAGGATGGCCCCTTCAAGGTTGGTATAAAGTAACATAGCGTTTTTTAAATTAGCCGCAGTTAAATTGGCGCCACGTAGGTTCGCCATAGTGAGATCGGCTCCTTCTAGATTTGCATTGCTAAAGTCGACGCCTTCGAAATCACCCCAGCGCATATCTGCATTGGTGAGAACGGAGCGCGTAAACATAGCACTGCGGGCTCTTACATTTTTTAACGACGAATCCCTCATATCTGCGTCTATAAAAGTTGAACCGATTAAAGTAGCGTCAATGAATCCGGTATATTGTAAAACTGCTTTATTAAAATTAGCATTGCGTAAATTACTTTCACTTAAATCAGCCCCCAACAACTGTGCTGCACCTAAGTTGGCATTCTGAAAATTTGTGTTTGTTAAATTGCTTCTCTTAAATTTTGCTTTTACTAATACAGTACTACTGAAATTGCTACCCGTTAAGTTCGAACCAGAGAAGTTAGCGCTAAATAAATAGGCGCCCTGATAATGGCTGTCGGGAATATTTTTGGATGAAATATTAACATAGCGTAAATCACAAAATGGGCAGTTAGTTACTTCTTCGTCATTCGCTATTGATCCTCTATTTGTTTTTATTGTTTGGCAGGCCGATAGTAAAATAAGACTCAATAATACAAGCCATTGGTAGTTTTTTTTCATAGAAGTCTCAGTAATAAAGAAATGATGCCGCTTTTTTTATTCTGTCTGAAAATGACTGTTGACTCTGCCATTTTTCCATAGTCACATCGCCAGTCCGAAATTCTCTATACAACGAATTAGATTGCATATGATTAAACACTGACGCCCAATTGGGAGAAGGTTTAAACCAGTCACTGTATTTTGCCTGAAGTTCAGAAACGGTGCCGCTTCGATTCCCTGAACCATCAGTGATATTTTCCTGATAAACATAATTGGGTAAGCGAGGAGTGACTAAAATTAAAACAGATTTTTCGAAATCAACAGTGCTCTTTTCTGAAAATAGATACTGAATGACAGGAATATCCTGAAGAAAAGGAACGCCATCTCGAACAATCTGAGATTCTTTTTCACTTAAACCACTTAATAAAAGCGTCTCACCTGAACGAAGAAAAACATTTGCGTTAACACTCGTTTTTGAGGTTTCCAGTTTAAACTCGAATTGAACACTTCCACTGGGAGCTTTTAAAAAAGTTCTTTCCGCTTCAATATTTAGGCCTATTAATCCGCCTTCCAATTGCGTGGGCAGAATAGACAATTTAATTCCTATTTCTTTTTGAATGGATATAGCTCCACCATCTCCATTACTGACTGCGGCAGCCTCTATTTCAGAACCAGAAAAAAAAGTAGAACGTTCACCAAAGCTTGCTACTAATGTTGGCCTGGCAAGAACTTCGCTACGATCGTTCGATGAATTAAATATGTTTAGTGAATAATTTAGTGCAGGTACCGTAATAGAGCTAACAATACTATTGCTAATGCTCGTAGATAATGAATCGTCATCAGTTAATGTTGTATTGGTCCTACTTCTATTGTAGGCAGCAGAACCCTCTTCTCCTAGAGCACCGAATTGTAACTTTAAACCGCTTAGTATATTTAGCCCTTTAGTGGACCCAACTGTTTCTTCGGTTCGCAAAATAACAACATCGACAATGACCATCCTTGAATTACTATTCAATGGTATTTCGCTTTCTTCAATAACGTCTTGTTCTGCGTCAAAAACAACAACTGAATTTTCACTTTTGTCGTTTTGTGAGTCTCGTGCATCGGTTTTTAATATTTGATCAGAATTGTTTTTTTGGATGTCCTTTTCAAATAACCCCGCATTTACGCCTCTTTTATATTGCTGATAAAAGTTATTCCAATCGCTCAATCGTTTGGTCAAGTTACTAGTATCGTCTGCATTATACTTATTGCTATATTCTTGTAACTGTCGCGAAGCGTCCTGACTGTCACCGAGTGAAGCCGATAACATCGCTTGAGTTCTTAATACACGTTCAGTTTTTCCTTCAAGTTCCATCAATTTGCTTAAAACACCACTTGCTGTCACAAGATCTTTTGAAAAATAGGAGGCCACCACTGTGCTGTAGAGTAGATCACCATCTCGGTTATTATATAATAATGCTTCACTTAATACTTGTTGTGCCTGTGCAAATTGTCGATTGTCTAGTTTTAATAAACCAAGTTGATAACGTGCCAACCAGTTAGACCGGTCAAACTTAATAGCAAGGTCATAACCTTGCTCTGCCAATGCGTATTTTGAACTATCTCCTCTTTTTGCCATTAAATGGTAGGTAATAGCATTAAGGAATTGGAGGTATGAGTTACCCGTATCCATCATCAGCGCTTTATTAAATCCTGCGGATGCTTTTTCCAACTCTCCTTTATTTAACGCTTCTATTGAATTCCTGATTATACTATTACTATCCATTGATAGAAGCGTTTCAGCCGTAGAGGTTTGATGCTGTCTTTTTGGGGTGTTGTTCGATGTCTCAAACGTGCGTGTAGAAGTGCATGCAGTCAGACTGAATATAGTAATTAGCACGATTAACCTAAAAATTATTGACATCATTTTCTTGCAAATTTAGTTTGTTCATTGCTATTTTCAACAGATTGCCCGTCGATGAATAATTTTGAACCATCATGGAGTGGCGCTCCAATTGCTCGGGAAAAAAAATCATACCCACTAAAATGAGAGGCTTTGATCGCGCGATGGATTTCATATACTTTATCCGGGGTTGAGAAAAGCGCATCGAGCACTGAACCTACTGCTTCATTTGATACTGTGTCGCGTGTTACAACAACAACGTCCATTTCTAAGGTATGAACATCTCTATCATTATTGGGTAGCAGCTGATGTGGAATATAACCTTTCTTATAGAAAGCATTTTTTTGATTTATTTCATTGATGACGACGCTTGGAAGGCTTAGTAATTTAGCATCGCATTTGTTCAGAATATTATCGTAAAATCTACCGGGCAAACCGAAAACGTGAATCAGGATATCAATATCACCACTACAAAATCCATCAGTCACTTTACTTGTGGCATATTCAAAAATTTCAGAAAAATCTTTATTGGTCCATCCCATTTGTTCAAACAATATTTTGGCGATTTCACGTTCACCAGATCCTTCTGGTCCGATATTAATAGACCTTCCCGTAAAATCGGGCAAGCCTTCGATAGCAGAGTTTTTATTGACAAGGATGCCGACGGGCTGAGTATAAATTGCGGCAACAGTGCGTAATTGTCTTTGTGGACCTATTTTTTTGAAAACACCTACGCCTTCATAAGCTTGGTTAATTAGTGCCGGCATAGTTAAACCGGCATCAAATTCGCCTGATATAACGCCAAGCAGGTTATGCATAGAACCACTGGTGACGATGACTTTACAACGCTGTTTACTTTCCTTGGCAAATGAAACGTCAGCGCATATTGATTCAACGATGGGACCAAACACACCCGTTGACGACCCACCCCCGAAAAGTATTAAGGTGTCTTCAGAATGGACCTTAGACACGAACACTAAAAAGCACAAAAAAACAACTAACTTCATAATACACTCAGGCTGTTAATAAATTGTTGTGAGCAATAAATAATTGCGTAAAATTAATCTATATATTTAATTATATTATGACATTGTCAGGTAAATGTGAGGTTAACGCGTGTTAATACGATATTAACGTAGCAGTGTTTTTATCTATTATTTTTAGTTTTCTTCATGTCGGCGTATGCAAATAATACAACACGCACCTTTATAACTGCTTGATATTCTGCTTTTAGTGCGATGGTTGCTGACACATTTTGCGATGCTTAGGGCGGTTTCCGCCTTTTGGCGTCTAAGACAAAATGAGCGCGTTAATTTAGGTATCGAAAGGGCAAAAGCACTTGCCAGAGCTCTACGCTGTCACCCTGCAGTGTTAGTCTTCCCGGGTTGGGATGTCGAAAGTGAGCACACAGCATAATAAATGAAATGAAGACGGACGTTTCCTAAGAGCAGGGGCGAAATTTAGTTACGACTAGGCTTACTAACTTTGTACGTCATGAGTACGACACAGCGTATTGTCCGATATTTAGAGAAAGTTGGTTTAATGATGCGTGATCTGAAAAATAGCTACCTCAGCTTGCCTGTTGTTGTTTAAAAATGATGGTTAAGGCAGTTTCATATCACCCGCTACTATCCAGCCTAATCGGCGCATCATATGAGCGACACTCCAGGCAATAATAGCGGGTAGTACAAACATCAATAATATAATGGCTGTCCATAACTGGGTGCTGCTCATTATTTCTTGCGAGGCTTCAATGACCCCAAATACGCCGACCAGACCTGCGGTGCCCATACCGGCCCCCGTTGCTGTGCAGGCAAGCTGAAATCCGACAGTCGCAATAGGACCAACGATAGCACTGGCGATTACAGCCGGTAACAAAATTAATGGCTTTTTGAAGACATTTGGGATCTGCAACATACTAGTGCCCAGGCCTTGGGATATAACGCCGCTGATGCCATTATCCTTGTAGCTGGCAACCGCAAAGCCAATCATGTGTGCTGCGCAGCCGACCACTGCTGCCCCGCCAGCTAAACCGCCAAGTCCAATTGAGATACAGATAGCGGCGCTGGACGTTGGTAGTGTTAGCAGGATACCAACGACTACAGCAATGACAATACCCATCAATAAGGGTTGCAACTCAGTTGCTGCTTGAATACCGAAACCGATGCTATTTACCGCGGCTACGACAGGCGGATTGAGCAGCGCACAGACTACTAAGGCGACCACACATACCACCAAGGGAATGAGCAAGATATCAAGTTTGGTTTTGCCCGCTATCCAAGTCCCCGCGCGATAGGCAAAAACAGCCGCTAAATACGCGCCAATTGGATTGCCCGGTAGCGCAATGAAGGCCGCAGGGCCTGTTGCTTGTGGAATAAATAGTGTACCCGCCATTAGCGCTTCAGAATGCGCGCCAAGCATCCCTGCTACCAAACAGCTAAGCACCACCAAAGTCGGCGCTTTCAGGTAATAAGCAATACCTATACCAATACCAGCGCCCATGAGCACAGAGGCCAGCTTGCCGACAGCTGCCAAAGCTGGTAGCTGTAACCAGTTGCCAATCTGCGAGATGATCAGCCCAGCAATCAAAGTAACGAACAGCCCTAACGCCATACCCGTGAAGGCATCAATAAAATATTTTTGAAAGAATGCTTTAGTCTTACTAGGCGGCTTTGTCACTGTGCTAAATACATTCATGGGCAGGCTCTTTAGGTAGCGGTTGATAAAAAGGTATAAACTGCTGCGAAAACACCATTAATAGAACTAACAACATATTAACGCATTACTTCGCCAAGGCAAAGCCGAGGCCACTATTGACGCCTATGCCTATGCCCGTCCGCCGGCTCACTCACTTCTTGACCTACGCTCAGGCCTATTAACCCAACGGCAGCTAAACGATTATTTTTCCTTCCTCGTCAAAACCCAAGGGGTTTGGGTATAAGGCAAATAAACGACATTCCTTATCTATATAAAAAGGATTAAACATAATTTTGACTAAGCTGATCCATACTCTTAGATTTTGAGAAGCTCTTCTTTTAGCTTCTTGTACCTCACTGTCTCTACCCTCTTAAGAATGCTCTCGCGAAAGTCGAAGCCGAAGCTTCGTTTGTCGACCACAGGCCCCGGCACGCTTTGTACTCGCTTGAAGATGGCGGCGTGAAACAAGTCCATGCACCGTTCGAGATCTTCGACAAAGTCTCTTGTAGTTGGAAATAAACTGGCCAGCTTGCCAGTTGGTAGCTGCAAGTCTGACTCAAGTGAACCAGACTGATAGGCTTGCAGAAAGCTCTCTGCACTCCAGCGAAAAGCCACCAGAGCCCGAACCATCTGATCATGGTAACCATTGTCTGAGACTGAGCCGTAGTCAAAGGGATCGCCTCGCGCGCTAGTACCCGCTTCGGTCAGCTCATCCATCGGTTGACGGTCCATGATTGACTGCAAAATGACTTCCCGACTGTATACCACTTCATTCATATAGTGACCTAAGCGATAGACGTCTTGCTTGAGGCAATTCATCCACGGTGCAAAGGTTCCCCGTAGGTCGGCATTAAGTGTACCGTACCCAAACGCAATCTCAGTCATGTTGGCATTACAAATCAAAAACGCTCCGACCTTTGCAGCCAAGGCCGCTTCGACACTTTTACGCTCGATCGCTTGGACCGTTTTATGCGCCGAACTTCCCACCAAGACACCGGTCAGCCTGGCGCGAGTATTCACCATCTCGTCAATAGGAATAATTCGATACTCAACTCCCAGACGACGACACATTTCTTTTGCGTCGTCTTTCGTTTTTGCTGAGTTGAACGAACCATAAGGCATGTTTATCGCAATGACATTTTCAGGACCCATCAGATGCACAAACAACGCAAGCGATAAAGCCGAGTCAATCCCACCACTGACCCCAATCACCACCTTTCCTTTTACACTCGTAGGAAGAGTACAAAGAAAGCCAAGGGTAGCAACTTTGATACCAGTGAAGAGTTCAGCCACGTCAGAGTTTGCCTCTCGCTTGAGCGATGTTCGCTTGCTTGCAAACTGCACTACCATAGTGACTTCCTCGTACCGTTTGGCTATGGCGACTAAATTGCCTTTTTGGTCATAGCACGAAGAAGCACCATCGAAGACCAAAAAATTCTTACCGTTGTTTTGACTGCCGACGTTATTCACATAGACAAACGCTAGGCCCGTAGCTTCGCAGATAGTTTGCACCACCTGATCACGCTTGCGGTTCTTTTGCCAGCCCCAGGGTGAAGCTGATAGGTTGATAAGGATGTCGGCGCCGTTGTCAGCCAAATTCTTGGCTGGCTTTTGTGCGTAGTCAGCGTCCCACATGTCTTCACAGATCATTACGCCCAGATAATGTACCTTCCCGCGAATTGTGACTGGAAATGGCTGCTGTAAATCTTTTAATACAAGGCCTTGCTCGTCAGCCAGTTTCCGCAAATCAAAGAAATGTCGTGAATCGTCGAAGTATCGGTAGTTTGGCATCAGTGACTTGATGGCAAACGGTAGACCGGCTTTATTGAAAACAAAGCTACCGTTTTGAATGACAAAAGCCGCATTGTATTTACGCCTGCGACCGTCTTCACCACCTTTTGATTCAGCGTCAAGTGCGATACCACCGAAAATGAGTACCGCTTCACTACGCCATTGGCTAGCGATGTACACGGCGGTCGACCACATTTCGTCAACGAATCCTTCTTCTTCGTAACGGTCGCCACAGACATAATGACTGAGCATCATCTCAGACCCTATGACAACGTCAGCGCCTTGCTCAACTGCCAAAGTAGCTTGATAGAGAAACTTCTGCGCGTTATTCATTGGTTGGTTGTCGATAGCCATTTGGACCAACGCGATATTCAGTTCAAGTATACTCTGCGTCTGGTTCATGATTCTGATCCTTATGAAAGTAAGGCGCGACAAAGTAATCTGCCGCGCCGAATATTTAGTACACCACTTCCTCGCGGAACGTGGTGTCGTAGCCGAAAATACGCTTGGCGATCTCAATTTCTTTTGGGTCGCCCGTCGCCTTAGCGATATTGTCCGACAGCTTTACCGTTTCCAAGCCATTGACCTTGGTCAGCTTCATCACCAATGAGAGAGGTTTTATTAACCCGAAGTCATTGGATAGGTTGGTACCAACGCCAAACGCGACGTTAATACGACCGGCAAAGTGCGACTGCAGCTGCTGCATCCGCTTTAGGTTTAGCCCGTCACTAAAGATGACTAGCTTCTCCAGCGGGTCAATACCGTAGCGCTGATAGAAAGTAATGATCTTTTCACCAAACTCTATTGCGTCTCCAGAGTCTTGCCGAAAGCCACGCCAATCATAAGCATAGCTATCAGGTATTTTTTCCAGAAACACATCAGTGCCATAGGCGTCGGGCAACATGATAAGCGCGGTCTGACCATACAGTGCTTGCCAGTCAGCCAGCACTTCATAGACAGAGTTGCGTGCATCGAAGTTGCTCTTAGCTCTGGCGTACGCATAAGCTGCCATTGGCAGTTCGTGCGCGTTAGTACCTTGAGCTTCCACTTTAAGCTCGCGCGCCAGTCTGACATTTGAGACACCGGAGAGGAAGTTGGTTTCAGCTAACAGCACCTCTGTCATCTGCTGCTCCCACGGACCAGAAAACCGCCGACGCAGTCCAAACTGTGAACCATGCAACTGCGGATTCTCTTTCAGAAACGCCACTTTTTCAAGCAGTATATCCATACCCGAGTTGTATAGCTGAGTTTCGCTCAGACCTTCGGCCTTGGCCTTGCCTCGACCATACAGCTCAGTTACGATTGCAAGTGTCGCAATCTCCCATAGGGTGGAATGTGACCACAGACCGCTGGCTTCAATCTGCAGACGACCGTCTGCACTCTTTGAAACTTCAGGAACGCTCAGCTTGAGTTCAGCCAGATTCTTTGCAAACCCCGACTGAAACATTGCCCAGCCTTTGAGGTGCGCAATTTCATCTGCAGTAAACACAAGGGTTGAAACGTGTGCCAGCTCTTCTTGCAACTGGTCGATGTCGACATACTGAAGTAAATCAACATCGGTCCTGTTGATGAAAGAAAAAGTAGCCTGCAGGTTGGTGTAGTTGCGAAAGATATAGTTAAGCATCAGAATCTTGTATACGTCAGTCTCCAAGAGTGACTTTATGATAGGCTCGTCTTTTTTCCATAGCTTTGTCATGTTTGTTTCTCCTTTTTTAAGAATAGATTGTAAAGAACAAAATTCCGCCTTCGAGTGTTACTCAGGCGCGACTAGTTTTAGCAACTGCTCATTTAAATCACCCATTGGGTAAGATCTATGCCGCCTCGACTCGCATCGCTTATAACCTTGAACCTAGCAAAGTCAAAGCCTGTTGAACAGATCAGTCATGTGTTTTATTCTTACTATTGATGGTTAACGGTTCAAATCAGCTCTCATTCGGTATTTATTTGTACTAGTTTTTGACTAAACCGCCGTCTACCACTAAATTTTGACCGGTAACCGACCGCGACCATGGCGATGCAAAAAATAAAGTGGCATCGGCAAATTCTGCAGGAGTGATGACGCGTCGCAGCGGTGTATTTTGCGCAATATAATCAAACACGGCTTCAGGTGTCGCTGAAGAAGCGTCGGTTGTTCGCAGCAGACCACCAGAAACCATATTGACGGTAATTTGGTCAGGCCCCAAGTCTTGAGACAAGGTTCGGGTAAGTGACAGCAGCGCCGCTTTAGCTGCGGTATAGTCGTGATATGGCACCACCGGATTTTGAAATAAATTGGTACCCACATTAATAATGCGACCAAAGCCTGCGCCTTGCATATCGGGTATTGCTGCCTGTGTCGTGTTAAGCGCGCCTTTAACTACTCCTTCAAATTGATTTTGCATGCTGCCCCAGCTAATTTGCTCACCGCGTTCGCGTGCATCGCCGTTAAAAGAAAAAGACGGCAGCGCATTATTAACAACCGTGCTTATGGCTTGGCCAAAATGTTTTTTTGCGTGCCTAAACATCGCCTGTACAGCCCTCACATCAGTTACGTCGGCCTGAACTGCAAGGGCCTGATTTGGATAATTGGCAGCAACTGCGTTAGCGGCTTCAGCGCTATGTAGGTAATTAATGACGACCTTAGCACCTTCACGTAAGAAGGCATTGACCAAATGCTCACCAAGACCGCGGCCACCGCCGGTGATTAATACTAGCTGCTGATTGAGTGTATTTGCAGAATGTTGCATATGTATCCCTTAAAAAATTAAAACGATATTGACTATTTATTAGCGGTGTTTGAAGGTGTAAGGACTCACTATAACCGACCCGACCAATCAGCCTCCCAATCTTTAAAAACGGGTATATAGCCTTGTGCTCGTATCGCGCTTGTAACCTCTACGACCGAGCGTTCATCACTAATCTCAAATTGATCGAGTTGCGTTGCGGGATTGGCGTACCCACCAGGTTGAGTCGAGCTAGCAGCGCTCATATGAGTGATGCCTAAAGGCATTATATTGCTGCGAAATTGACTGTTTTCACGCGTTGACAAACTTATTTCAAGCTGTTCGCTAAACAATCGAAATGCGCAAACTAGCTGCACCAGCCCTTTATCAGTAATCGGGTATTTCACCTCAATCCCCCCTGTGCATGGCCGCAGGCGCGGAAACGAAACGCTGAATTTACTGCGCCAGTAGCGGTTTTCCAAATACGCTAAATGGTGCCCCATTAGCAATGCATCTAAGCGCCATTCGTCTAAGCCTAACAGAACCCCTAGGCCTATTTTATCGACCCCAGCCTGACCCAAGCGATCGGGACTTTGTAGCCTATACGTGAAGTCTTTTTTCTTGCCTCGGGTATGATGTTTTGCATACGTACGTGGCTGATAAGTTTCTTGATATAGCATTACCGCATCCAGGCCCAAATCAACTAACTTTTTGTATTCATGAGTTTCAAGAGGCTGTACTTCTAAGGAAACATGGCTGAAATACTGCTTCATATGGGGTAATACGTCGGCAAAATAGTCAATGCCAACCTTAGTTTCATGTTCACCGGTAACCAGCAGAACATTGTCAAATCCATATCCCTTTATGATATCAATTTCTTGCTGAATCTCTTGTTTATTGAGAATTTTACGTTTTATTTTATTGCTCATGGTAAAGCCGCAATAATCGCACTCGTTGGCACATAAGTTTGACAAATACAAAGGGATAAACAAGTTTATATTGTGGCCAAAACGCTGCTTAGTAAGCAAGCTTGCTTGCTGCGCCATTAGCTCAAGGTAAGGCTGCGCAGCAGGGGACAACAGCGCCATTAATGCCTCCACACTTCCGCTTGGCCGCTGCAAGGCCCGCTCTACATCGTCACTAGTGGTGCTATACAAAGACATTAGAAGATGATCGCGGTCTAGTTTTGCAAATGTATCAACAAAGCTCATGCAAAAACCCCGTTAGTGGGCTGGTGCTATTGGCCTTATTTGAGACTAAACCTAATCCGGCCTCATAAGCACGGCGCCCGGTTATAACCGCTTCACGAAAGCAATTAGCCATTATTACCGGTTGGGCGCTTGAAGCGATAGCGGTATTAACTAATACGGCATCGGCGCCAAGCTCCATTGCGGCGGTAGCATCAGAAGGACAGCCAATTCCAGCATCGATGATAACCGGCACGTTGGCTTGCTCAATAATAATGCGTATAAATTCTTTGGTGAGCAAACCCTGATTGCTGCCTATTGGACTAGCTAAAGGCATCACCGCCGCGCAGCCAACCTCTTCTAATCGACGACACAATACAGGATCAGCGTGCACGTAGGGCAGCACGACAAATCCTTGTTTCACTAAGACTTCGGCCGCAGCCAATGTTTCTATTGGGTCAGGCATTAAATATTTAGGGTCTGGGTGAATTTCCAGTTTTACCCAGTGTGTATTGAACATTTCTCGGGCAAGCTGTGCGGCAAAAATAGCCTCTTGCGCATTGCGTGCACCTGAGGTGTTGGGTAACAATTTTACGCCTAAGCTGCTTAGTGGCGCCATTAAGTTGTCGGTGCTTTGTCTAATGTCGATGCGCTTAATTGCCAAGGTCACAAGCTCGGTGCTTGAGGCTATTAATGCGTCTAACATAAGCTGCGTATGCGAAAACTTGCCAGTACCGCTAAACAAGCGTGATGAAAAAGTATGATCGGCAATAGTTAACATGTCTTATCCTCCGGCAACAGCGTGATACAATTCGATATGGTCATTTTCTTGGCAGGTAAGCTGTGACCATTCACTTTTAGGCACTATATGTTGATTACACGCAGCTGCTACAGAGCCTAAATTCCACTGCTGCTCTTTACTGTTTGCTTCTAAAATTTGTCGCAAACTATGGGATTGTTGTACTTTTATGGCTTCACCGTTGATAAAAATAGTGATCATGAAATATTCTCCTGTTGGGCTTTACGCGTAGGCTCTTGCTTACTCAAGTTTGTCCAATGCTGGCAAATAGGGCATTGAGCGTCTTTATGCCGATATATTCGTCGCCAGTTGAGCGTTAATGCATTGAATATATGTAGGTATGAATCGGGTGTGTTAATTTTCAAAATATGCTTAACCGTAGTAAGTGCTTGCATACTAGCCATAATCGCAACAGTTGGGCCTAATACGCCTACACTGGCACAGCTTTGAGTTAACTCTTGAGTATTGAATACGCAGTGAACACAGCCTGCTTGAGGGTTGTTTACTGCATCGATAACCATAAGTTGACCGCTAAAGCCGCTTACTGATGCACTAATAAGCGCAATTTTTTTTTGTGCACACCAGGCATTAATTAGCTGACGTGTGGGCATGTTGTCAGTGCAATCAAGTACCGTTAACTTCTGATTTACATACGCTTTTTTAAGCATCTCATGCTCAGCCAACAGTGTTTCGGCAAATTCAAACGAAAAGCGCTCGCAGTAGGTGTTTACGCTAATATCTGTATTACTTGTGCGTAGTCGCTCACCAGCGCAGTTTACTTTTAATTTACCAATGCAGGATGCATCAAACAATATTTGCCGAGGTAAATTGGATTTTTCCACACTATCGTCATCCACTAAGTACAGGTGGCCAATTCCTACTGCGCTTAATTGCTGCGCAACATGCGTACCTAAACCGCCTATGCCGATAATAATAATATGGTGATCAAGCAAACGTTGCTGCCCTAGCTCACCAACCTCAGGTAGCAATATTTGTCGATAATACTGCACGAATTGTCTATCATTTAAGGCTTGTGTCATGTGAGCGCCTGCCACTTTTGTTGCAAAGCTTGCCAGCTTTGTCCCGGATTTTCTGTGCTTTCAATGCCTCTAACCACGGCAACATCATGTACGGCAGTTGCTTTTAACTGTGCTAAGTTTTGTAAATCAACGCCGCCTATAGCCACTAATGGCATTTTGTTTTTAAGCAACTTGCAATAACGCGACAGCTTCAACAGACCTTGAGGCTTTGAGGGCATTTGTTTGGTTGGAGTAGAAAAAATATGTCCAATGGCCAAATAACTAGGATTAAGTTGCTGTGCTAAGAGCATTTCAAAATAACCATGTGAAGATAAACCTAAGGCGAGCCCGGCATTTGCTATTTGTAGTAAATTGGCTTGCAAGACATCTTCTTGGCCTAAATGTACGCCAAAAGCACCGTGTTTGAGTGCAATCTCCCAGTGGTCGTTAATAAACACTTGTGCCTTGTATTTATGGCCTAGCGAGATTGCTTGAATAATGTCCTTTTCAATCTCATTTAGGGGTCTCTTATCAACGCTGTTATTTTTTATACGTAGTTGCACAGTACGTGCACCCGACTTAAGCACCTGCTCCAACACACTGACTGACTTTGTAACGGTATAGACGCCTAAGGGCTGGATAACCTTGGCAAAGACAAGCCCGTGGTTAATGCTTAGCGAAGCATAGTGGGGCATCAAAATTTCAGGGAAATGCACAAGATCGTGTGGCCAACCGTTGCGGCCCAGCACACCAGCTCCCTTACCCAAGCCGTAGCCGCTAGATAAACCTTGATGTACATATGCTTTAGCAATCACAATAGCGTCTAGCAAAGGATGACCAAACGCCATCGCCGTAGCAATGGCAGCAGACAAGGCGCAGCCCGTACCATGATTATGCCTAGTGTCTACTCTACTGCTTTGAAACCCAATTCGCTGGTGTGCATGAAAAACAGAGGTATGCGCAATACTTTTAGCCATTAACCAGTCGATGGCAAATGTATCAATATCAGCGCCACCGGTCACCAAAACACTTGATAAAACTGCGTTAGCAAGGCACTCAAGCGGCTCTTGGGAAGTGTTACCTTGAGCTTGTAACAACCTTGCAAGCACCTGCAGTTCAAACGCGTTAGGTGTTATCAGCGTGACGTGATTAGCCAAAGATATATAGTCGTCAACAGTGGGTGAATTATTGGCAAGGGTGAGTGATTGACCGCTGGTAGAGACCATCACCGGATCCCAAATTACAGGGATGAGTAAATCATGTTGTTGCTGATAAGGCCTTAAAGTATTGCTTAGCCAGTGGCTAATTAGTTGAAATTGTTCAGCGTTGGCCAATACCCCTATCTTAATTGCGCTAGGGGGTAAATCGTCAAGTAAGCAGTTAAGCTGATTGAGTAAGACCATTGCACAGGTAGGTGCAACATCTATAACTTGGTGAGAGTTTTGCGCGGTAATTGCGGTTACCACATTACAAGCGTGTCCGCCTAAGTCATGAATTGTTAGGCTATCGGCCTGAATACCCGCGCCTCCGCCACTGTCTGAACCGGCAATACTCCATACAATAGGTTTAGCGGGCTGTGTTCTAGCAAAAATTTTGTGCTGATTTGACATAAGCAATCTCTCATATTAAGTAAGATGAAGTTGCTTGTCTGGAGAAATGAATTGTTGAAAAGCGCCAATAAGAGTAATCGAATATAAAAATATTACTCGCGTGTTCTGGCAAAGTGGCTTTTTAAATCAAATACTGGTGTGTCCGGTATTATTAAATGCCACGCTTGTTTCCTTCGCGGGTACTAGCCCGATCAGGTTCAACGGATCCCGAATTAACGGTCTCAGCTATACAAATCACCTAGGTGAAACGTACTAGCACTCCGACAAGAAGACATAACTATAAGCATAGTAAAACAATTTCTCAAGTGCTATCTGCAGTCGTGCGATAAGTCCACAAAAAGCAGAGTTGAAAATTCCCTATGAAAACCAGAGGTTAAGAAGGGCAGGCCCCGCGTGTTTTCCCTTGGCCGTACTTCGTTTTACTTCAGATTTAACGGCTATTTACCCCTAAAACAATTAAATACATAAACAATAAGCTGTCAATTGCGCCTGCTCTACTTGATCAGTTTAATTGTTTAACAATATTATATGCATAGATGGGGTCTAGCATATTTGCCGCGATCCTATTGCTGAGGCCAATACTAGATAGTCCGGAAAGAAGTGCTAATTTGGCCTGCTCAATTGGTGAACTCATATGATACAAAGCTGCGTTTTTACGCGCATTAAGTTGAATGTTGCGGGTGCGTGGTAAACGCGTTTTTTGATAGGTTTGCAGTGCGGTTTTAGTATCGGTGCAAGCAGCCAAACAATGCGCCAAAGCATAGCTGTCTTCAATGGCCATTGCCGCGCCTTGCGCTAAAAATGGCAACATAGGGTGGCAAGCATCCCCTAAAAGCGCCACGTTTCCATCAGACCATCGGTTTAGGGGCTGTCTGGCAAACAAGGCCCATAGCGAACATTCGTCCGTAGCCTCTAATAACTCGCTTACCTCTGGATGCCAGCCAGCGAATGCGCTGCGCAGTTCACTTATATCACCATTTTCATGCCATGATTCTTTTTGCCAATCTGTACGCTCTTGTACAGCAACAAAATTGACTAAGTTGCCGGCGCGCAAATAATAACTAACAAAGTGTTTGTTTGGGCCCACCCATAAATTAGCGTTTGATTTAATCAAGCCTTTAGGCAGTTTGTTTGCTTGTACCATGCCACGCCAGGCTACTTGTCCGGTAAATTCAGAGGGTGTTTGCCCTAACATGCAAGCTTGGATATTTGACTTGATACCGTCAGCGCCTATGAGCACATCGGCGAAGAGACATTCATTGTTGTCAAATTGTACTGTTAGATTCTGTGGCGTTTGTTGGTAACTTTGGATAGTTTGACCTAAGTGAATACTTACGTTCATATTTTTGCAGGCATTATGCAAAATAGAATGTAAATCAGCGCGGTGAATATGCAGATAATGAGCGCCATATTTTTGTGTGGCGGTATCACCCAAAGGAACAGTAAAGTAAGTCTTGCCAGTTTTATAGTGGCGCATCACGGCTGAATTTGGACGAAAGGCCTTAGTTTTAATCTCGTCTGCTATACCAAGTGTTTGTAATACATGCATGGCGTTGGGACTAAGCTGTAAACCTGCACCTACTTCGTTAAGTTGCGGACTTTGTTCATAAACAAGCACCTCAAATTTGCGTTTTGCCAGCGCCAAGGCAGCACACAATCCACCAATGCCGGCACCAGCGATAACAATTTTTTTACTCAAAACAACTCCCCTATGATTATTTGTGAACAGCTATATCTGCTCAGTTACACAGAAAATAGCCAGTTCGATAGATCTTTTGATTTAACCTGAGTAAGGCTTACTAAGATGATCCATAATACCTATATTTCTCGGCTTTACTTATACTGTTTTGAAAGTGGTGACCAAAGCGCACATTTTTTCTGCGGTGCTGCAGGTTTGCTTACTTCGTTAGCTTATTTTGACTGAGTAGCTGTCACCTTGGCGCTAAAAAAAAACCGCGGCTGCAAATTAATCACAGCCGCGGCTTACAAACTAACTCAAATCAAACTAAAGATCTAAATTCATCACCTTCGCCCAAGACGCAACGAAGTCATTCACAAATCTTTCTTGCGACGTATCAAAAGCATACACTTCGGCTACTGCACGTAATTCAGAGTTAGAACCAAAAATAAGGTCGACCGAGGTTGCTGTCCATTTCAATTCTTCAGATTTACGATCAAAGCCTTCATACAAACCATCGGTAGCAGATTTTCTCCACACGGTAGACATGTCAAGCAAATTCACAAAGAAATCATTATTAAGTGTACCTGGTTGATCAGTTAATACGCCATGCGCAGATTGTTCATAATTTGCATTTAAGGCACGTAAGCCACCTATTAAAGCGGTCATCTGTGGCACGCTTAGGTCTAATTGGTCTGCGCGGTCAATTAACATTTCTGTAGGCGAACGTTCATAGCTTTCTTGTGCTACAAAATAATTTCGAAACCCGTCAGCATTCAGTTCAAGCAGGCTAAACGAATTAACGTCAGTTTGTGCTTGAGTTGCATCACCTCTGCCTGGCATGAAGGGTACTGAAACAGCATAACCAGCGTCTTTTGCGGC
This sequence comes from Glaciecola punicea, assembly GCF_001756615.1. Lineage (NCBI taxonomy): Bacteria > Pseudomonadati > Pseudomonadota > Gammaproteobacteria > Alteromonadales > Alteromonadaceae > Glaciecola > Glaciecola punicea. Next base: position 255,137 of record NZ_LZXY01000004.1, read on the forward strand.
TTTTTCTATTGCTGCTGAGCCACCTAGTACTATTAAATCGGCCAATGATACATGCTTTCGCTTCGACGAGCCGCTATTAAAGTCGCTTTGTATAGTGCTCAATACCTTGAGTACTTTAGCTAGTTCTTGCGGGTTGTTTATCGGCCAATCCTTTTGTGGGGCTAGCGCTATACGAGCACCATTGGCACCGCCGCGCATATCAGAAGCGCGATAGCTAGCGGCCGAGGCCCATGCTACACGCACAAGTTCTGATATAGTCAAATCAGCGCTAAGTATGTCTTTCTTAAGTTGATTAATGTGCGAATTGCTAAGCGTAGACTTAGTGTCTTCGGCAATAGGATCTTGCCAAATTTTGATACCCTTAGGCACTTCATTGCCCAAGAAATTTCTAGAAGGTCCCATATCTCTGTGCGTTAGTTTGTACCACGCTTTTGCAAAGGCTAAGCGATATTCTTCTGGGTCTGCCAAAAAGCGTTCAGCAATTTTACGATAATCAGGATCAAATTTTAAGGCTAAATCGGCGGTGGTCATTACTGGCGGATTAAATTTACCTTTAATGTGAGCGTCGGGCACAATGGCATGCAGCGATTCATCGGTAGGTATCCATTGAATAGCGCCAGCTGGACTGCGAGTTTGCTTCCACTCAAAATTTAACAAATTGCTCAAATATAATGAAGTCCAGCGCGTTGGCGCTTGTGTCCACGCACCTTCAAGTCCACTGGTAATGGTATCTTCAGAATGACCTTTACCACAGTTGTTTTTCCAACCTAAGCCTTGCTCTTCTATGCCTGCAGCGGCGGGTTCAGCTTCAAGACAGTCTGCTGGTTTGTGCGCGCCATGCATTTTACCAAAAGTATGCCCACCTGCTATTAATGCTAAGGTTTCTTCATCATTCATTGCCATTCTTTCAAATGTAATACGTATATTTTTGGCAGATCCTATAGGATCTGGCACGCCTCGTGGACCTTCAGGATTGACGTAAATTATGCCCATGTGCGTGGCTCCAAGTGGTCTTTGCAGCTTGCCGTCTCGGGTCTCTCTATCGCTTGCAAGCATTTCTACTTCTGGTCCCCAATACACTAGGTCGGGCTCCCAGTCGTCTGCGCGACCGCCCGCAAAGCCATAAGTTTCAAAGCCCATATTTTCAAGTGCAACGTTACCCGCTAATACCATTAGGTCAGACCAAGAAAGCGCCTCGCCGTACTTTTGTTTAACTGGCCATAGCAAACGTCTTGCTTTGTCTAGATTCGCATTGTCGGGCCAGCTATTGAGGGGTTCAAAACGCAGCTGTCCACCGCCTGCTCCGCCTCTACCATCGAGCGTTCTGTAGGTACCAGCGCTGTGCCATGACATACGAATAAAAAATGGTCCGTAGTTACCAAAATCAGCAGGCCACCAATCTTGTGAGGTAGTGAGTAGTGTATTTAGGTCAGTTTTAACGGCTTGAAGGTCGAGCTTACTAAACTCTTTTGCATAGTCAAAATTAGGCCCCAATGGGTTTGAACGAGCATCATTGTCTCTAAGTGTCGCGAGGTTAAGCTGTTCAGGCCACCAAAAGTCATTTGGTTTTGCTTGTCCTTGCTTTACTGAACCGGTTCCAATGGCCCCTTTGGGCTTACTTATTTCCGGTCCTTGCGCAAGCTCAGCGCCCGAGAGGTACGGTGTTTGCGCAAGCGCAGCGCCCGATAGTAAGGCAATGCTTACCCAGCCAGCTACAACTGATCTCAAAAACATTTTTTGTTTTTTCATTTTAAAATTCCTTTTGTTGGGTTATTTTCGTCGTATATGCAATATACGGCGACGTTTATCTGATTTTTAGGTTTAGATCGTAAACTTAATATGCCACTACACGATTAATTAGGCACAAGGAAAATTATATCGGTTTATAATGTAAATATATTGTGAATAAAAGTAATTGGTTTAATCGCTTTTTACGATGAGTGAAATGCATCGTTAATGAAAGGACGTGAAAATTTCAGTGCTAGCAGGGAAGCATTTTCACTGATGAGACGCAACTGGTGCAAATGAGCAGAAATGGCTATGACTATTCCACGCGTTTACCATAACAGGAAGACCAGTCTCATTTATTTGACTGTATGATTGACGAGAAAACTGGCTTAGTAAACTGCCGTAGCCTGCAATTAGTGCTTTTCTTTTAGCAATATTGAATAAGGGCCTAAATAAAAGGAGTGTCGTTTTTTCCAGTTAATTTATATTACCCCTTGAGTATGCCCTCGCTAGTCACTATTTATATTATATATATAATAAAGAGTTAACTAATTTTATGAAAGTACTGTCAGATATTGGCCTAATCGGCCTTGCCGTTATGGGCGAAAATTTAATTTTAAACATGGCCAATAAAGGCTTCACGGTTACCGCATATAATCGTTCAACCGACAAAGTAGAAAGTTTTATTAACGGGCGGGCTAAAGATAAAAGTATCCGCGGTGCCTACAGTATTGAAGCATTAGTGAACTCCTTGTCTACACCGCGTAAAGTTATGTTAATGGTGAAAGCCGGCGGCGTTGTTGATAACGTAATAGAGCAGCTTATACCGCACCTTGATAAAGGCGATATTATTATAGATGGCGGCAATACGCATTTTCCTGATTCAAATCGTAGAAGCAAATACCTTGAAAGCAAAGGGCTCTTGTATATAGGTACTGGTGTTTCAGGTGGAGAAGAAGGCGCGCTAACAGGGCCTTCAATTATGCCCGGCGGTTCGGCGGCGGCGTGGCCTGCGGTAAAAGATATTTTTCAAACGATATCGGCCAAAGTAGAAGACGGCACACCATGCTGTGATTGGGTTGGTGAAGGCGGTGCAGGCCATTTTGTTAAAATGGTGCACAATGGCATTGAGTATGGCGATATGCAGCTAATTTGCGAAGCCTACCAAATAATGAAAGATTTACTGGGCATGTCTGCCGATGAAATGCATGCAGTGTTTGCCGACTGGAATGAAGGCGAACTTGACAGCTACTTAATTGAGATCACTCGCGATATTCTTGCTTTTAAAGAAGACGGGGAGCCCCTAATTGATAAAATTTTAGATACCGCCGGGCAAAAAGGCACTGGCAAGTGGACCGCGGTTTCAGCCTTAGAGCAAGGCGTACCCTTAACCCTAATCGGCGAAGCCGTTTTTGCTCGCTGTTTGTCGGCGCAAAAAGACGAGCGTGTTTTAGCATCGGGCATATTGTCGGGGCCTAAACCGGCTTTTGAAGGTGACAAAAAAGCCTTCATAGAAGACATTCGCCAAGCGCTGCTGGCCTCTAAAATTGTCTCGTACGCACAAGGCTATATGTTACTACGAGAAACGGCAAACGAATTAGGCTGGGATTTAAACTATGGCGGCATTGCCCTTATGTGGCGAGGCGGCTGTATTATTCGCTCAACCTTCTTAAATAAAATTAAAGACGCTTTTGATAAAAATCACGATCTGACTAATTTAATGATTGACAATTACTTTGTTGAAAAATTACATGCGGCACAATCTGGTTGGCGAACAGTGGTGGCTACTGCCGCTATGAACGGCGTGCCGACACCAACCTTATCCTCTGCGCTCAGTTATTTTGATGGCTATCGCAGTGCGCGTTTGCCGGCCAATTTGTTACAAGCCCAGCGCGACTATTTTGGTGCTCATACGTATGAGCGTATCGACAAGCCGCGCAAAGAGTTCTTTCATACTAATTGGACCGGGCGGGGCGGCGATACTGCATCCTCTACCTATAATGTGTAAGCGTGGTTTTAAAAAAGATGAGCTAGGCAATTATAAATGAAATTCATGAGCTTACTACCAGCATAAGGACAGTAACAAAATGCACCATTACAAAAAGCGTATCAGCTTAATAGCAATCTGCTTCTTTACTTTGATAGCGCTGTTTGGATGTGCTGAAAAAGAACCAGCTCGGGAAGTCAGCTTGTCAGTGCTGGTAGACAGCCCTGCAGAATTTAACAACAGCCAAGTGACCACCAACGGCAAAGTACGTCATTTTGAAACGCCTATGCATTACTGGATTGAAGATGAGAGCTTAAACCGCGTTGAAGTTGTGCCGCATGATAAAGTAGGCCCTTATTTAGGACAATTCGTAGTGGTAACGGGAGAGTTTCGCTTCTCGGCGACTACAGGGCGTTCAATAATACTAAGTGAGATTAAGCGTCAGTGAGAGGCGAAAGCCACGCATGGTAGTGACAATTATGAAAATAATGTTTATGACACAAACTGCATCCGATGAAATGGCATTTCTCATAAATCAGTATCTGATTATGACAAAAGAAACTATGCCAGAAATGGCACGTAAAGCGTCAAGCACTTGGCCGGTTAAGCATGATCATTGTTTTCAGCGTATTGTGCTTGATTCAGTATGCCAAGGTGTATGGTACGAGAGCATTAAGCGTCCTGCATATAAACATTTGACTTACCCGCAGGCAGAGCTTGCCGTTAAACTGTGTAATGAAATTATTGCGGGTCAGGTCGACTTGTCAGGCCTGAATTTACAGTCACTCACTTGGCGGGGCAAGCGCTAGGTTAGCGTGTTAATAGTGGCTGGTTTAACAGGTAAATTTGCATTCTTTATAAATTGAATGAAGAGTCTAAGCATGTTTCAATAGCATGCTATGCACTCACGCAACTTACATAAAAACGGCTATGATTTCGAGGCGCTAACGCGAACTCACCCTTTGCTTGCGCCCCATGTTATACGAAACCCTAGCGCAAGAAAAACAATCGACTTTGGTAATGCGCATGCAGTGAAGGCGCTAAATGCGGCTTTGTTAAAGCGCTACTATCATATTGAACACTGGGACATTCCTGAGGGATATTTGTGTCCGCCCATTCCTGGACGAGCCGATTATATTCATGCCATTGCCGATTTATTAAGCGCTTCGCCCGCCACCCCAGCATCGACGAGACAGTTTCCTGCCAGGCTCGTAGGCCTAGACATAGGTACTGGCGCAAATCTAATTTACCCCATTATTGGTAGTCAATCGTATGGTTGGCATTTTGTGGCTAGTGATGTAGACAAGGGTGCCATTGCGTCTGCAAATTTGATTCGGTCTAGTAATTCTGTGCTGCGAAAAAGCGTCAGGATCCTCCAGCAGCATAAGCTTAACAGCATTTTTGATGGCGTAATAAAGCCACATGAGCAATTCGCATTTAGCATGTGTAATCCACCTTTTCACAATAGTCAAAAAGAAGCGTTAGCGGGCTCTATGCAAAAAAATCAAAACATTAAGCGTAACCAAGATAAGCGTCATTCCTCAATTCAAGGCCATAGCTCGCCAAAAAATGATCGAAGTGGCTCTCATCTGAATTTTGCAGGACAAAAGAATGAGCTGTGGTGCGCCGGTGGTGAAGTGGGCTTCATCAGCCGCATGATTGCTGAAAGTGTGCATTATAAAGAACAAGTAACGTGGTTTACGTCTTTGGTGGCTAAGCAGAAAAGTTTAGCGCCACTATATAAGAAGCTCACTCAGGTTGGAGCACTAGAATATAAAACAGTAGGTATGGCGCAAGGCAGCAAAATAAGTCGTTTTATTGCATGGCGCTTTTAACTGTCTTTTTTCCCACAAAATGTTCGATATTGACACAGCCCAGATGTCTCCTTTTAGTGGCATTGTGTCAGTACCACCGTATATGTTGGGAAGTACAATCGAATAATTTTGTGTCAGGCGAGAATAGAGCGAAATTCACATCCACTTGGGCATGGGTTGGCAATTATTTTCAGACGAAAGAACTAGCAAGCGCCTGTCGCTGGGTTTTACCGATGGACAAGCCCTATTTACGGCAAACGAACTTAGTCCGTCATTCAAGGCTCCAGAAAAAAGGGTATGCTTAAAGTTATTGATCCGAAAGCTCTAATGATTTTATCCAGAGATAGCGGCCCGTTAGTCCTGTATCAATTTCGCCTAACAAGCGAACTTTAGTTTCTGCACCAATCTCACGGCTTTGCCAAACAGAGCTTTCAATTTCTACTCGAATTTCGCCAGTTTCATCTTTGAAAGTATAATAATCTTCTCTTAAGTGCGAGGTAATATTGCCTAAAACGGTGATGTAAGTTCCCAGTCGTGCATCAGCAATTTGCGACACTGTAGTTTTGTTCCCCTTGGCGCTAGGACCAGTGAACTGGGCTGACACGCTTAATGTCATTATTACGAGAATAACAGAAATCATTATTTTTATTTTCATAGCGACTTACTCCATTGATTAAAGTTTTAGTCCATGTGGCTAACGGTCATGGCATTTCTTAGTTCTTTAATTGTGAAAATAGTTCAATTTATCGAATCATGCTATGGCAGCGGTTATTCAATATATATCGGTGCTAATAGGTAAAAAGAAGCTTAGCGCGTATGTTATTACTTTGAATTGTCGAAAATTCAGGAGCCTGTTAGGAGTAGCCCAGGGTAAATTAATTGCCTTTAAGCCTTAAGTCTCATATCGTTCCCACCGTGTTTTGTTTTAGGATAAACGTCAAGTTCACGCATTCACTCGGTCTAGCGTTAGAGCAAAATTTACGATTTGAAGACCAAAAAGTCGCGTATCTTTTATTTTTATGTAGTTTGACAAAAGGCCTAATTATTATGTCATATCAGCAAGAATACAAACATTCTATCGAGTCTCCCGAAAAGTTTTGGGCCGAAAAAGCTGCAGATCTCGCTTGGTTTAAGCCACCTTCAAGTATCTTATCTACTGATGAAAACGGTATGGCCCAATGGTTTGCCGACGGCGAAATGAATACTTGCTACATGGCGCTTGATCATCACGTAAAAAATGGTCGTGGTGATCAACTTGCCTTAATTTACGATTCACCGGTGACTGAATTAAAAAGCCGATTTACCTACCAAGAGTTACGCGATAACGTAGCCACTTTTGCGGGCGTGCTCAAGCAATACGGTGTGGACAAGGGCGATACCGTTATAGTGTATATGCCAATGATTAGTGAGGCTATTATTGCCATGCTTGCAGTTGCGCGATTAGGCGCAGTGCACAGCGTAGTGTTTGGTGGCTTCTCAGCTCATGAACTAGCGGTGCGTATTGACGATGTGCAGCCAAAGCTTGTTGTTACGGCGTCTTGTGGCGTTGAAATTAATCGAATTATTGAATATAAGCCGATGGTAGATGAAGCCATAGTGCTTGCTAAACATAAACCTCAACACGTTATTTTGCTGCAGCGCCAGCAGTGTATCGCTAGTATGCAAGCTGTTCGAGATATTGATTGGCAAGACGCACTTTTTTCAGCAAGGCCTGCCGATTGCGTGGCAGTTAAAGCCACCGACCCGCTCTATGTACTATATACATCGGGCACCACGGGCAAACCCAAAGGTGTAGTGCGCGATAACGGCGGTCATGCGGTAGCACTTAAGTACTCTATGAGTGCGGTTTATAATCTCAAACCCGGGGATGTATTTTGGGCTGCTTCCGATGTCGGCTGGGTGGTAGGGCATTCATACATCGTGTATGCGCCTTTGCTGCACGGCTGCACGACTATTGTTTATGAAGGAAAGCCGGTTAGGACGCCCGACGCTGGTGCATTTTGGCGAGTCATTGAAGAATACAATGTTAAGGCTATATTTGCCGCACCTACTGCATTTAGAGCCATACGAAAAGAAGACCCCGAAGCTAAGTTGTTAGCCAATTATAATATAGACTGCTTAGAGACAATTTTTATGGCGGGTGAACGTTTAGATCCTCCCACTTATGAATGGACGTTCAAAAAAACCGGTAAGCCGGTGGTTGATCACTGGTGGCAAACTGAAACCGGCTGGGCAATTTGCGCTAATTTAATGGGCATCGAAGCTTTACCGGTTAAAGCGGGCTCGGCCACAAAGCCAGTGCCCGGTTTTAATATTCAAGTTTTAGATCCTTATGGAAAACCTCTGCCTGCTAATACACAAGGTGCGATTGTGCTAAAGCTTCCCTTGCCGCCTAGCTGCTTGGCGACTATCTGGGGAAATTTTGACCGCTTCAGTGACGGCTACTTAACAGAGTTTCCTGGCTATTACAGCTCTGGTGATGGCGGCTATATAGACGAAGACGGCTACTTGTTTATTATGGGCCGAACAGATGATGTCATCAACGTGGCCGGCCACCGCTTATCAACGGGCGAAATGGAAGAGATATTAGCGGCTCATAATGCGGTAGCCGAGTGCACGGTTATTGGCGTGTACGACAGTATAAAAGGACAAGTGCCTGTAGGTTTTGCTCTGCTTAAAGATGGCGCAGATATTAGCGCCGCAGCCTTGCAAACCGAGCTTGTTGCCATGGTACGTAAAGAAATTGGCGCACTGGCTTGTTTGAAGCAGGTTATTGTGGTGCCTAGATTACCTAAAACGCGTTCAGGTAAAATATTGCGCAAGGTGCTTAGGCAAATTGCCGACAATGAAGAATTTACAGTGCCCTCAACGATAGATGATCCCGCTAGTGTGGCGGAGATAAAAGACATAATGCGCAGTAGTGGTCTGGTGAAAGAGTAGCTATTACTCCTTAGTTGAAGTCCTTGCTGACAAAGATATCTTGCCCAGTAATATGTCTTTAAACATGACCCAGTCACCCAAAAAACTGTAAAAAGGATACTTGAACGTAGCAGGCTTGTTATGCTCGAAGAAGAAGTGGCCCACCCACGCAAAGCCATATCCTATTATGGGAACTAGCCACAGCAGAGCGCCTGACGCGCTTATTATTACATAGGCAATAAGAGCTAATACCAGACAAGAGCCAATGAAATGCAGTAAGCGACACGTTGGATTAGTATGCTCACTTAAATAATGTGGGTAAAACTGTGAGAAGCTGGTGAATCGGGATTCTGACAAAATGCTTACCTCTTATATCGCTGGGTCATGAAAGGCTTTTTCAAGGCTTAATAAACGGGGCACAGCGGATTTCTCAGATAGCAAAACGCGTCTTCGTAAAGCGATGGTTTCGTTCATTAAAAAAGCAACGACTGTTATATGCTCTATATGAGTTTGTCATATTCAGCAAATTTATCATACTGTTTATATCTGATTCTTATTTCCAAGGAAGTTGTCTATGCATAAATGTTTGAAATTAATAAAATACTACCTGTTGAATAGTGCAGGTTTATAGTCTATTTTGCTTACACTATGCACCGACAAGTTTGTCGTCATACAAGGTCTAGGAAGACACGATGAACGAAATTTTATCCCTCACCGGCGCAAATCTGATCTCGCCTATTATTCTTAGCTTTGCACTGGGTCTTGTTGCTGCTTTGGCGCGCTCCGAACTTACAATACCTGAGGCGGTTGCCAAAGGTATGTCGATATACCTGCTGTTTGCAATAGGCTTTAAAGGCGGTGTTGCGGTTAGCGCGCACGGTATTGACACAACCTTGGTGCTATCGCTTGTGGCCGGAGTGGTGCTGTCATTTGGGCTGCCAATGCTCGCATTTGGGATGCTGCGACTCATGACGGGACTGTCTAATATTGATGCCGCGGCTGTTGCTGCGCATTACGGGTCGATAAGTATTGTGACTTTCGTTGCGACCACATCGGTACTCAAAGGCCAAATGATCGACTCTGAAGGCTACATGGTGGCAGTTGCTGCCGTAATGGAAGCACCTGCCATTCTCTCAGCGCTGTGGCTAGTGGCACGCAGCGGGTCTAAAGCTAAAATGGAGCCTGACCTTATGCGTGAGCTAATGCTTAATGGCTCCATTGTGCTGCTTGTAGGCTCGTTCTTTATAGGCGCGCTTACGGGTGAAAAAGGCTTGGCTGAAATAAGCCCTTTCATTGTGGCGCCCTTCAAAGGTGTATTATGTTTGTTTTTGCTAGATATGGGGTTAATCGCCGGGCGTGGCCTGCGCCAGTCAAAGAAAGTGCTTAGTGTAGGCGCGGTCGCTTTTGCGATCGCCATGCCGCTGGTGAGTTCTTTCATTGGTTTGCTAGTTGGCATGCTAATTGGATTGTCGCTAGGGGGGATTGTTCTGTTAATGGTTCTATGTGCATCAGCCAGTTATATCGCGGTCCCAGCTGCCATGCGAGTGGCCTTACCTGAGGCCAATCCAGCGATCTATTTAACCCTTTCACTTGGGGTCACCTTCCCCTTTAATCTTGCGCTGGGGATACCTTTGTATCTTGCCATTGCCCAAACTGTAACCGGAGCTTAATATGCAAACCCATATCGCAAAACGTGTCGAAATTGTTATAGAAGCCCCATTGGAGCGCCGCCTTACCACCGCACTGACTAAGGCCGGTGTTACGGGCTACACAATACTGCCGGTGTTAGGTGGATCAGGCCGCTCAGGCCAGTGGACGCTCGAAGGCCAAGTAGGCCGCGCGGGCATGGTGTCGGTTGTTTGCTTAATCAAACCAGAGCGCTTAGACACCCTGCTAGAAGCTGCATACAGGGTGGTTGAAAAACATATTGGCGTTGTCAGTATTACCGACGCGCACGTTGTTCGGGCTGAGCGATTTTAATTTCCGCCAGCACTTGAATACGCGCTTTTTGGCGCAGTCTCAGGTTTATTAACTACCCCCCTTAGCAATATTTTTATTCGGAACACTACATTATGTTTGCAAGGTTTCATCGTGAAAAAGCGCCGTTAATCGTTATCGAGTTCACTGGCGAAAAAGCGAATGCACAAAATTTCGCAGTCTATTTGAAAGGACTAGAAGAAAACTACGCAGGCAAAGAAGACATTGCCTTAGTATTTGACGCGCGCAATGCGCTTGATTTAAACCCGGTGTATCAGCTAAAGCAGGCTAAGTGGTTAAGGCAAAATAAGGATGTGGTTGAGCGCTACTGCCAGGGGATTGCCTATGTTATCCCCAACGCTTTTTTAAGAAATATGCTCGCTTTAGTATTCAAAATTCAACCTAGCCCTGTTCAATTTAAGGTGTTTGAAACTTTTGAAGACGCTTACGCGTGGGCAAATGCGCAGTTAAAAGACTGATTTTTTTCGGGTCTACTTTGATAGTGAGGCAGCGCGATTTCAAATAGCTAGAAGATCGCAACGAGCGGATCCGCGATGTCGTACAAGGTCACAACGGTAGCATATATGTACTAACTGACCGCATAAATGGCAAAGTACTTAAGCTAACCTCGAGCTAAAACGCAAAGGGGACATAAAGACTGAAGTGTTCAAAAGTTCAAATATCATTTTGAACACTCTTGCTGTTAGTTGCGTACCCATTAAGTAACAAAGACCACATAATTTTGTGTGAATTAATTACCCTTATGGAGACCCTTATGATTAATCTTAAAGCTGCCGTTTTGTTAACGTCTGTTTGTGTTTTAGCCGCTTGTTCGCCTTCAACACCCCCAGAGATGGCCGATCTAGAAAACAGTATTTTAACCGCAACGGGCAGCACGCTTGGTACTGTTACTTTAAAAGATCTTGGTGAAGGCGGAACGCAAGTGACTGTTAGCATCAGCGGTCTTGACGGCGCAGGAACGCATGCGATGCATTTTCATGAGTTTGGTTTATGTGACGCGCCTGACTTTACCTCGGCCGGTGGGCATAAAAACCCGATGAATATGGCGCACGGTAAATTGGCTGCCGATGGTCCTCATGCAGGCGACATGATGAATATAGAAGTAGGCGATGACGGTACTGGCAGCTTAACAGTTATTAATGAGCTGGTGTCCATAAACGGTGAACATGGTTTACCGGCATTGCTAGATGAAGACGGTACCGCGCTTATTATTCATGAAAAGGCTGACGACTATATAACGCAGCCAACAGGCGCTGCGGGCAGTCGCATTGGCTGCGCTTTGATTGAGTAAGTCTGCATAGTCCTAATAGTAGCTATAGAATAAATGGTAGTGGGTCTTATAAGGACTAATACCATTGAACTATACGGAGTAACTAAGTAAGTAAAAACAGCAAGTCATGTGAGTCATTTGCTGTTTTTATAGACTTATGCTTTTACATGCCTACTCAAAAAAAGTAGCCTTTAGTAAGATATATTACAAGTATCATTCTAGGGTCCCGTTACTCAAAGAACAGCCCCAGGTAAGAGCGTAGTGCTCAACCCAAGCAGCGTAGCCATGAGCAGCACCTAATGGCAGATTTACCTAAAGGTATAATTAAACCCTTCCTACCGGTGATACGCTACAAAAATAGTTCCATTTATTTTGATCCTTATCTTAACATTTGATAGTAAATAGTAATCATTATCATTCGTATATTATTCCAAAAGGTAAAATAAATGTACCAACGCACAACAATCGCAATTTGTATCGCATCTGCGCTATTTGCTTCATCTGTACATGCAGTCGTCACGCAAGTTGATCCTCAAAAAAACGAAATTGAACGCATAGAAATAAAAGGACAGTCTGGAACATTTGAGGCATTTCCATTCAACATAAATACGGTTGAAGAGGGCAAAATTTTAGCGGGTAAAAAAGTGTCAGTCGTTGACTTAAGTTTACAGCCTACTTTTGTTGAGCCCAACTTGCGTCAAGTGTTTTCTCGTCTGCCGGGCTTATTTGTTTCTGACCAAAAAATACCGAGCATTTATAACGTTAACTATCGTGGTTTAGGTAACCCACATGAATCAGAATTTGTGGCTTTTTATCAAAATGGCATACCGCTGGCGTCTGATGTGTTTGGCTACGCTACCATTTATTATTTACCGCCTGCGCAGCGCATTCAGCGCGCTGAATTTATAAGAGGCGGCGGTGGTTTACTGTATGGTCCGCAAATTGGTCCGACCATCAATTTCATGACAACACGTGCTAACCCTGACGCAAAAAACAGCGCGTCAACCGAGCACAGTATTGGCAGTGACGGTTTCTACAGCACCTACAATGAAGTACGCTACGCAAAAGACGATTTTGGTTTTATTGCCAGTCTAGAGCATCGGCAGGCCGACGGGCCCCGCACTAACGAAGACTACGAGGTGAATTCGGGTTACGTTGGGCTCGCATACAAAGGTTTTGACGATATTCGTATTGGTTTTGATGTAGATGTATATCAATCAGACTCAGGCGAAGCAGGTCGTTTAAGCTCACGCGAATTTGCGCAAAACCGTGACTTGGTAAATACCCCTTTCAACCGTATCGAGATAGACAGAGTAATTGCTTCACTTACCTACGATCAACAGCTTAGCAATGACTCAACTCTTAACGGTAAGCTTTATTATTCCTACCAAGACCGTTTCAGCCGACGTTCTGGTGCGTTTTTAGAGCCTGCTGACGAGCCCGCAACCACGAATATTGATCAACAAGAATTCACCACTGTGGGGCTTGATGTACGCTATGCACAAGCATGGGGCGCTAACAATGTATTTACCGCAGGCACTATGTTGTATCGTGGAGACAGTCCTAGAACACGGTATGTAAGCAGCAATATTCGCTCAAACACCCAAAACGCTGACGATTTATTGTTTGATCAGGACCGGGTTATGACCTACTCATCGGTGTTCGCTGAAAACTTATTTCGCTTTGGTGACTTAAGTGTAGTGCCTACGCTGCGCTACGAGCGCGTAAATTATGATTTATTTGAGCCATTAAAGCGTGCAAGTTTAGAGCGCAGTGCCATTAATATTGATAAAACCAGTAATGAACTGTTATTTGGCCTTGGCGCAAGCTATAGAGTAAATAATGCAACGGAGGTATATGCGAATGTATCAGAGTCTTACCGGCCGCAGCGATTTGATGATTTAGCTAATCCTAACGCCGAACTCACTGGGGCAAACGGGCCTGGTATTTCCAGCGCAAAAAACTTCGAGCTAGGCGTGCGCTCTATGGTGATAGACGGTCTTAACTTGGATGTGAGTCTTTTTAGAATTGATTTTGACGACAAAGTTGAGCAAATACAGGTAAACATCGTAGATGTGCAGCGAGTGAACTCTGGTAACTCTCGTCATCAGGGCATTGAGTTTAGTGCTGAATATGATTTCTTTCATCAGCAAAATAACGACAGCAAACTAATTGGCTTTATTAACGGGTCTTTATTAGATGCAGAAATTACGCAAAGCACAAACGCCAACCTAGTGGGTAATACACCAGGATTTGCGCCCGATTATGTGCTGCGAGCGGGCTTTATTTATAGCCAAGACAAGCTAAACGTTGCCTTAACCGCGACGCTGGTAGACGAGCAGTTTTGGCAAGATTCAAATCAGCCGCGAGGAGCAGGTAACGGTCAAATAAATGCTATCATTGATGCCTATCAGGTAGTCGACTTAAGCGCTGATTATGACATTAATCAGTCGTGGTCAGTGCAAGCCGGTATTAATAATTTGCTTGATGAAGATTATTACAGCCGTGTTAGAAACGACGGCATTGAGCCGGCGGCTGAGCGCACCTTGTACCTTGGGTTTAAATTTCAGCTTTAGGCTAGTTGAGGAATTTTGTAGTCACCCTCAACTAAATGCGTAAATACAAGCTGTCTTTGTAAATAAAGGCAGCTTTACGTTTAGTTTAAGCATATTCAAGTAATCCGAGCGACAAGCACCATCAAGATTTAGAGCAACATGCGCAATTAGCTAAAGGCTCAACCGTAATGTTTGTCCAAGTACAAGTCATTGCGTCAAAGAATTGCAAAGTATTTACCGGAGTAGTGCCATATTGGGTGAGTATTTTTATCGCTTCCAATGCCTGCATTGCCCCCACAATACCCACCAAAGGCGAGATAACGCCGGCTTCTGTACAGCTTAAACTTTGCTCACCAAAAAAATGACTCATACAGGCATAGCATGCACTTTTACGCTGCGGGATAACGCAAAATACTTGCCCTTCCATGCGAATAGCGGCGCCCGACACCAGCGGTGTTTTTTGCGCGTAGCAATGCTTGTTAAGCTCGTTTCTAGTGGCTAGGTTGTCACTGCAATCAAGTACTATATCGTGCTGCTGTATGGCCTGACAAAGTTCATCGGGACCTAGCCTATGATCAATCGGAAGCACCTCAACAAAGTGGTTAATATTACGCAAAGTCTGCGCGGCTGAATCTACTTTTTTATCACCTATGCTACTTTCAAAGTGAAGCACCTGACGTTGTAAATTAGTACTTTCAACAATATCATCATCAACAATAGTAATCTTACCTATACCGCCTGCCACCAAGTACTGCGAGGCCGCGCAGCCTAATCCGCCAACCCCAATAAGCAATACACTGCTATTGATCAGTAACTCTTGTTTGTCCAAATCAAAGCCCGACAGCATAATTTGGCGGCTATAGCGCATAGCCTGTGCTGTAGTAATTGTTTGCATTTATATTTTCCAGTGGACATTTATGTGTGAGCAATAATAAGACAGCCCTTATGGGTAAAGTATACAGCGTATAAGTGTATTGTGAATGGCAAGTCTTTTGACGATGATGTATTCTTTAAAACATACGCAATGACGATTAGACCAATGTCATAATAATGGAGAACTAGATGAAAAAGTTTTTAATAGCAGTGGTAGTCATTGCAGTATTGCTAGGTGGCGGCGCATGGTATTTGCTAAGCGGTGCAGGAGATTTTATTCGTGCTCAAATTGAAGAGCAAGGTAGCCAGTTTTTAGGCACGCGCGTTTCTGTTTTTTCCGTAGACGTAGCCTATTCACAAGGGCGCATGACGATTACAGATGTAGACGTAGAAAATCCAGCTGGGTTTAGTCAGTCTAACGCCTTTAGTTTTGAGTCAATTACACTTGAATTAGGAGAGGTATTAGGCGAACCCTACACGGTTAAAACGCTTATTGTGAACGCGCCAGAAGTACTATATGAAGTAGATGCAAAAGGCCAAGGCAACCTAATAATATTAAAAAATAACCTGATGGCTAACTTGCCCAAAAACAACGAGCCTGTTGACCCTAACAAAAAGGCTGCTAACCCCCTTGTTATTGTTGAAAACGTGACGCTCAGCGAGGTGCGCCTTAAGCTTGATTTTGAAAAACTGTCCACAGGGGAGTTAAACATTGAGAAAAAGGTGTATGAAATTACCTTGCCCACGTTCAATGCGGGTTCAATTGGGAAGCCAAACGGTATTCCAGCAGACCAAGTAGGCGCGGCCATTGTAAACGCATTGCTTGACAACATAATTGCTCAAGCTAAAGCCGAGGCTAAAAATCGCTTAAAAGAAGAGGCAGAAAGAAAGCTCAAAGAAAAGGTGGATGAAGAAAAACAGAAGTTGCTAGACAAAGCAGGTGATAAACTGAAGGGCTTATTTGGTGAGTAAAGCACAGCCCATACCCAATAGCTTGAGTCATATTGATGAAAGCGGCAAAGCGAATATGGTCGACGTTTCAAATAAAGAGATTACGCAGCGTATCGCGCGTGCTGAAGGATATATAAGTATGCTGCCAACGGTCATTGAGCAAATACAGCAAAACCAAATTGCTAAAGGTGATGTGTTTAGCGTGGCCCGTATTGCCGGTATTCAAGCAAGTAAAAACTGCGCTAATTTAATTCCGCTGTGCCACCCTTTAATGCTGACTAAGATACAGATTGATTTTGAAATTGATGAAGAGCAAAATCAAATACGTATTCTGTGCATGTGCAAATTAAACGGTAACACAGGGGTTGAAATGGAAGCGTTAACGGGCGTGTCGGTGGCGGCCCTAACTTTGTTTGATATGTGTAAGGCTGCTGATCCCAATATGACTATTCATTCTATCCGCGTACTTGAAAAAACGGGCGGTAAGACTGGGCACTGGCAAAGGACGTGAGTAAGCGCGACTATGCCACGCCCTTTGTCGCCTCTCTTAATTGCGGTTACTCACGTACTCATCGTAACTGCCTTGGAAGTAGTTTAACTTTTTATCTTTAATTTCAATAATAGAGCTGGCCAAAGTAGACACAAACTCACGGTCATGGCTAACAAAAATAAGCGTACCATCGAAGTTTTTGAGGGCAGTGTTCAACGCTTCAATTGCTTCCATATCCATGTGATTTGTTGGTTCGTCCATTACAATGACATTAATCTCTTGCATCATAAGTTTGCCAAACAGTAGGCGATTCTTTTCGCCTCCTGAACAAACCTTTACGTCTTTTTCAATGTCGTCGGCGCTAAACAACAATCTTCCCAATATAGCGCGTACGGCTAGGTCGTCGTGCTTAGGTGTGCGCCATCTTGACATCCAATCAAATACCGTCGCAGAGCGCTCAAAGTCGCTGCTAACGTCTTGAGCCAAATAGCCAATAGAAGCATTTTCAGACCATTTTACGATGCCTTTGTTGGCTTCAAGCTCTTTTACTAAGCAGCGTAAAAAGGTTGTTTTACCCGCACCGTTTTCGCCTATTACAGCAAGCTTTGCGCCAGCTTCAAGTAAAATATCTGTACCTGTAAATAAAGTTTCGCCGTTAAAGCCATGCGATACGTCATGAAGTTCAAGCGCTAAGCGGTGCAGTTTTTTATGTTGCTTGTAGGTAATGTAAGGAGTTTGTCGACTTGACGCTACGACCTCGTCTAGCTGAATTTTATCCATGCGTTTGGCCCGCGAAGTCGCCTGTTTTGCTTTTGACGCATTTGCTGAGAAGCGTGCTACGAAGCTTTTTAGCTCAGTAATTTCTGCGGATTTTTTGGCATTTTCAGTATGCAGTTGTTCTTGAACTAGGCTGGCTGATGCCATATAAGACTCGTAGTTGCCGACATAAATGCGCAATTCGCCATAGTCAATGTCAGCCATATGCGTGCACACCTCGTTTAAGAAATGGCGATCGTGCGAGACAATAATCATTGTGCATTTTCGCTGGTTTAAAACGTCTTCTAGCCACTTTATGGTAAATATGTCGAGGTTGTTGGTCGGCTCATCTAATAGTAAAATTTCTGGATTTGAAAATAAAGCTTGAGCAATTAGCACGCGTAGTTTTACACCTGGTGCAACTGCCGACATCAAACCGAAGTGATATGACTCGCTAATGCCTGCTTCTAGTAGGAGTTCTATGGCGCGCGATTCTGCGGTATAGCCGTCCATTTCTGCAAATTCAGATTCCAAATCGGCTACTCTCATGCCGTCTTCTTCAGACATTTCAGGCAGTGAGTAAATACGATCTCTTTCTTTTTTGACTTTCCACAGCGCGGCGTCGCCCATGATTACCGCATCGACTACCGAGAATTCTTCAAAGGCAAATTGGTTTTGATTCAATGTGCCAATACGCTCGCCTGGCATTACTGATACATTACCTGAGGATGGTGTTAGCTCACCGCTGAGAATTTTCATGAAGGTTGATTTGCCACAGCCGTTAGCGCCAATTAAGCCGTAACGATTGCCGTTACCGAATTTAGCCGAAATATTTTCAAACAATGGCTTAGCGCCAAATTGCATAGTGATGTTAGCGGTAGTGATCAAACTGGTATTTCCTTTGACGGTATAAAATGCATGGATACTGATAAAAGATGACAGACAAGCATATAGTTTGTGCAAAAATTGCGCGCGCACTATACCCTAAAAGCCATATTCATTAAACCTATGATTGGTTGATACTTAACAAATTTCTAATTTGAACGGATTTAGCGCGTAAAACCGTCCTTTTGTAACGTTTTGTTAACCTCAATGTGCTAAAACATTCTACGGACTGCTGAAAAAATGCGACGTTTTTGAAAATCATGTTACCGGCTAAGATGTTTACGGCAACATTAATTAACGCACCAATTTAGTATTTTAATAGCATTCGTTATTTCACTTTCTTTTTGTAGCTTATAGACTCACACAGTCGTTAAGCAATTTATTTAATACAGCGCAGCTAATATAGTTATGATGGAAGAGAAAAAAGGCCGTTTGCACAAAGCTTACTACCGTAATGGTGAAAATCATCGCGCGGG
This sequence comes from Glaciecola punicea, assembly GCF_001756615.1. Lineage (NCBI taxonomy): Bacteria > Pseudomonadati > Pseudomonadota > Gammaproteobacteria > Alteromonadales > Alteromonadaceae > Glaciecola > Glaciecola punicea. The sequence continues at coordinate 273,839 of NZ_LZXY01000004.1, forward strand.
TGCCGACGTTAGTTTTGGCGATATTGTAAAAGTATTTGGCTTTAGAGGTGTTGAGGTTGGACGCTGGGTAAGCAAAGAAGAACAGCAGTTAGCGGCTAACCTATTTTTTGACGCGCTGTGTGACTTAATGGATATTTTGTCAGTACCAGAGCAAGTTATATCGTTGAACGCCACGTTAGCGATTAATTTTGGTATAGGCGGCCGTAAAGGCGCTTATGCCCATTATAATGGGGCAAGTCGAACCCTAGCGTTGGCCAAGAACGCGGGTGGAGGCGCGCTCGCGCATGAGTGGTTTCATGCCTATGACCATTACATTTGCACCCGCCAGTTCCATACTACCAACCCGAGACTTTATGCCAGTGAAGTATGGCTTAACAACATAGCCCAACTTAAACCACATCCGCTCAACCTAGAATTAGCAAGCGCTTTTGAAAGTATGTTCCTAAAGCTTGATAAGACCGGCCCGAGTGAACTCATGCAGCAAAGTATTTTGACCGACAAATCATACAATATGTTTTACTATGCAAGGCCGCAAGAGGTCGCTGCAAGAGCCTTTGAGAGAATGATACAAGAACATAGGCTTAAAAATAGCTTTTTAGTCGCTGGCACTATGCAAAGTAAAGAAGCACGAGTTGGGCTGTATCCGCATTCTGATAGTCTATTCAAAATTCAGTACCATTTGTACGGCTACTTTGCAGGTTTAGCACGTAGTTTACGACGCTAAGCCTGTCCAGTTTAATAAACCAAGGTGGTGGCGTTCAAACGATGCTATGGTTTAGAAGTAAGCGCCGATTGAATAATGGTCGCATGTTCAGCCAAATCGTGGCCTAAATTGGTCAAGTAACCGCCGTCGTGCTGATCAACAATCCCTTTTTCAAATAAACGCTGGGCTGCGTTGACTAAAGCTGGGTCGGCATTGTTATGGATCTTTATACCCTGCATAAGACTTTTGTCTGGAAATTTTAAGATAAGATTTAATTCGTCAATAAGCTCTTTAGTAAATGACATGCTTTCTCCTTTAAAATTATGTTCTCGTACTGTAAATAGTATCAAATTTCATGTCTTAGACTATCGTTTTACGATCACAAACACAAAACAAAAAGTAGGTTAATGAAAAATAACTGCAGCGGTTTCTGCCCTAATCTTTGGCTTGATATAAAGCCTTGTCAGCTTGCTGTAAGACAATGTCTGGGGTCCACTTTCGATTAGGGCTAAACGGGAAAGTGGCGCCGGCCATGCTGCTGAGCCGTTGGTTCTCAAAACTTTCGGCTAAAAGGATGCGAGCGCGGCATAGTGGCTGATCTTGGCGACTACGTTACTCTGCTGCTGGCTTCACAAACTTCAATGTCATTCTATCTGACTCACCAATTTCTCGGAATTTTTCGTCTTTTTCAGCAATAGGTCTGCTGGCTTGCAGTGCCCACACGCCGTTTTCCCAATCGGCTGGGTCTTTTGCGTTGGCATTTATTTCGCTGGCGGCGGCTAGCTCAAAGCCTGCGTTCTTGACTAAGTCTACAATATAGCTTTGTTTTACATATCCACGCATACTTGTTACTGGGTCGTGCTCTAAGCCTTCAGGTCCGCGGTGCTGAACAATACCTAGAACGCCGCCTGGCTTTAGACTCGCCAATACTTCTGCTAATAAACCGTTTACATCGCCGCGGCCAATTTGGCCGTGCATGCCACGGAATATAAGCACGGTATCAACGCTGTTAGGCGAGGCAAACGGGACTGTTTGTCCAATGAAGCGAGCCGTAGCATTGTCACCAAACATGTCGCTGTCGTGATCGATAAATGTTTCGCGCCACTGCATAGAACCGTCATAGCGCTCGCCGGGGGCTGGGCTGCCATTTAATGCAATGTATTTGCCGTCTTGCGCGGTAAGTGGCGCTAGTATGCGGGTATACCAGCCGCTTGACGGACCAAGCTCTGCCACTGTCATATTTGGCTGTATGCCAAAAAAGTCTAGGGTAGCGACGGGGTTGCGATACTGGTCTCGCTCCATGTCTCTTGGTGTACGAAACTCATTACCACTAACCGCTTTTTCAATAGCGGCTTTACCCGACATCATATTACTGTGAACTTCGTCTTTTTTATGGTCATCAGCTTTAACAGCGGCTGCGGTGAGCAAGAAAAGTGCGCTGGTTGCGCCTAATATTAGAGGCTTTATCATATCGGGTTAGGTCCTTGGCTGATGTAGCTTACTAAGCTAAGCTACTTTAATGTTTAAGATATAGCCTTATTCATACATATTCCAGTCAATTTTGGATGTTTTGATACGGCTTGTATATTTGCTATTTCTCGAATTAAAGCGTACTGGCTAAGCTTTTACCAAGACAAAAAAAGATGCAATTGATTCTCCACATAAGTCTGTTAGAGACTGGGCGCTGTATTCTTTGAAATGCACATATCTACATGCATTATGCCATCTTCTAAATAGTGCTTTGAAACCTCTGTAAACCCAAACGTACGATACAGGCGACTCAAATGGCTTTGGGCGCCAATAGTTATATCGCATTTTGGCCACAGTAGAAAAGTGCGATCCACACACTCTTGAATAAATTTGCGACCTAAGCCCGAGCCGCGCATAGATTGGACGAGTAGAATTCGGCCTATGCTTGATGTGTTAAAGCTGAGCCCTTGTGGTAATAAGCGAGCATAAGCAATAAGCTTTTCATGCTCATACAGCATAAGGTGATGCACATCATCTTGAATATCTTTATAATCAATGTCCTGATAAATGCAGGTTTGCTCGAGCACAAAGGTTTCGCTGCGTAAATGCAGTATTTCATAAAGCTGTAGGCAAGTGAGTTCATTAAAGGGTAAACAAAGGTAATTCATTGAAAATACTCATATTGAGCTTGTAAACAGGCAAGTTACATAAAGTAAACGATTGCCTTAGAACAGTGAAGTAAATAATTCGCTGACCAAGCGTTAGGGCAGCAAGCTTAGCAAAAATCATACAAGGTTTTACGCTACAAATAACAAAAATGATATATGATTACAACAACGTAGTTTGTTTATACAACAATGAGAAGCAGTATGCCAAAAGCCAGTGAAATTAAGAAAAATGCCGCGATAGAATATAACGGTAAAGTCTACTTTGTAAAAGATATTGCCAAACTGACCCCAAGTGGCAGAGCAGGGGCTAGTTTATATAGAATGCGCCTGTACGAAGTTGCCACCGGCGCTAAGGCTGATGAAAGCTTCAAAGCCGATGAAATGATAAACACTGCAGAATTCAGTAAAAAGAAAGTGATGTTTTCATATGTAGACGGTAACGAATATGTGTTTATGGACAACGAAGACTACACCCCATACTCACTTGACAAAGAAGTCATTAGCGACGAACTGATGTTTATTACCGAAGAAACGATTGGCTTGCAGGTGTTAATAGTTGACGAAAAACCCGTGGGTCTTGAATTACCGACCTCGGTAGACTTAGTCATTACTCAAACCGATCCTTCTATAAAAGGTGCTTCTGCCAGCGCCCGTACCAAGCCTGCCGTATTGTCTACCGGCTTAACGGTGCAGGTGCCTGAGTACATTTCAAGGGGTGAAAAAATTAAAGTGAATACGGCAGAAGGTAAGTATACTAGTAGAGCCTGATACGCGATCTTATAAGCCTATACTTGGTCGTAATTGGCTAGTTTTGACAGTGCGAAGTGATAAACTCTCCGTAAGCAGACACTTAGGACGATTAGTACAATGATTACGCATAATGACATAAGCGACTTAACGGTAGCGGCTCATGCAATTAAAAAGTTGCTCGACATAAAGTTTACCCGAGCAAAAGAACGCCACGCGGCTGCAATGGGCTACGCGTCTTCAAATCATTTGTTAGCGGAGCTAAAAGAAGGCCCAATTCAGCAAGAGTTTGATGTGTATATAGACGTTTTAAAAGCACAGGCTTTAGCAAAACATCAAATTAAGATAGACGATGACTTAGTTGAGCGCTTACGCTTTGAACTAGTAGAACAGCCTTGAGGCACTGCTAAAACTCACTAATATTGTGCCCTAAGGCTTGGCAAATTCCGTCTGCTATAAAACTTGTTTGATGACATTTAGCATTTTTATGCTCATCGTTAAACGCTATTTCGGCCGTTAAATTTACACCTATAAAAGAGCTACTAATGTTAAAAGTATCTACTACCAAAACCCGTGTTTACGCTGTTAGCGCGGCAATTTTATTTGTTTTTATGCTGGCTGGCGCAGTGTATATAAATTCGCAAGGTATACAAACAAATAAGTACAATGTTGAAAATACCTTAGGGCTTAGTTTAGATGTTTTAAGCGCTAAGGTAGATGCGCGAGTGGCACAAATGAAGCTTATTTCTAAAGGCCTAGCGAATGACAAGCACATTCACGCATGGGTAAACGATGGTTTTGATGCTAGCCAGGAGTCGGTCTTGGTGGATAAGCTAGGTTTTTATGTTGAAGAATATGGCCTTACCAGTGCTTCATTTGCGGATAAAAATTCACATAAATATTGGAATCACGAAGGTTTTTTAAGGGTTCTTACGCCTGAAACAGACACGTGGTATTTTGCTTACCTAGCAAGTGCTAAGCAAGATTTGGTAAGTATTTATTATGATCAAAATAAAAAGCGAGTTGACCTTTACGTTAATTATCAACAAACAGATGGGAATGGGCTGTCGGGCATAGCTACGTCTTTCAACGGTGTGCTTAATATGCTAAATGACTCAGTTTTTGCGCAGCATGGCAATGTGTTCTTGGTGGATAGTGCAGGCATTATTCAGGTACAAAGCGGCAGTTCGGGCGAGAAAAAGTACGATCAAGTTGGCCAAGACGACGCCAGCGGTCCGCAAAATTTGCAGTTATTGCTTGGCGAAAATAACGCTAAGTCAATGCTAAAGGCACAAGGTGAGCAGGGCGCGCAGTTCACAAGCAGTCTATCAGATGAAAACATGCTTATAGGCAGCAGCTATATTCCTAGCATGGCTTGGTTCATGGTGGCGCAGGTGCCTAAAGACGCGCTTGCCACATCGTTGAGTGCGCCACTGACTAAACATGATGAATAAGTGCCAGATTACTTACTACATTTATAATAGTTTTATTTTACACAACAAAAAAGGATAGTTGATTTGGCCGTTCATTGGTTCCCCGGGCACATGCACAAAGCCCTCACAGAAATGAAAGAAGCCTTACCAAAGGTTGACGTGTTAATTGAAGTGCTTGACGCGCGCATTCCTTATTCAAGCGAAAATCCTGAAATAGCCAAAATAAGAGGCGACAAACCCTGCATTAAAATTTTCAATAAATCTGATTTAGCCGACCCTGACTCTACCGCCGAATGGCAGGCGCATTTAGAAGACGATCGCGCGGTTAAAACCTTTACCACTTCTATTGACAACATCGCCAAAACTAAACATATATTAGAGCTTATACGAAAAACATGTGCGCAAAAAGATGCCTCAGTTAAAACCATTAACGCGATGATTATAGGTATTCCAAACGTCGGTAAATCTACCCTAATTAATATACTGGCAGAACGGGTGATAGCCAAAACCGGCAACGAACCTGCGGTTACAAAAAGCCAGCAAAGAATAAATTTAGGTAATGGCATAGTATTGCTCGATACACCAGGCGTGTTGTGGCCAAAGTTAGAAAACCCCAACACGGGTTATCGACTCGCTATTTCAGGTGCGGTCAAAGACACTGCCCTTGAATACGATGACATTGGTTTTTATGCCGCCGACTATTTACTTAAAGCTTATCCGCAGCTATTAAAAGAGCGCTATAAAATTGATGATCTACCCGCAACCGAGCTTGAGTTTTTAGAACTTGCCGCGGCTAAAAGAGGCGCATTAATGGCCGGTGGCAGGGTTAACCTACATAAAATTTGTGAACTGCTTATCGGTGAATATAGATCAGGTAAGTTGGGTCGAATTACCCTTGAAACCCACGAGATGATTGCAAAAGAAGAAGTAGAAATGGGCAAAGCTGCTGAAAAGAAAGCTGCAGAGAAAGCCAGCCGCAAACAGAAGTTTAAAGACGGGTCACTTACCCCCGACAAAAGAGATAGAAAAGAAATACGCACGGGTAAACGTGAAATGCAAAAAGAATCAAAAACAAAGCGATAATTTAATTACCGCTGTCTTCTAAAACAGAATTAAGTGCTATAACGTAAGCCTACAAAAGAGACCCCGACCTTTGTGGGAATGACCGAGGGCGAATTAACGTTGGTATTTACTTACAACGGCACTTACATCTCTAACCCTACTACCTTCCTTTCTCAAGCTTGGCTGGCAACAAGCGCTTGCTCAATATCAGCAATAATATCGTCTATATGCTCAATACCCACCGATATTCTTACCATATCTTCAGAGACGCCAGCAACCGCCAACTCCTGAGGGCTTAATTGTCTGTGAGTGGTGCTAGCTGGATGGCAGGCTAGAGACTTTGCATCGCCAATGTTTACCAAGCGCAAAATTAGGTCAAGTGCATCAATAAACTTTGAACCGCCCTCAACACCGCCTTTTATACCAAAGCTAATAATACCGGCTGCTTTACCCCCGCATATGCGCTGGCAAGTGTCGTAGTATTTACTTGAAGGCAAGGCTGCATAATTGACCCAGCTTACCGCGCTGTGAGCGCTTAAATATTTGGCTACGGCTTCTGCATTTTCGCAGTGTCTTTCCATACGTAATGACAAGGTTTCAAGGCCCTGCATAATTTGAAACGCGCTTTGTGGGGCTAAGGCCGCGCCAGTATTACGAAGAGGTACTACGCGGCAGCGGCCAATATAGGCGGCTGGTCCGAGTGCTTCGGTATACACAACCCCATGATATGACGGATCGGGTGTGGTCATCATTTGGAATCGTTCAGAATGAGCGGCCCAATCAAATTTGCCTGAATCGACAATGATGCCGCCAATGGTGGTGCCGTGGCCACCAATGTATTTGGTTAGTGAGTGGATTACAATATCGGCGCCATGATCAAATGCTCGGCATAAAATAGGCGTGGCTACGGTGTTGTCGACTATTAAGGGGACACCTGCCGCATGTGCAATTTCGGCCCAACGTTCTATGTCAACGACGTTACCGGCTGGGTTGCCAATTGACTCACAAAAAAGAGCACGTGTGTTTTCGTCAATTAAAGAGGCTATCTTGTCAAAGTCTTCACCCGGCGCAAAGCGGGCTTCTATGCCTTGACGCGGGAATGTGTGCGCAAACAGGTTATAAGTGCCGCCATAAAGTTGGCTCGAACTAACAATATTTGAACCTACTTCGGCAATAGCTTCTATGGCATAGCGAATAGCGGCCATGCCAGAGCCAACGGCGAGTGCGCCAATACCGCCTTCAAGCTCAGCAACGCGCTGCTCAAGCACCGCGTTGGTTGGGTTCATTATACGGCTGTAAATGTTACCAGGAACCACTAAGTTGAAAAGATCTGCGCCATGCTGCGTGTTGTCGAAAGTAAACGAGGTAGTTTGATAAATAGGGGTAGTGGCTGCGTTGGTTGTTGGGTCGCTTTTAAAGCCGGCATGTAGGGCAATTGTTTCTGGTTTCATCTATTTCTCCGTTGTCATTGAGGCGTTTATTAGTGCTAGCGCTTAATAAGCCTAAAGATTTGTATTGTGTTAGTTTCAGGATTATTTCAAGGGTAAAGATTATTAAAAACTAGAGTGAATCTAAGCGTTTCACAAAAGTAGTCAATGATTAATTCGGTCTATAATATAAAGGAATGTAATTTATTATGCTAATTACTCCTAGGTGTCATTCTTCTTTTCTTGGCCACTTAAGATTAACGCTAGCTCTTCTAAACTTTTGCCCTTTGTTTCTGATGCAAGTTTTATGACAAAGCTAAGGCCTATCAGCGCAAATACACCATAAATAGCAAAGGTTGTCGATGCGCCGAAATTGGGTAGTTCCCAAGGAAATGTTTATAGCCTATTGTTTACGCAGTACTGTAATATCAAAGTGTGCATGTGTGCTCGTTAATTCCTCGAGCAGCTTTTGCTTTTTATCACGTGAAATAGTCCAGTAAAAAGGTGTCATCATAAGCAAATTTTGCCGCTGCTGAGCGTCTGCTAGTATAAGCTCAAATTTAAGTGTTTGTTGTGAAACAAGGGTGAAGCCTTCAATATTATCAGTCTCAGGGATATGTTTTTGTGGACTGTCGTAAACCATATTCTTTAATTCAAATAAATGTTCGCTGGCGGGGTTTACGTTTATCCACATGCCTTCAGTTTTTAGTATGCGGTGAATTTCATCGGGTTTTGATGGCGCGAATATTTGGATAACAGCGTGTTGACTGTCATCAAGTACAGGTAAGTTGAATGCGTTTGCGACTGCAAAATCAAAAATATCCGGAGAACCTATTTGCGCTTGTTTCGCCGCTTTTTGCACAGCAGGTTTCGCGATATCGATGCCGCAAAAAGAGTATGTTTGGCCTGCGTTATCAAAAGTATTCGTCAGCAAATAATCAGCAATACTGCTTAGGTAATAGCCTTCACCGCAGCCTGCGTCAAATACCGACAGGTGGTTTCGCGTATGTGCGTTTTTTGAAAATATGCTAAGTAGGTACTCGCTTACATGCTGTGCCAACGGCAAATAGTGGTCTTGCGATAAAAAAGCGCGCCTAGCGAGCACCATTTCTTTGCTGTCTCCGGGTGCTTTGCTTTTCTTATGTTGAGGCTGCAATAAATTAACGTAGCCTTCTTTTGCAATGTCAAAGCGGTGCTGATTGTCACATTGCCACAGCCTTGCTGTAATTGTTGAGTTGAGCCTTAAGGGCAATTCACAAACAGGACAACGCCAGCATGAAGGTGCTTTATTTTTCATATATTAGGAAGCGCCTATAGCTAAATGTAAAAGCGAAATTTTAAACAATACCAAAACGCGGGCTACCACATCAAATCATCAGGCACGACATAGTCAGCGTAAGGATCGTCTTCAACTGGAATCTCTTCTTCCGGAATTTTGTTTTCTAATATCGTTTGTTCGTCGCGCTGGGCAATTTTATTTGCCACAATACTAGGAATGACCGCATAGCTTGTTTCATTTACGCCTTCATATTTTGCTATCGCTAGAATGCCAGCTATCAGTTGTTTGCGAGTTGCTTCATTTACATACACATAGCGAATTAGGGTGCCGTCGGTGAAGTTGTATTTTATGTCAGCACGTTTTAAGTCAAGCTTGTTCATTTCAATAAGCTGTTTAACCTGTGCTTTAAGCTCTTTGGACACTATTTGTTCTTTTTTAAGTTCGTTAAGCTGTTGTGTACGTTCTTGCTGGACCTGTTTTGTGACGGCAACGCCTGCCTTTATTTCTTTGGCTAAGTCACGTGATTTTTTGGACCCTTTCTTCGCCTTCTTGAGTTTCTTTTCGTTTACCAAACCGGCTTTTAGTAGTTGTTCCTGTAAAGATAATTTCGCCATTTCCTACCCAGTGAAGTTCATTGAATTTGGCTAATGAGTTTACCTCTTGGCGGGAATCAAATAAAGGTTTGTGTAACGCTGTGTCTTATAAAATAGCAAGTGGGTACTGATTTGACTAATTCGTTCATCGTCTATAGATTTTAAGACATAATCTGTTGCGTTGGCGTCAAATATATCAAGGGCGTCTTGTTCATAAGCCCTGGCCAAGAAAACACCTTATGATAGAAAATGGTGAATTTCACCTGCGGATAGGGCCAACTTCCACAGTATCTGACTTTGTTAGCTTTAGGCTCGTAAGCTAGTAAAGTAAAGCGTAGCGCTTATGATACTTTAATGCGCCAATAAACTGCTTAGTTCTTGACCTAAATGACGTACTAAACTAAGCTACGCGAAAATATGCAGGGGCGATTTTTGGCGTTTACGCCCTGCTACACATCATACAAAACTGCGCTTGGTATTACATTAATACTGCACTCACTATAGCTTATTCCACCCACGTTATTAAGGTTTTTGTTGAATGGATTTATTTGAATTTATTCGTATTCGCCGCTTTATTGTTAAGCTTGGTAAAATGTTACATAAGTACGGTACACCTGCGTTTAGACTTGAAGCACATTTAGCCGAAGTGGCTGCTTATTTGAATGTGAACGCCAGTTTCATTTCAACGCCTACCTCGCTTACCTTCGTTATTTGGAGTGACAAACATGAAGAAGAATACAACCATTCAGCGCGCATGCAGCCGGGTGAGCTCGACTTAGGTTCACTGGCGCGCACCGATGAATTGGTTAGCTCATTGATTGCTGGTGAACGTACTTTAGCAGAGGCCGACGAGCGGCTTAGCGAAATAGAGGCTAAAGTTAAGTATTTTCATCCGCTGGGTATGATGTTTGCCTACAGTTTGTCCACAGGCTCATTTGCTGTACTTATGGGGGCGAGCATGCTTGATGCGGCAGCCACAAGTGCTATTGGCCTGATCATGTACCTATTTGTATTTTGGGCACAGCACTCAAGGCGCGTGCTGTATATGCTTGAGCCGGCTGTGGCTATAGTAGCGGGCGTGTTGGCCTGCGCCATAGCGCACTACTTACAGCCTGGTATTAATATTCGCTTAGTGGTGTTGTCATCAATTATTATTTTTATACCAGGTTTGGCCTTAGCAATAGGACTTGCCGAGCTGTCATCACGACACGTAGTCAGCGGTACCGCCCGAGTGATGGACGCGTTAATGCAGCTCTTTAAGCTGTATTTTGGTGCCTTCTTGGGTATTTCTATTGGCTTTTTTCTATTTAGTGAGGTTGAACACAACCCTTTAACAAAGTTACCGTCTTGGTCATTGTTTGTCGCAGTACTTATCTTATGTACCGCGCTGGTACCTATTTTTAATATACGCTTAAAGCATGCGCCATTTGCCATAATGTGCGGTTTTGTGGGTTATTTTTCCACTTACTGGGCGTCTAAATACATGGAGTTTGGATTAGGAACTTTCGTGGGTGCTTTTGCGGTGGGTATATTCGCCAATTTATTTTCACGTATTGCTAAAGCGCCGTCTACCATTGTATTAATGCAGGGTCTTATAGTACTGGTGCCGGGTTCTAAAACGTATATTGGCTTAAATTCTTTTGTGTCGGGCAAGGACTTTGTGCAGGCTGAACATATAGGCCAAGAAACCTTTGTAATTTTTATGTCTTTGGTGGCGGGTTTAATATTTGCAAATGTTATACTGCCATCTAGAAAAGCCCTTTAGTAATGGCCGTATATTTGAACTTGCGTGTAGTTTATGGGGGTTCCCGCCTGCGCGGGAATAAGCCATGGTGGATTGTAGATCTCAGCTAATTATTAGCTACTTTGTTTCACGAGCTGTGCAATTTGGCCAAAAATTGACTGCCCCTGCTGATCAAACATCTCGATGCTAACAGAATCGCCAAACTTCATGAATTCAGTACTTGGCTTGCCATCTTGAATGGTTTCAATCATACGCAGCTCAGCAATGCAACTATAGCCTGCACCGCCTGCATTTATGGCTTTACCAGGTTCACCGTTTAACTTGTTTGACACTGTTCCCGAGCCAATTATTGTGCCTGCACACAGGGCGCGAGTTTTGGCCGCGTGAGCAATAAGTTCGCCAAAATGAAAGGTCATATCAACGCCTGCATTGGGTTCGCCGAATTTACTGCCGTTAAAATGCGACACCAAGGGTAAATGCAATTTACCATCTTTAAAGCTATCGCCTAATTCGTTAGGGGTAACGCACACTGGACTAAACGCGCTAGACGGTTTAGATTGGAAAAACCCAAAGCCTTTGGCTAGCTCCCCAGGAATTAATCCACGCAGCGATACGTCATTCACAATCATGACTAAGCGAATATAGTCTAAAGCGTCAGTGGGTGACACACCCATGGGTACATCGCCGGTTATAATTGCCACTTCAGCTTCAAAATCGATACCAAAACCTTCGTCTTGGGGCATAACAATGTCTTCTAGGGGCGCTAGAAAGGTGTCACAGCCGCCTTGATACATTAGTGGATCGGTCCAGAATGTTTCAGGCATCTGGGCCCCGCGCGCTTTTCGTACAAGCTCAACGTGGTTCACATAAGCGCTGCCGTCGGCCCACTGAAAAGCGCGTGGCAGGGGAGATGCAAGCATAGAGGCGTCATAGTCTTCGCCTTCTAAGGAGCCTGATTCCAGCTGATTGTAGCGATCTTCTAATTTAGCGCTAACGCGCTCCCAGTTGTCTAAGGCATACTGCAGTGTTGGCGCAATAAAGTGCACGCTTGCCATTTTCGTTAGGGCTTTGTTTACCACCACTAATTGACCATCGCGGCCTTGTTTTACACTTGCTAATTTCATTAATACCGTCCCTAAAAATTTGTATTTTATGGCTATTTGCTAGGAAAACCTTCACCTGTATGTAGCCAGTTGGCATGCTGGGGCGCCTGCTTAGTTTGCGACCACTCTTTTAGCATTGCTGGTGCCACTCGCTTAAGTTCGGCCATCATTGCGGGTGTGCCAATATTGGCCGCTAGCTCAATTCTATGCCCATTGGGGTCAAAGAAATACAAAGATTTGAAAATGCCATGGTCGGTGGGGCCTAGAACAGACACACCATTTGACTCTAAGTGGGCTTTGGCGCTCAGTAAGTCGTCTATGCTAGCCACTTCAAAGGCAATATGCTGTACCCATTCGGGCGTATTGCCGTCGCGGCCCATCTCTGGTGAGTTGGGCAATTCAAAAAAGGCCAGTACGTTACCATTGCCCGCGTCTAAAAACACGTGCATATAAGGGTCGGGGGCTTGGGTAGACGGCACTTTGTCCTCGGCAATGGCCAACTGAAAATCCATATTCAACATTTTTTGATAAAACTCAACGGTTTCTTTGGCATCTTTACAGCGATACGCTACATGGTGAATACGCGATAGTTTCATTATTGGGCCGCTCCTGCTGGCTTACCTACCACACCGCGTGTTACTTGGTCGCGTTCAATAGACTCAAACAAAGCCTTAAAGTTACCTTCGCCGAAGCCTTGGTCTTCTTTACGTTGAATGAATTCAAAGAATACGGGACCTAGCATGGCGGCTGAAAATATTTGCAGTAATAATCGCGGTTCGCCGTCTTTGGTGGTGCCGTCTAACAATATTCCGCGAGCTTTCAATTCATCAGTCGGTTCGCCGTGGCCAGGTAAGCGCTCTTCAAGCATCTCATAATAAGTGTTTGGGGGTGGCGTCATAAATTCGAGACCAAGTTTTTTCAAACGGTCCAAACATGCAGGTAAATCGTCGCAGGCAAACGCAATGTGCTGAATACCTTCGCCGTTGTACTGCATTAAAAATTCTTCGATTTGACCGCCACCGCCGCCCGCTTCTTCATTTAGCGGAATTTTTATCTTACCGTCGGGAGCAGTTAAGGCCTTTGATAATAGGCCAGTGTATTCGCCTTTTATGTCAAAAAAACGTACTTCGCGGAAGTTGAATAAGTCTTCATAAAATTTTGCCCAGTAGCCCATGCGGCCGCGATAAACGTTATGAGTAAGGTGATCAAGCGTATGAAAACCACAGCCTTGTGGATGAATATCAACGCCTTCTATCCAATCAAAGTCTATGTCGTAAATGGTTTCGCCTACTTTGTAGCGGTCTATCAAGTACAGGGCGGCTGAGCCTATACCTTTTATCGCAGGTAGTTTAAGCTCCATTGCGCCGGTTTGCATGTCTACCGCCTGTGCCCCGTTTTTAAGCGCTAGGGCATAGGCTTGCTTGGCATTTTTTACTCTAAATGCCATGCCACAGGCAGAAGGGCCATGCTCTTGCGCGTAATAAAAGGCAGGGGTATTTTTGGTATAGTTGGTGATAAAGTTAATGTCGCCTTGGCGCCACAGCGCAACTTCTTTAGATTTGTGATTAGCTACATGGGTAAAACCCATTGCGGTAAATACGGTTTCTAAAATACCTTTTGTGGGTGCGGTGAATTCTACAAATTCAAAGCCGTCTAATCCCATTGGGTTTTCAAATAAGTCTGCCATGTGCAAATCCTCTAGGTGTTGTTTACAAATGCAGTGTCTGCAGATGCGAAGTAAGGTATTTTGAGTCAACATGGCTAGTGCCGAAAATAATTGACTAAAAACAAAGATACAAGTAAACATAGTTGTGCTTTCAACTAAATTAGTTGTTAATGCAACTAATGTCAAGTTTTAAGTATTCCCTTGCGTACTTTATTTTGCTTTATGGTAAGAGAAGAACGCTATAGTGTGATATAAGTTGTTACCGCTATTTTTACGTAAACATAAACCATAAGGTTTGTATTAATCACGCCTAGTGACGATAAGTTTAAAGAACACTTTATGAGCGATAAAAACGAAAACACGACAAAAACGTCACTTCTTATCTTAGAAAGGTATTTGCCTTACAGGCTGTCAATATTATCCAATAGAACCAGCTCGCTTGTGGCTCAGTCTTATAAAGACAGATTTGGTTTGTCTATTACCCAGTGGCGTATAATGGCGGTGCTGGGAGAGTATCCTGGTGCGTCAGCTGATGAAATATCAGCAAAAACGCAAATTGAAAAGTCCCTAATAAGCCGCGCAATAAGTAATCTGTTAAACCGTAATTTAATTCAACGGCAAATTTCTAAAGAAGATAAAAGACGTACTAAAATAGATTTAACTGAAACGGGATACGATGTGTACAGCCAAATTGTTCCCTTGTCTTTAAAGTATGAAGAGCAGATATTAAGCTGTTTATCCGATGATGAGCAAGCGCTGTTAAGTGAATTAATAGATCGTTTGTATGTTAATGCGGTGAAGCTACAGTTTTAATTTCATGCGACCAATAAGGCGACATAACACAGGCATAAGGGGTGTTGTTTTGCGTGGCTTTTGCAACCAGTCCAGTGGCCAAATCACTTACGCATTCACAAATTAAATTAATACTAGTTATGGCGTCGGCTACCACCACAATAATGCTTTGATTTTTTGTCGCAATATCCATAAATGCAATCTACATCTCTTTGTAGTGTATGTATGAGTGTCTTTTATACCTCTATATTTTGCTTGTTGTTAATGTAGCTTAGGTAAGTCTCGTTTCCATTTAGTATGGGGCCAAAGTGTAACAACACATGCTGACTAAACATGTGGTGCAGATATATGAAGGAATACTATAATGCAAAGCAATAAGCTTGAAGAAACCCCGTCTAACATAGGGTTGAGTACAATAAATTGGGCAGTGCTTGGCTGTGGTCAAATTGCTAAAACGTTTATGGCGGGTGTTAAAAGTCTAGTGCATGCTGATGTAATAGCCTGCGCTGCAAGCGACGAAGCTAGAGCTGCAGCCTTTGCTGAGAGCTTTAATATTCCTCAACACTTTGGTGACTATTTAAGCATGCTGCAACAGCGCTCGATTCATGCCGTGTATATCGCTACAACGCACAACTTTCATTTTGACCATATTATGTTGTGTCTGCAAAATGGTAAACATGTGCTGTGCGAAAAGCCCCTTACGCTTAATGCCCACCAAGCAAAAAAAGCGTTTGCACTGGCCAAGCAGAACAATCTTTTATTGATGGAAGGCGTGTGGACGCGCTTTTTGCCTGCAATTAGCGCCTTACAGGCGGTACTAGACAAAGGCAGCATTGGTAATATTCAATGCGTGCAGGCTAACTTTAGCTTGAATATGCAATTTCCAGACGCTCACCGCCTTAATAACCCCGAGCTGGCTGGCGGAGCCTTGCTCGATTTAGGTATTTACCCTATTACGATAGCCGATATAATTTTTAAAAAGTCGCCCGTAAAAATTACAAGCAGCTGGATCCGGACATCCACCGGTGTTGATAAAAACTCATTTTATACTTTGGAATACGACACAGGAGCAGTCGCCCAACTTTCAGCTGGGTTTAGAATGAGTGGTCCAACTTACGCAAACATAATGGGCGATAAAGGTGATATTTACGTGCCGTTTTTCTTGGGTGCTAAATCATTTAGCGTCACACTAAATGGCGAACCGCCCCAGCTACATCGTTACGATTTTGAAGAAAGCGACAATTTTAAATTTGAAATAGAGCACTTCACGCAGTTGTTGCTATGTGGCTCTGAATCAAGTCAAATCAATAGTCAAAGCCGCGCTGCAAAAAGCGACTGCAATGCTGAACAACTGTTGGTTAGTGACCTTATGCCAGAAAACACTACGCTAAGAGTCATGGGTATTATGGACACCATCAGAGAGCAATGGGGACTGCGCTACCCACATGAAGATGCGTAAATAGCTAAGCTTAAGGAAGCGGGATCTCCGCGCGTAAATACTGAAAAATTTCGCGTGCAGCCCCCGGTGGTTTATTCTCGGCTTCCTGTTTTTGCGCATTTCGTAGCATTTGACGCAGTTTCTGTCGTTCAAGTTGGGGATATTCTGTAATGACTTTATTTATACCGTCGTTGCCATGCTTAAGAATATCATCGCGCATTCTTTCAAGAGAATGAAAATGTCGGTTGGCGACTGAATGCGACGATCTTAAATTAGCTAATGCAGTTTCAATGGGCTCTACATCGCGGGCTCGTAGCCTTTTACCAATAAGCTGAAGCTGGCGTCTAAAGCCATCCTTTTTCCGATTTATGCGAGTGCATAACTCAATTGCGGTAAGCAGTTCTTCGTCAAGGGGAATTTTATTGCGCTCCCCTAGCGTAAGATCAACCAATTCCAAACCTAACTTTTTCAGCCTTTCAGAGTCTTGTTTAAGCTGTGTTTTACTAGGCGGCTCTTGTTCATCTTGCACGCTAACGTTTTTATCTTTACTGTTGTTTTGGGGTGAGTTGGTGGTCATCTACTGTTTTTCGGCCATTTAATGGTAAACTATCCGAATTGTAACGAGAGCCTGACCAATTTAATAGTTAAACATAGCGAAATTTATCATATGGAAGTAAAGCAACAACTTAGCGACATTCAAAATATAGTAGACGAGACCCTTACTTTTGCCAAGAAACTGGGCGCCACCGCCGCTGAAGCAAGTATGTCTAAAATACAAGGCATAGCGGTTGGCACACGATTAAGAGAAATAGAAACACTTGAATTTACTAATGACGGCGGTCTTGGCATAGCGGTATTTGTTGGCAATAAAAAAGGCAGTGCGTCAACCGCCGATTTATCCCCACAGGCCCTAAAGCTAGCCGTTACCAAAGCCATTGAAATTGCAAAGTACACCAATGAAGATAGTTGTGCTGGCGTGGCAGATGCCGACTTAATTGCAAGCGACTTTCCTGATCTTGATTTATATCATCCGCAGCCGCTAGACGCGGAATTTGCGCTAGCCCAAGCGCTTGCTTCAGAAACAGCAGGTTTAGAGTATTCTGATCTTATCGTGAATTCAGACGGTGCATCTTATAATGCCAATATAGGCGTGCGCGTATACGGCAATACCCAAGGTATAAATGCGGGCTATGCAAGCAGCCGCTTCAGCCTAAGCTGTGTGCTTATTGCTCAACAGCAGCAAGACATGCAGCGCAATTACGCGTACACCGTATCGCGCGATGCTAATAAGTTAGACACGCCCGTAAACATTGGGATTGAAGCAGCAAAAGAAACGCTTTCTCGCTTAGGTGCTCAAAAGCTTGGTACCACCAAAGCGCCGGTTATATTTCATCGCGGTATTGCCTCAGGCTTATTTGGACATTTGGTTGCGGCTATTAGCGGCGGCAGTTTGTATCGTAAATCGAGCTTTATGCTCGACAGTTTAGGCGAAACAATTTTCCCGACATGGCTAAGCATTAACGAGGTGCCTTATTTAAAGCAGGGCTTAGCTAGTGCAAGTTTTGACAATGAAGGCGTGCAAACCCATGATATGGATATTGTTAAAGACGGCGCCCTAGCTAATTACTTGTTAACCAGTTACTCCGCGCGCAAACTAGGTCTGCGCAGTAACGGCCATGCCGGCGGTATTCATAATTGTATAGTAAGCGACACTGGCCACAGCGACGAAGAACTATTGCGCACAATGGGCACTGGCTTGCTGGTAACAGAATTAATGGGCCAAGGCGTTAACATTGTTAACGGCGATTACTCTCGTGGCGCTGCAGGTTTTTGGGTTGAAAATGGCGTAATTCAATACCCAGTACATGAAATCACCATTGCGGGTAATTTACGTGACATGTTCGCTAACATAGCAGCTATTGGAGCGCAGCGTGAAGTACGAGGCTCTTTGCAGACGGGCTCTGTTTTGGTGAGTGATATGCAAATTGCGGGTGCCTAAACTGCAAGCTAAGTTGACTTCATAAACTGCAGCAAAAAAATCCCAAAGACGTTAAACTTTGGGATTTTTTGTTGTATACTATTTTAAATGCTTAGTCTACCGCGCCACAAAAACGGTAGCCTTCACCGTGAATGGTCACAATTAACTCTTCGTCGTTTGGTTCAGACTCAAAATGCTTGCGAATACGACGAATGGTGACGTCGACCGTGCGGTCATTAGGGCGTAATTCACGGCCCGTCATTTCCATAATAAGCTGCTCACGGGTGAGTATTTTACCCGGATTACTTAAAAATAAATGGAGCGCTCTGAATTCACTGCGCGGAAGTCTAAACTCGCGACCTTGATGAGAAATTAAGCTGCGGCTGTCACCGTCCAAAGTCCATCCGTTAAACTTAACTTTGCTAGGCAGGTCGTCATCTTCAGAGGCATTGCTGGTGCGCGACAGTAAATTGCGTGCGCGTATAGTAAGCTCACGAGGATTGAAGGGCTTAGTTAAGTAGTCGTCGGCACCAATTTCTAAACCCAATATGCGGTCAACATCGTTGTCACGTCCGGTTAAGAATATTAACCCAACGTTTTTGCGATTGCGCACTTCGCGAGCTAGTATAAGCCCGTTTTTGCCGGGCAAATTGATGTCCATAATAACAAGGTTTATATTATTATTCTTAAAAAATTCATGCATTTCGGTACCGTTTTCGGCTTCAAATACGTTGTACCCTTCAGCTTCAAATAAACTCTTTAAGGTCGTACGAGTTACTATTTCATCTTCTACTATTAATATATTTGGCGTTTGCATAAACTCTACACTGTATTGTTATAATTATTGAACTAATTAAGGTAACGAATAAAATTTTTGTTTAGTCGTTTTTATAAAGCATGACCCAATTCTTTGCTGAAACACGACTTTAACCTTTTGTTTACTTAATTTACTCTCTTTTGCGGAGTATTTCAAAAAAAAAGCACTTTGAGGGGCTCATTTTGTCGATCTGGGTTCAAAAACGGTGGCAATCATCCAGTTTACACTATATGCCTAGTTAAATTCTGTAAATCTACTTGCTTTTATAAACATGTTCGTAGTGCTTAGCGGCAGTTTCCCACGTGAATCGGGTCTGCATGCCTTGTTTTATCATTTTTTTTATTTTGCTGGGTGAGTCGTGATAGCTCAGCAAAGCATTACGAATGGTAGATAGAAGATTAAGCGCTGAAGGCTCAGTGAACGAAAAGCCGGTGGCATTAGACTGGCTAATATCAATAACGGTGTCGGCCAATCCGCCTACATGGCGAACGATGGGCAATGTGCCATAGGCCAGACTATACATTTGGTTTAATCCGCAAGGCTCAAATTCAGACGGCATTAAGAAGAAATCGCTGCCCGCTTCAATTAAATGCGATAGGTTGGGCTTAAAAGCTTCTAAAAAATGAAATTTATCAGGATGACGGCGGCTTATGTCATGTAGTTTAGCCACGATTGCGGCGTCTCCTGTGCCCATAATCACAAACTGGACCTTGTGCAACAGTAAATCTTCAATAATGGGCATAATAAAGTCAAAGCCTTTTTGCTTTGCCACGCGGCAAACCATGCCAATTAAGGGCGTTGATTTTAACTGCGGTAAACCGGCCGTTTTTTGCAGCACTTTTTTACACTCTTGCTTGCCCTTCATATTGCCAATCTCAAAATTCGCCGGTAGGTGTTTATCACTTGCAGGGTCCCACTGTGAATAGTCACAGCCGTTTAATATACCAATAACCTTGTGCGGTGCTTGGTTAATAACATCAGACACACCATGGCTGCCTAAATAACTAGTAATTTCATGCGCATAGCTAGGGCTAACTGGGCATATCTTGTTTGAAAACATAAGACCAGTTCGCAGCATATTCACATGATTGTTGTCGCTGTAAATATGGTGTTTGTCGTGGTCATTTAGCAAAGGCACACGGTCAAGTTTTTCTGCGCCTTGAAAGGCAGCATTGTGAATTGTTATAACACTTTTTGTCTGTGCAAAAAAATCGTGCTTGTTAATAAGCTGATGTCTTATTAAATAATCGCTGTGCATGAAATAAGGAGTAAGCGCAGTGTGCCAGTCGTTACAGTGTAAAATGTTAGGCGCAAAGTCTAAGTAGTAGCTTACGCTCAGCGCGCACAACGAAAGTAAACTAAAGCGCTGTGCATTGCTGGCTAAAGACTCGTCTGCGTATAAACTTTGCGCTTCACTAAAATAAGGGTGGTCTATTAAATAGATTTTAATTCCGTGAAAACCTAGCTCTTTAACCTTGTATGTATAATGAGCGCCGTTAATGTGCATAATTTGACTTTGTATGGTGTTTGTTAAATCAAGATCTTTAGCCACTTGCTTGTAGTAGGGCATAACAATGCGCACATCATGTCCTAGTTTTGACAAGGCTATGGGAAGAGCTTTGCCTACGTCGGCTAAGCCACCCGTTTTAATTATGTCTTCAACTTCTGATATAACAAACAATATTTTCATAATAGGTAGATTCTTTTGAGTCGCATAAGTTTAAGATTTCGCGAATTTTTTAGCGCCATATACGCGAAACTTGTTGCTAACAGCTACTTCGGTGAAGCCTTTATAAACAGTGTCTAAAATACCTGGGTAGGGTAAAAAACGGTTCGCTACTATCGTGATACTAGCATGGGGATGCGAGCGACTATAGGCCTGTTTTATAAAGTTGTCGGTAATGCTGTAGTCTTGTTGAATGCCTTCGTGAAACGGCGGATTTGAGACTATTACGTCAAACTTCGGATCGCACTGGGCAACGCCGCTGCAAGCAATAATGTTTACCTCTACTGCATTTAAACGCGCCGTTTGTTCACTGCAGTAAGTGGCTAAGGCTGAAATGTCGCTCATGGTAACGCGTTTGGTTTTTGTGATAATTTTGGCTAAGTAACAGCCAATAATACCCGTACCGCAGGCGAAATCGTATATATGGCCGCGTGTTTTAGCCAGTGACTCTGGGGTGAGCTGCTGTAGTAACAAATCGGTGCCCGGATCTAATTGTTTGTGACCAAACACGCCGGGTAAGGAATATATATGCATGCTTTGCTGGTTAATCTTGTACTCGTGCACTTGCGCGTAATCGGCTATTGTAAAGCTTGGCAGTGGATTGGTAACAGCAACGGCGAATAGGCCGCAGTGTTTTGCGCTATCTATTTTATTAACGTGCTCACCAATTTTATCTAACAGCTTCGGTGCGCTTTTTATACCGGCCTTATTCTCACCCACTATTAATACTTTGCCGTTTGGCTTTACTAAATAGCTAGCGTTATTTATGAGCATGGCCAATTGCTGTTTAGATTTTGGCATGTATATAACCACGCCGTCTAAAGCGTGTTTTGCTATGGCGTCAGCTTTATTTGCTTGGCTATTGGCGACGGTACTTTGGTCAGTAGCTTTTTCATCATCGGCAGTTTCGCCAAACACGCCTTCGCCAAAAGCAGCGCCAAAGTATTGAGCTTGGCTGCATGCACGTTCGCATTCGCTAAAATGATGATGATATTGATGTAGGCCAATTATATTAGGGTTATCGATATTGTTGAAAACCGCCGCGTCTAATGGGTTTATGAATGCCCACTTGCCTTGGCTGAAAAGGTCTTCGCTTCTAAGCAATAGCAGGCTTTGGTTTGATGTAGTGTTAAATGTAGACATATGCTTAAAAATAACCTTATTGTGTTCGCGTAAAAATAATATCCCAAACGCCGTGGCCTAACTTTTGGCCGCGTACTTCAAATTTGGTAATAGGCCGGTAATCGGGGCGCGCTAAATAGTCTTGACTACTTGACTTGTTTTCGAAGCCGTGGGCGATCTGCATCACTTCTAGCATGTGTTGGGCATATGGCTCCCAGTCGGTTGCCATATGAAATTCACCGCCAATTTTGAGTTTTGTACGAAGCGCCTGCACAAATTCGCTTTGCACAATTCGGCGCTTATGATGACGTGTTTTATGCCAAGGATCGGGGAAGAATAGTTGTAAGCGATCTAAGCTTTCATTGGCGATGCACTTGTCTAAGACCTCTACGGCGTCGTGCTCAAACACGCGTAAATTAGTTAGCTCAGCCTGCTGCGCGGATGCCAAGCAGGCGCCTATGCCTGGGCGATGTACTTCAATCCCAATAAAGTTGGTGTTTGGCGCGTTTTGCGCCATTTCTACCAAAGATTTACCCATACCAAAACCAATTTCGAGCACGGTTGGGACGTTGCGGCCAAAAACATGCTCTAAATTAAGCTGGCCTTGATCTATGCTTAGGCCCATGCTGGGCCAATTTTCTTCAATGGCACTGCCTTGAGCTTTCGTTAAGCGACCTTCGCGTTTCACAAAACTTCTGATCTTTGATATGTAAACGCCGGCGGCGCGTGCTTCTTCTTCAGAGTTAAACCGACTCATGAACTGTAGTGCTCTTGTAAAAACGTTGGCGCGTATTATCCCAGTGTTGGTGGTAATTGCAATTCATAATAGCTTGTGTGAATTGGCTTGCTGGCTTAACGGTGATTATTTTTAGTTTTCTGAGGTGTTAATGAAGCTAATTGCTGCAAAATCGAAAGCGGTTGCATAGAAAAAGCTTTTGCTTTAATTTGTATTTATTTGAATTTAGGGTGTTTGAACGGATGCGATCTGCAAATGAATTTTCCAGGTAGAAAAGTTAGCTGTTCCTCGTGTGATAAGCCGTTTTTAGAAAGTAGAGCCTATAAGTTTGATATTGAGCACCCTCGCGACAGCTTTACGTGCCCGTACTGCTCACAAGAATTCGGTGCTACTTTGTATGGCCAATCTATGCTTCGATTTCACACGGTAGGAATTGCAATTGCTTTGCTTGCATTCGCTGTGGTTTGGTTGTTGGTTGATATAATCGCAAAGACAATATTTGACTATAGCTCATTTCAAACGAGTTATTTAATCGGTATGTTTGGCGCCGTTCCAGCTTATGAAATATATAGAAGGAAATACTCACCAAAACTTATCATTACGCCTAAAAAAGGCAATAAATAGTTAGCCTTTACCTTTCAAATGAATTAGAAAAAATGCCCAATAAATTACCACCTTTTAATTTCAGTCAGCATTTGCTTGCATGGTTTGATCAACACGGCCGCAAGCACCTGCCTTGGCAGCAGCAAAAATCGCGCTATTCAGTGTGGGTGTCGGAAATTATGCTGCAGCAAACCCAAGTAAGCGCCGTAATTCCTTACTATGAGAGGTTCATACAGCGCTTCCCAAGCGTAATTGATCTAGCCAATGCGACGCAAGATGAAGTGCTGCATTTATGGACAGGCTTAGGATATTACGCCCGAGCGCGTAATATGCATAAAGCTGCCCAGCGTGTGCGTGATGAGTTTGGTGGTATATTCCCCAAAGATTTTGACGAAGTATTGTCACTTTCGGGCATTGGTCGCTCTACGGCATCTGCGGTGCTGTCGCTAGCAAGTAACCAGCCTTATGTGATTTTAGACGGTAATGTAAAACGCGTACTTGCTCGTTTTTTTGCAGTAGAAGGCTGGCCGGGTAATAAAAAAGTAGAAGACGCTATGTGGATAATGGCTGAATCACTTAAACCTAGTACCCCCAAATTAACCAAGGTTAGCGATAAAGATGACTATGATAATGTCTCAGACGCTACTAGCGAAGATGATTTACCTTTATCGATTAGTGATGATAAGCTGCGATTTGACGACTATACCCAAGCGATAATGGACTTAGGCGCAACGCTATGCACGCGAAGCAAGCCTAAATGCGATGAGTGCCCATTGCAGTCTCACTGTTTAGCTTTTGCTCAAGGCAGACAGCAAGAACTTCCGCACAAAAAGCCCAAAAAAGCGATTCCAACAAAATACACCTACATGCTCATTCCATTTACCAGCGGCAGCATTCTTATGCATAAACGACCCTCTTCAGGTATTTGGGGTGGTTTATGGGGTTTTTATGAAAGCCAAGAGCCACTAGAAACTTTGAAAGGAACGTTTAACGCTTCATTGCCCGCAGAGTTAGCTAGCCTGCTGGTGGATAAAAAGCCACAAATTAAAGCGCTAGAACCCTTTACACACACCTTTAGTCACTTTCATTTGCATATTTCGCCCATACTAATAGAGTTAGAAAGTGTGAAGCAATTACAGCAAAGCTCGGCTACACTAGCGTTTAATGAACCCGCGCCGCAAAGCGAAGTGGAAATTGAGACGCCAAGTAGCACGGATGTAAAGTCGCTTTGGTTTAATATTCAAGAAGCATCAAAAGTTGGCCTTGCTGCGCCCACGGTTAAAATAATTAAACAAATACAGTTAATGTATTAAATGAACAAGCAAAGGAAAATAAAATGGCTAGAGAAGTATACTGCGAACATTTCAAAAAAGACGCCCTTGGTCTAGATTTTCAACTATACCCTGGCGAGCTAGGCAAACGTATTTTTGATAACATATCAAAAGAGGCGTTTACGCAATGGCAGAAGAAACAAACCATGTTGATAAATGAAAATAAACTTAACATGATGGAAGCCAGCGATCGCAAATATTTGGAAGAAAAAATGAGCGCATTTTTGTTTGAAGGTGTCGAGCCAACTATAGAAGGTTACGTGCCGCCTACAAAATAGGCACTCAAACGATTTTTGGATGGAAAGTAGCAAATATGGCAAAAATTTGTTGACTTAACGCCCCAAAATCCGTTTAATACGCCCCTCAAGCGAAATGCTGCATTTTATGTAGCGTTTCATGCCTCGATAGCTCAGTTGGTAGAGCAGCGGATTGAAAATCCGCGTGTCCCTGGTTCAATCCCGGGTCGAGGCACCACTATCCTAAAGCCCTGCAAGAAATTGCGGGGCTTTTTAGTTTCAGGGTCAAGGTCACAGGTTCTTTCGAAGTAGGTGCTACCGCTATAGCCGCCTGCCATCAAGATAAAGGTACATGTAGGCGATGTCAAAATGCTATTAACGCTTAAACAGCCTACCTTTAAAATAATATCGCTCGATATAGACACCGCCCCGAAGGCTTTAGATAATCTATAACAGGCACTTTTGGCAAGATTATTAAGAGCTACTCTTATAAATTAGGATGATTTACGCAGCTTAGTGCCAAATGTCAAAACCCATAGCCCTGCTAAACTAATCACAAAATATGTCAACATCCGAATATAATAGCTAGTTGGTTCCTGCGCGAGTGTTAGTAATTGATCTCTGCGGACAACCTCTTGCAAGACATAACCGTCAAACAATTCTAGACCATAATAGACACATAAAGTGCCGGCTATTATCTTTACCATAACGAGTGGAAACAAACTCAGGCGAGCTACTGCAAAACTTAATTTTTTGCGCAGAGGTGATGTTTTACCTGAATCGATTTGTGGCGAGCCGTGCCCAGAAGGCTCAGTTTGTTGCCGAATAGAAATTTCACGAACAATCTCCTCATATTCATCAGGGTTTTCCTCTTTCTCGATACTGCGTTTTGCTTCAAGTAACTCGTCAATAGTATACCTTGCAAAATTTGGTTCCATACTAATTCCTTTTAAAAGCTAATTAAGATCTTTGATGCGCTTTTCTGATTTTTTCATGCCAGCCATAGCGAACATTTATTGCCAATATTTTTCATGCATATTATGTGAATATTGCAAGTTTGTCAGCGTATTCAACACAAATAAAGACATTAAAATATGTTTTTTATGTGCTCTTGCAAAATTTTGCTCGCTATGTTTTGCAAGTTATTTAGCATTGTTTGCAGCTCATACTTTTGAATGGGTTAATACAAAGCTTAACCTGTAGTAACAAATTCGGCATAAATCTGCGTAGGTATCACATTGTCTAAGCTTAACTGAAACGTTATCGGTTTATGGGAGGATTTATAAATATGCGATAAGTATACGCCCTCGCCGATATAAATGTAGGGCTGTACCACTGCATCTATCTTTCTGAATTTGCGCACGAAAAGGTGTAATTTAAGTCCTTTTTCTACATGCTTAATAATATCATCGCCGCGGCCTCTGTCTGGACGACTCGACTCTGGGCTGTCCCACTGCATCTGCTGTGGGCTAAGCAACTTGTCTTGATAGGCAATTGCATCTTCATCTTTATGCAGCTCTATAAACAAAAAATAATGCTGACGGTAGCTAAAGACACCCGCGCCTCTAAACGCACTGTGTTTTTTGCTATATTCGCATGCTAATGCAACATCGCGCATATTGTATTGTTTATAAAGGCCTAGGAAGTTATCACCGTTTATTTGGTCGCTAAATTCTTGTTCATGCCTGGCTAATGCGTAATTTACAGCGTCATGTAAAAAATGGCGCTTATCGGGTGAGTTTATGGCCTCGCTAAATGCGCTTGAGCGCGCAAATTCAAGCTGTGAATAAGATGGAAACTCATAGTGTTTGCCGTTAAAAGGTACTTCTTGCAGTTCAACAAAAGTCGCTTGAAAATATGCCTCCCAGCCACTTTTCGCTTTCACTGCGATGCTGCCTAAAGAGCCGTATTTTGCGATATCAATTTTATCAAAATAGTTACCGGCTAAATAGTTAAAGGCAAATACAATACTACTTGCGTTATAGCGGTAGCCGTTTTGAACGAGTAGCTGCACGACGTGCTGTATGCTGACTTTTTCTTGCGACAGAAGTAATTTTACAATATAAAGTTCAGGCACACGTTTAGCGGGCATATGGTCGCAGATGAAGCGATAAACTGATGTAAAACATCCCTCTAAGCGCAAGCCTTGAATAATAGCGTTATCGGGCTCTACTCTAGACAAAAATTCAATGTAAGTATTCGCATAAGCGACGAATTTTAATGGCTCGGGCGAGCCGTCAATCATCAGATAATGATTGAGCATAGGCAATTTTAATTCATTAGTATGTGCGCTGGTATTACACACTGCTTTGAAGCCGTAGTATTGTTCTTTTAAATACCTTAGTGAGCTGAAACTCTCATTTTCAAGCTGCGCGAGAATCTGCTCTTTAGCAATTTCATCTAAACTTACATGAGTACAACCGGGTAAATCTATAAAGTTGCGTTTAACAGCAACCTTTAGGCTGTCTTTGTCAAACGATGTATGCCCATATAAGGCAATCGCAATCATAAAACTACGATTATGATTGCCGATAAAGTCTAAAACCGTTAAGAAAGTTTTGTTTGTATGTTTACGCAACCCTCGCCCTAACTGCTGCAAAAAGATCACAGGCGACGCGGTAGGGCGCAGCATTAACACTAAGTTAATGGCTGGAATATCTATGCCTTCGTTAAAAATGTCAACGGTGAAAATCATGCACAATGGATGGCTGTCATCTGCTAATTGCCGCATAGCAAGCTGACGTTCACTTTCTGAATGAGTGCCGGTTAACGAAATAGCCTCATAGCCTCGCTGCTTAAATTGCGCTGCCATGTAGTGGGCGTGATCGATGTTTGCGCAAAAGCCAACTGCTTTTAAAGAGTCACCTTCATAGCCATAAAAATCAATTTTATCAACAATATGTTCAACGCGATAGTGAGTTTTTAGCAGCCTTGCGATGTCTTCAATTTTTAGCTGGTTGACTGTGTTGTAGTCGATGCCGCTGGCGTCGGTTATGCCAAAATAATGAAATGGCACCACAAGGTTTTCTTCTAAAGCGTGTCTTAGGCGTATTTCTAATGCAATATTATGGTCAAAATTTTCATAAATTGAATTAGCATCGCCGCGTTCAGGTGTGGCTGTCATGCCCAAGGTGAATTTAGCCTTGAAGTGTTGTACTACTTTTTGATAGCTACCAGCGGTAATGTGATGCGCTTCGTCTATTACAATATAGTCAAAATGGTTCGGCGAAAACTTATGCAGGTGATTGGCAATAGACAAGTTAGTTGCAAACAAAAATGGTGCGGTAATATTGTAAGAGCTGCCGGTTAATAGCCCAAATGAAGACTTTTCTACTTCAAGTACTTTGGCAAATGATTCCATCGCGTCAAGTAATATACTTTCTCGGTGTACTATAAACAACATCGTTTTGGGTTTAACGGCCTTCACGTCAAATGCCGACATAAAGGTTTTGCCACTGCCAGTGGCGGCTATCACTAAGGCCTTGCTTTGTTGGGCCTGTCTTAAACGGCTGAGCTTAAAAACAGCCTCTTCTTGCATCGAGTTGGGGACAATTTCGCTATTAGCGGTAAATAAAGTCGGATGAGAAACGGCGTGCGCAAACGACTTAATAAAGGCTTCGTATTTTGCAATAAGGGCGTCGGTAGACTGTTCTGACAGCGCCCATACCTTTTCAAACTCTGCGTACACAGAATCAATAAACGCATTCTTTTTAGAAATCGTTTTTACATTCCATTCAATATTACTTTTTAAGGCCGCTTGAGTAAGGTTTGATGAGCCCACAAATACTTTGTAATAGCCGCTGTATTCAAAGATGTAACTTTTAGGATGAAAGCCTTGCTCGCGCTTGGCCACAAATATTCGAAGCTCTATGTTATTAAAATTTCTCAGCTTGCGCATCGACTTAGGATCGGTGAAATTTAAATAGGTGGAGGTAATGACTTTACCTTTAGTGCCATTTAGCTCTGCATTTTTGAGTGTGTCTAGTAAAATTTGAATGCCACTAAAGGTCACGAAAGCCACGTTAATTCTAAACGAGATGCAGGTTTCAAAAGCTTCTACTAATTCACTATAGAAGTTTGCGCCCTTGTTGTTAACAGTAAGGAAATTTTGTGATCCTTGATGAGTGTCCAGCACGGTTAAGTTTCCTGAACTAAGCTTTGTAATTGCGACACAATAGGAATGTCGGCTGCCGCCCAATCAAGACTAGCTAACGCATCTTTTAGCAACCATTTTTGGTCGATATGCTCTGTGAGTTCAATTTCATCAGGATTGCTAATTGAACATAAAAAGCAGTGCATGGTAATGTGAAAATCGGGGTATTGATGCTCTACCGTAGTGAAAAAGGCTAGATGCTCTAACGTTACTGAAAGCTCTTCTGCTATCTCACGCGTAAGCGCCACTTCGGGCGATTCACCGGCCTCGATTTTACCGCCAGGAAATTCAAATTTCTTTGAAATATAATCAAGCTCAGAAGGGCCCCTTTGCACACAAAGAAAGCGCTCTTGATGTTGGATAATAGCCGCAACAACTTCAACTGATTTCATGATTTATCACCCTTTTTAGCCAGGATAAACATTAGCTTGCAAAATGTCTAGGGCCTGATCTTTTTAAAAGCAGGCCTTGTTCTTATCACAAGCACGTCTTTAGTTGCTTTGTGAACATTAAGCAAGTAGACGAAAGGGGTTTTCACTTGAACAAGTAGATACATTGTGTGTGCTTAAGCCATTAGCACTTAACGGTGCTTACACATAAAATTTGAAACGGAAAGTAAACAATGGGGCAATTCATTAGCGCTAACAGTTTCTGCTGCGATGGTACAGAAACCTATGCTCGCGAGACGTCTTAAAGTTGAAGTCGAAACTTCAAATAATAAGCAAATCAGACCTTACACTGCTTACCTGCAATATAAGTCGCCTCAACCGCCCGCTCATCACCTATAAAACTCAACGCGAACAGAATATCTTCGCCACTTTCAAAATTAGCCATGCGTAACTCTGCAAGTTGATTGAAATGCGGGTCTAAAACCACAAAATCAGCAAAAGTGCCGGGGTTCAAATTGCCAATTTCATCTGCCATCGAATAGGCTAGCGCTGGTCCTTGAGTCATCAAATATAAGCCTTCTAAAGCGCTTAAGGGATTGTTTTGTAACTGCCCAATTTTATAAGCTTCACCATAGGTTCGCAGCATGTTAAAGCTAGTTCCGCCGCCTACGTCAGTGGCCAAGGCAATAGACACATCATTTGCTTGTGCTTCTTTGAGGTTGAACAAACCGCTGCCTAAAAACAAGTTAGAAGTAGGGCAAAATACTGCTGTTGCCTTAGCCTCAGCTAGGCGTTGCCAGTCTTGCTGTTCTAAATGTAAACAGTGGCCAAATAAGGCGCGTGGCCTTACCATATTATAATGATCGTAAACATCCAAGTATGACTTTTGTTTAGGAAAGAGGCTTTTTACCCAATCAATTTCACTTTGGTTTTCAGACAAATGAGTTTGAATAAACACATCAGGATACTGCTGCGCTAGTTCACCTAACAAGCTTAATTGCTCATGGCTGCTGGTAGGCGCAAATCGCGGCGTCAGTGCGTATAAATTACGTCCTTTACCGTGCCACTTGTTGATTAAGTCTTCGCTGTCGCGCTGAGCTGACGCGGGCGTGTCTTTTAACGCGTCTGGGCAGTGGCGGTCCATACAGACCTTACCGCTTATCATCGCCATGTTGTGCTTCGAGGCTTCAATAAATAGGGCGTCTGCGGCATGTTTATGAACGCTGGAATAGGCAAACGCAGTGGTGGTGCCGTTATTTATTAACTGTGTCACAAAGTGCTTAGCCATAAGCTCGCAATAAGTGTATGACTCGAATTTTTGTTCGGTGGGAAAGGTAAAGTTTTCAAGCCAAGTCAGCAACTGCTCACCATATTTTGCGATCATTTCGGTTTGCGGGTAATGCAGATGGCTGTCGATCAGGCCGGGAATTATTAAACGATTTCGATAATCTACTAGCACCGATGTTGCATAATCCGGAGCAAGTTCACTGAAGTGACCAACGGCCACTATGCGGGCGTTTTGCACAATTAATGCGCCGTCTGCGAAGTAATCGCCCTGATCGCCGTGGTCGCCAAAATTATGAGTCGTTTGGCTAAAATGAAGAATACTAGCGCGATATAAAGTAGATGAGTGTGTCACTAATTTCCCTTTAAGGTTTGTGGCGGCAATGTTTGCGCTGCAGTTGAAGATGCAGTTTTATCGTAAGTAGAGGCATCTACTTGAGTTTGTTGACTTGGCAATACAGCGTTTTGAGAAGGGCCGTGCAGCAAGCGTATAAGCTGCGCACAAATAGACACCGACACTTCAAGCGGGCGCTTACCTGGAATGTTCAAATCACCAATAGGGCTTATAAACTTGCTCATTTGTTTGGCATTAAAGCCTCGATGTGCCAATTTAATCATAAATCGTTTTGCTTTAGTTTGCGAACCAATCATGCCTACAAAACCTAAGGTAGGCAGTTTTAATGCTGTTTCAACAAGCTCATAATCAAGCTGATGATTGTGAGTTAGAATTATTACCCACGTGTTGTCAGGCAACTTCGCTAACTCCTCAGTGGGGTCATCATTCGTGATGGCTTTAACGTTCGTTAACGCTAAGGTCGACTGGGCTACTGTGCTTGATTCGCCATTAAAGAAGTTTTCACGACTGTCTACCCAGCTTATTTGCATGGGCAACTGCGCTAGCATAGGCACTAACGATTGCGCGACATGACCTGCACCAAACACGGCTATATGCTGATGATGATTTACATGCACCTCATAAAGTACTTTTACCGCGCCGCCGCAGCATTGACCTAAGCGACTCGACAAGGGATAAGAAACTGTTTTTTGAGCCTGCTTGTTATTGGCCAGTAATTCACGGGCTGTTTGTACCGCTTCGTGCTCTAAATGGCCGCCGCCAATAGTGTCGAACTGTTCACCGGCGCTTACAACCATTTTACAACCCGCTTCGCGTGGGGTAGAGCCGGCGCTTAAAAGAACGGTAATAATGACATAGCCAAGCCCTTGCTGCTGGCAGACATTAATGGCTTCATACCATGTTCTAACGTGAACAGGTGCCTGCATCACTGCTGTGCCTCAAGGCTAGCAATAGCATCCATTACGCGCTCTGGGGTTGCCGGCGTTTCAAGCTGCGGGTCAAGCGTATAGTTTGTTAAGCTCGACAGTGCGTCTTTCATTGCGCACCACACTGAAATAGCTAGCATAAACGGAGGCTCACCCACCGCTTTTGAGTGGTAAATACTGTCTTCTTCATTTGGTCTGTCAAACAAATCAACGTTGAAAATAGCCGGCGTATCACCAATTGCAGGAATTTTATAGGTGGCTAAGTTATTGCTTATGAGCCTTCCTGCTTCATCCCAGACTAAATCTTCGGTGGTTAACCAGCCCATGCCTTGAATAAACGCGCCTTCAATTTGTCCAATATCGATGCCTCGGTTTAGGCTTTTACCAACGTCGTGCAATATGTCTACGCGGTCCACTTTGTGCTCTCCGGTAAGCGTGTCTATGCTTACCTCGGTCGCTGCTGCGCCATAGGCGAAATAGAAGAAAGGGCGACCTTTGCCTGTTTCGCGGTTGTAGTCTAGTTTGGGTGTTTTATAAAACCCGCTGGCGGATAAAGACACGCGCGCATAATAGGCCTGATGAATTAGGCTTTCCCAGCTAAGCTGATGTTCGCCGCAGTGCACCGCACTGTTAGAAAATGTGACTTGTTGATCCCGTAAACCCACTAATTGTGCATAAAATTCAGCCAAGCGCTGTTTAATAATAATACACGCATTTTGCACTGCTTTACCGTTTAGATCTGTGCCGCTTGATGCGGCAGTTGGCGAGGTGTTAGGCACTTTGTCAGTGCGCGTTGAGGTAATTTCAACCTCATTTAGGCTAACGCCAAATTCATTAGCCACGATTTGGCCCACTTTAGTGTGTAAACCTTGGCCCATTTCTGTGCCGCCATGATTCGCCTGTATACTGCCGTCGGTGTATACATGAACCAGTGCGCCCGCCTGATTCAAATGTTTTGCGGTAAAAGAGATGCCAAATTTTACGGGCGTTAGCGCTAGGCCTTTTTTGATGATAGGGCTATTTTTGTTAAAGGTAGTTATAGCAGCCCTGCGAGACCAATAATCGCTCGACTTTTCTAAGGTTTCGATAATAGCGGCGCTGAAGTCATGCTCTATCTGCATGCCGTAGGGGGTTGTTAGTCCGTTATGTTCACCGTATAAATTAAGCTTGCGCACGCTCAGTGGATCTTTGCCGATGGCCCTTGCTACTTTATCAATCATGGCTTCGGCCATTATCATGCCTTGGGGGCCCCCAAAACCTCGGTAAGCGGTATGCGACACTTGATGTGTTTTTAGGCGATGCCCGTCAATGTGGCAATGCTCTAAAAAATAGGTGTTATCAACGTGAAACATCGCTCTGTCTACTATGGCGTCTGACAAATCGGGCGAATGGCCGCAGTTCCCATTAACTTCTATTTTAGCGGCGCTAATTTTTCCGCTATCGTCAAAACCAACTTCAAAACTGTTTTCAAAGGGATGGCGCTTACCGGTCACTATCATGTCTTGGCGGCGGGGAAGGCGAAGCTTTACTGCGCAGTCTTTGCGGGCAGCAAAAAGCGCGGCTATGCAGGCCCATTGAGCTGCTTGGGTTTCTTTTCCGCCAAAGCCTCCGCCCATCCGGCGCATATCCACAACGACTTTATTGAGTTTGATGTTGAGTACTTCTGCCACCAGTTTTTGTACTTCACTAGGATGCTGGCTGGAAGAGTAAATAAACATGCGGTCTTCTTCTTCAGGTATTGCCATAGACACCTGACCTTCTATATATAAGTGTTCTTGGCCGCCAATGCTTAATGTGCCTTTTGCAGTATGTTGCGCGTTTTTAAGGCCTTGGGCTGCATCTCCCTGCGACATTTTCTGAGAAGGGCGCACAAAAGACTGCGCGGCTTTAGCAACTGCCACGCTTAAAATAGCAGGCGTTTCTTCAATCTCGATAATAGCTAGCGTAGCGGCTATCTTAGCTACTTCTACGTTATGCCCTAATACCGCAAAAATGGGTTGCCCATGAAACTTAATTTCGCCGTCGGCTAACACCGGGTCGCCTTTGAATACTGGGCCTATGTCGATATGGCCGGGTACGTCTTTTGACGTAATGACGTCTATAACGCCGGGGCTGGCCCACACTGCATCCAGGTTTATGTGTTTGATAATGCCGCTGGCAACGGCGCTGATGCCAACCGCTGCGTGTTTTAGATTGGCGGGCTCGGGGATATCGTCAACGTATCGCGCGCTTCCGCTGACTTGGCGCACCGCACTTTCATGCGGACTGGAACGCAAATTAGCGATCTTTGCTGTAGGCTTATCAGCGGTATCTGGATGGATTTTTTCTTTTAATTTACGCATGTTGAATAACCCGTGTTGCTATTGCATTGTCTTGGGCATTGGTTTCAAGCCAGAAGCGATGCCACAAGTTCACCATCATCTTATTGCGATACTGCGCGCTGGCGCGTACGTCGCTTAAGGGCGTAAAGGCGCTGGCTAATATGTTTTGGCCTATGTCTACGCAGCTTTTATGATGCCAGCTTGTACCCACTAAGCTTGTTTCTAGCTTTTCACAAAATGCCGGTGTGGCTGCTACGCCACCAAACCCTGTGCTTAGTTGCGTTACTTTACCGTTTTCTACCGTAAGATTTAAGGCCATGCATACAGCTGAAATATCGTCTTCAAAGCGTTTGGAT
The DNA here is from genome assembly GCF_001756615.1 of Glaciecola punicea. Taxonomy (NCBI): domain Bacteria; kingdom Pseudomonadati; phylum Pseudomonadota; class Gammaproteobacteria; order Alteromonadales; family Alteromonadaceae; genus Glaciecola; species Glaciecola punicea. Next base: position 308,297 of record NZ_LZXY01000004.1, read on the forward strand.
ATCTTATAGGCCACTAGGTGCTGGTTAGCCGACAATAAAGGAATATTAATGCTGTGGATCCATTCATTTTTGGCCAGTTGAGTAGTGCGGTAACCGGTAAAAAAACCTCTTAGAGGAAGCGTGCGGGTGTTAATGCCATTGTCTACCACCACCGAAGCATGCAAAGATATAAGCACTGGAGCCATATCGCCTATTGGAGAAGCACCGGCGATGTTGCCCCCCAGTGTTGCTTGATTTCTGATGGGGATACTAGCGAAGCGCTCAATAATTTCATGAAGGCTAGGAAAGTGTTTTAAAAGAGCAGGTTCCATATCGCTAAGCGTACAGGCGGCGCCTATACTCAGTGTATTATTGTTGACTGAAATCTCTTGTAGAGTGCTCATGTAGGACAGGCTGATTAATTTTTCTAAGGGCTGTAATTCTTGGGTATGCAGCAGTGCTAAATCGGTACTGCCGGCTACCAGCATCGCCTTTGGAAAATGCTGGATGCATGCGGCTAACTGCTGACGTGTTTTGGGTAGGTATAAATTGTCGCTAGCGGGCGCGTCGCTATTATTATTTTGCTGGTCGTTTTCTTTATTAATGTGTTGACCATTTTTGCTCATGTTCATTGTGGCGCTAGTAAAGCCTGCGTCGTTATCTCGAATCTCGTTTAGCTGCGCTATTATACGCTTACTCTGCGCTGTATCTTGGCTAGGTTTTTGTTCCCGACATACCGCAAGTGTGGCTTCGATAATAGGCTTGTAGCCAGTACAGCGGCATAAATTCCCCGACAGTGCGGTGATCACGCCTGCTCTATTTACGGCTTCTTGTTGCTGATACAAAGCGAATATCGACATAACAAACCCGGGTGTACAAAAGCCGCACTGCGTTGCATTTGCCGTTACCATTGCCTGCTGTACTGGATGCAAGGTGTTGTTTTGTCTTAAATGTTCAACGGTAATTACTTGCTTTCCATGAAGCGCAGACAAAAAAGTAACGCAGCTGTTAATTGCCTTATAAGACAAGGCTGCGGATTTGTCTGCTGAGACTTCAGCTATTTGGGATTCAGTTGTTCGAGCCACATTCGTTTCTTGCAAACCAGAGGCTTTTTGGAAACCAACAGCTTCTTGCAAACAGGCAATGCCTTGAGCTTCAGCGGCATCAAAAGGCACTAAAGTAGGTTGTGCAATGACAACGGTACAAGCCCCGCAGTCACCTGAAGCACAACCTTCTTTAGTGCCTGTTAGGCGGCGATTCTCTCTTAAATAGTTAAGTAAAGTGAGATCTGCTCGTTCATTTTCGATGCTTACTTTTTGGTCATTTAAGAGAAACTGTATCATTGTCTTTAAGAGCCTCAAGGAATTCTCAAATTTTAGTATAGCGCTATTATCTTATAAAAAGTAGACCGGTTGGTCAGTTTTCTATAATCTCCATAGCATCGCAGTCTATTTAAAAAGACGTGGGTAGTGCTCACTTCTCGGGTAAACAATAAGTCACTTATGGGCCGAGCTATCGCTAAAACGTTTTGGAGTGTTTCCTATTACAACAAAAAAGAAGTCAAACCCCACCACATCGATAGGGCTTAAACGGCGAACGCTTATCATTTCTGCGGCATTAAAGGCTTTTGCGGAGCATGGCTATAGCGGCGCATCGATACAAAAAATTGCAGATAGCGCAAACTTATCAAAAACTAATGTGCTGTATTACTTTAGATCTAAAAAGTTGCTTTACAGTGAGGTAATGAGCTCTATTTTAAGTATATGGGATTCGAGCTTTGACAGGGTTACCGTAAACGACTGCCCTGCCCAAGCTTTGGCTAATTACATTGCTGAAAAAATGGAAAACTCGCGCACAATGCCCTTGTCTTCAAAGGTATTCGCGATTGAAATAATAAACGGTGGGCCAAATTTAGATACCTCTTTTAAGCACACTCATAAGCTGTGGGTGCAAGACCGCATTACGCTTATAGAAGATTGGATGACCGCGGGTAAAATGGACAATATTAACCCTGAATACTTATTGCATCACATATGGGCAAGTACTCAATATTATGCTGACTTTTCATATCAAATAGAAAATGTGCACGGGGCACACATGTCACAGCAAGAATTTACACATGCAACAAACACGGTGATTAAATTGATTCTGAAAGGCTGTGGATTAATAGTCCCTGAGCACTACCTTAGCTAAGCGATTCGGTCTAGCTAGTTCTTCATGCTAACATTGCTAGGGTTCGAGATTTTTATAAACGCAAGAGCCTATTTTACTAAAGAAAATTAATGAACAAACAGGGACAAAAAAATGCAAGCAGACTTCTGGCACCGAAGATGGCAACAAAATGAAATAGGCTTTCATGAGGCCGACGGAAATCATTTACTTAAAGCACATATTGATGCACTAACACTAGCAGATGGTGCGCGCGTGTTTGTGCCTTTATGTGGCAAAACCCGCGATATTGCTTGGCTTTTATCTAAGGGCTATAGCGTGGTGGGCATAGAACTGAACGAATCTGCGGTGTTACAACTGTTTGGCGATCTCAATTTAGCTGCGAAACCATCATCAAACCTTAATAAAGACACTGGTTTACAGTATTTTCACAACACGTTCTCAAATGGACTTACGCTCGACATTTATCAAGGTGATTTCTTTGCATTTCACGCTAAGGTGTTAGGCGATATAGATGCAGTGTATGACCGCGGCGCCTTAGTTGCCTTGCCTGCTCAAATGAGAAGACAGTATTGCGCCCACCTCTTAAATCTGACGCAAAGCGCCAAACAGTTGTTAGTATGTTATCAGTATAAAGATGGCTTAATACAAGGACCTCCTCACAGTGTTAGCCACGAAGAAATAAATTCACACTATCGGCATACTATGCACATACAAGAGTTATATACGGGTCGTGTTGAAGGCGGATTTAGAGAAAAGTCAGAGGTTTTTGAAAGTGTTTATTTACTGTGTTCTCATAAAAATTAAAAAACAATTCAACTTTATTCCAACTGTCTATTTCGTTTCTAGTCAACAAGGTCTATTATGTTTGACTGTTTATTCAATCAAAGTTAAATATGTCCACTCTCGTCCGTCAATTAATCGCCTTCGATATCATTAAGCAAGAGCTTGAAGAAGTAAGCTTACTCAACGACGAGTTAGACAAAGACAGTATAGAACAAGCCCACCTGCAGTTACTTAAACATTGCTCTGCGGCCAATCAAGCTATTATAGACAGCACCTTAAGTATAAGTGAATACGATTTTGCTAAAATAGTGAGTCAGGTTGAACTTGAATCACCTGTTTCAACTAAACAATTGCTCACTGTGCATAATAAATTATTGAGCTGGGCAATTAGTTTTTTTGTTGCAAAAGAAAGGGCCAATAGTATTACTTCTATCGACTTCTCCGAACAAGCTGAAATAAGGCTCGACCTGTGGCAAACCAAAGCAGCGAAAGCTAAAAATCACATCAAAACACTTGCTAGTGCGCTAGGCAAGGGCGAATATATAGAGTTTATTAGACAATATCGCTTAAACAAAACTGAACTAATGTGGCCATTGGGAAAGTAAAACCCTTACAAAGCTAAGCAATAGAAAAGCGTAAATCGACTTTTATTTGTTTTGATTTTTAGTACCAATCTTTAATCTTCTTGCAAAGCGAAACTCTCTCGCTAATTCTTAATTTCGTTGTACTAATGTCACTCATGCAGTAGTCTAAGCGCAAGCCCCCGGGGTCTTATTCGTAATACCTCACTTAGCAATTTGTACCTACTCTTTTAAAAGGAAGTATCCTATGGAGCTACTGTTTGATTATATTCTAACGGTTGAAGTTGCCATTATCATTTTAGTGCTGGTTTTTTTGAAAAACAGTATTAAGTTTGTCCCCCAAAACCGTGCTTTCATTGTCGAACGCTTTGGTAAATTCCAGTCAACTAAAGAAGCTGGTCTTAATTTTATATTGCCGTTTATCGACAAAGTGTCGGCCAATCGCTCTTTAAAAGAGCAGGCAGTTAATATACCCGAACAAAGTGCGATTACTCGTGACAATATATCGCTCATGGTCGACGGTGTCTTGTATTTCAGAGTACTTGACCCCTACAAAGCGACTTATGGTGTTGAAGATTATATATTTGCTGTTACTCAGTTGGCGCAAACCACTATGCGTTCAGAGTTAGGTAAAATGGAGCTTGATAAAACATTTGAAGAAAGAGATATCTTAAATATCAATATCGTAAGTGCAATTAATGCTGCTGCTGTGCCTTGGGGAATACAAGTGATGCGCTACGAAATAAAAGACATTATTCCACCGCCGTCAATTATGGAAGCAATGGAAGCGCAAATGAAAGCTGAGCGGGTCAAGCGTGCGCAAATACTTGAGTCGGAAGGCGACAGACAGGCCGCTATTAACCGTGCAGAGGGCCAAAAAGCATCTGTTGTGTTAGCCGCAGAAGGAGATAAAGCAGAGCAAATATTGCGCGCGCAGGGTGAAGCTGAAGCAATTATAGCGGTGGCTAACGCACAGGCAGAAGCGATTAATAAAATAGGGGTAGAAGCTAACACGGAGTCAGGACAAAAAGCGATCCAATTAGATCTTGCCACTAAAGCGATAGCAGCAAAGCAAGCTATTGCAAAAGAATCATCTGTGGTGTTGTTGCCCGACGGCGGCACCGAAGCGGCCGCTATGGTTGCTCAGGCCACAAGTATTATTCATGCCTTAAGCAAAAATAAAGGAATGTAAAATGGAGTGGTTTGCCAACAATTTTATCCAAGCGATTTTTATTATTGGTGTGGTATTGCTTATTTTCGAGGTAGCAGTGCTAGGGTTTAGCACCTTCTTTTTATTCTTTGCAGGCTTAGCCGCAATAGTAAGCTCTATTCTGATGTGGGTAGGCATTATACCCGATACATTTTTATACGGTATTGCGTCAATAGCAGTTTTTACCTTTATCTTTGCACTGTCGCTTTGGAAGCCAATGGTGAGAATGCAGAAGACGGTGGATAAAACACGTGCCAGCAGTGACCTTATCGGATACACCTTTGTGTTACCTGAAGATATAGTGGCAATAGCAGCTATTAATGATAAGCCTTTATATCAATTTTCAGGTGTACATTGGCGACTTCAAAGTGAAGTAGATGTGTCCAAAGGCAGTCTTGTAGAAGTATCGCAAACTGATGTTGGAGTGCTGTGGGTTAAGCCCAAGCAAAAACAAGTTTAAAGCAGCCTCTACTAGTATTTTTATAAGGTAAGTTTTACTTGTCAATGCTGCGCTATTTCTATAATATACGCGCCCTTGCAGCTACCAACCAAACTCCTTGTCTTTATGATAGCTAGCTGCACTATCCGAGGCTACAACCGTAGGGAGCAGTAATGCGTCATTACGAAATAGTATTTATGGTTCACCCAGATCAGAGTGAACAGGTACCTGGTATGATCGAAAAATACAAAGGTATTCTACAAACTGACGGCGGCACTATCCACCGTTTAGAAGACTGGGGTCGCCGTCAATTGGCATATCCAATTGAAAAGCTTCACAAAGCACACTATGTACTTATCAATGTTGAAGCTACGGCTGCAGCAGTTGAAGAGTTAGAAACTGCTTTTCGTTTCAACGACATCATTCTTCGTAACTTAGTTATGCGCACAAAAGGTGCGGATTCTGAACAGTCACCAATGGCGAAAGAAGAGCGTCGCGACGAACGTAAAGAAAGACCAGCTCGCAGCGAAGCACCGGCTCAGCCAGCCGCATCAACTGAAGCTGCTCCAGAAGCGGGCGCAACTAATGAGAAGGGAGAGGAATAATGGCGAGATTTTTTAGACGTCGTAAATTCTGTCGTTTTTCTGCAGAAGGCATAGTCCAGATTGATTATAAAGATATTGCTTTGTTGAAAAACTACATCACTGAGAGCGGCAAGATTGTACCTAGCCGTATTACCGGAACTAGTGCGAAGTACCAGCGTCAGTTGTCAACAGCTATTAAGCGTGCGCGCTTTTTATCTTTGCTTCCTTACACTGATTCACACAAGTAATTATTGGCCATTTAAAGAGGTAGCAAATGAATATCATTCTACTAGACAAAATCGCCAACTTAGGTGGTTTAGGTGACAAGGTCACAGTAAAGTCAGGTTATGCTCGTAACTTCTTATTCCCACAGGGAAAAGCAGTGCCAGCAACTACAGCTAACGTAGAGAAATTTGAAACACGTCGTGCTGAGCTAGAATCTGCAAACGCAGAGAAATTAGCTAAAGCACAAGCACGCGCAGACAAATTAAATGCATTGGAAAACTTAACAATTGCTGCTCCAGCTGGCGATGAAGGTAAGCTTTTCGGTTCTGTTGGTACTCGCGACATTGCTCAGGCAATTACCGACGCTGGCATTGAAGTCGCTAAAGCAGAAGTTAAGTTACCTGAAGGTACTTTACGTGAATTAGGTGAGTTTAACATCGACATTCAAGTGCATTCTGAAGTAATGGCTAATGTAAAGTTAGTCATTATTGCAGAAGCTTAATGTAAGATTATTTTGAACTTACTAAAACACGCTTATTGGCAACAACTAGCGTGTTTTTTTTGCCAATTTTTGGCATCCCAGTAGGAAGCAATGTATCCATTAGCGAGCCCAACGAAAGCGCACCAACATTCGAGGCCGATGTTAACGGCCTTTATGAACTTAGACTTTTGTTAACGACGGTAAGGGCCAACTGCAAGTACAGCAGTGTTAGTAAATAACACTTTGCCTACTCTTAGCTTTACACGTCCTCTTGTTGGCACATGTATAGTGCAGTTGATTGTAAATAACGGCATACAAAATAGTCTTTCTTTTTTGATCGGGCTTTTTTTAACTTCTACAAAAAAGTATCACGCTTTTTAGCCACTAGTCATAAAAGGGAGAACGACTTTCTGTCAGGTTTCTTAGTTTGATAGGGCGCTGCAGCATTTGACCACCGTCTCGACCAATTGGTATCCATGGAATGTTGCCACGGCCCTTAGCGGGTGCAAACGAAAACAGGTCAAAGGGAATAGACAGGTAGAACCCTTTGGTAAAACTACCTTCGCCATAGTCTTGGGCCGATACGTCTGTGAATGCGGCATAGGCACCTACAATAATGCCGCTGTCAAAGCGTTTTGCAAAATCGATGTTTACACCTTTGTCTTTAGCTAAAAACTGTCCCGCGCTCACCGTAAGCTGAATGTCGGGTAAAAACTTAGGTTGCCAATACATAGTTACATGGCCCGTCATTGCCTGGTAATCAAAAAAAGCGGTCTCGCTGTCAAAGTCACGCTGTTTTACGAAGTTTACATCTATACCAAATGCCACTTGGCCGTTTACTGGGCTGTATAAAAGCTCACCTCCGACTCCGCCAAACATGGTTTCTAAATAACCGCCGTAGGCTTGGGCATAAACATTAGGTGCAATTCTGTCAAACCAGTGTAAATAGGCATTTTCCATGCTTACTTTACTTCGGGTTACATATTCCCTTACAAAGGTGCGCACTCTTGGCAGCGGCGATTCTTGACCATCAACTTTGAAATTAAATTTGTCAAAATTTTCAATCAAAGTGACCTTCAGGCCTGTGCGTACAGAGAAGTTGCTTTCAAAAAGGTAGCCAGTATTGATATAAGCACCGCCCTGATACAAATAGAAGTCTTCTGGGTTACCAAATGTTTGGATCCAGAATGCTTCTGAACTTAGTAAAAATCCCGAAAGCTTGTTAGGGTCAAAATTTTCTACCATGTTGTTGGACGGGTCAATGCGCTCGTAAGTTTTTGCTATCGCTGTTTCAAGGCGCGAGTAAGAAGCGGCTATCTTAAAGTCTTTAGCGTTAATTTTAGTCGCCACAATGGGAGTACTCGCGGCGGTTTCAACAATGTTATAGGTAGTGATAGATTCAGGAAGTTCCGATGCCAAAATTCGTCCAACGCGCTGCGTCGCCTCATCATGATCCCTATAGCCTAGTTGCACGCCGTAAAACGTCATTTCGTCGTTGTACTGATGAGTCGCATTGATTAAGAAACTGCCTTGGTTGACTAAATCAGCGTATAAGCGCTCTCTGTTTAAATCTTCTAAACTTTGTGCTGGGGTGAAGTCGACAAGAGAACGCGGTGGGTTGTCAAACTTGGCTTGCGTGATTGTGTGCATGTTAAAGCTGTAAGATACCCCAAAACCAAGGGTATTGCCGCGCTGATAGTTGAGGCTAAAATCCCAGTTTTCATACTGATAAACGGCGCCTACATTCCATTGGCTATCTTGTTTGAGCTGGCCTGCTCTATCGTTTATGTAGTCGTTGCCATCGTATTCGAGCGTAAGCTGCAGACCATTGATAGGTGTTTGATATTCAATGCCGCCAAAAATTGATGTAGGTCCTTTGAAAAATGCGCCAAACTCTACTTGTCCGCCAGAACCTGAAAAGCTAGCGGGGCGATCGCAAAAGGATTCTGTTAGCTCACACAGAGGATTACTAGTGTTGCCGCTGGCGCCAAGATAGCCGGTGCCAATACCAATATGAAAATCGAGCTGCCTAAATCGTTTGCTGATATTAACGAATTCGCTAGCAAAGAAACCCGTACCTCCAATGTCTGTAAAGCCAATGGATAAATCGGGCAAGTAGTAGCTTTCTTGCAAAAGTCTAAATTTTACATCAATGCCCTTGTCCTTTAAGGTTTGATCACCACTGAAGCCTTCAAACCGACTGTAACGTCGTGTACGCACATCCGTATAGCGTACGGTTGATTCCATCCATGGGAAAAGCTGCAGACTGGCTGACCAGAAACGATACTCACCAATATCATTGTAATTAACACTAAAGTCGCCTTCTTTTGCCATTCGAGCAGTGGGTGTTTGTAAAAGTCCTGTGCCACCTCTGACCATTTGTGTGGGCTTTCGATTGCTGTCTACACCAAGGCTAGATGTTTGAGACGCGTATGTACTTGTCGTATGTAGACTTGATGCCAACACAAGCGAGACAAAAATACGAGTAGCTTTCATTGTATTGTTATCCTATTGACTGCTAACTCTGCCATTTTGCTATTAATTATGCGGTGCTGAGGCGAAAACAGACTTTCGCGTAATGGAATATATATCATTGCGCCTGGCATGAGTAAGGTACACTGAGTGTTCCAATAGGCTATGGGCTTCTTTGTGATTTGGCCTTGAGCAGAGATGACATAAATATGGCTTTTATCCGCCAAGTCAGAATAAGCGACTTCAGCGCTAAATGCTTCAATGCAGGTGTCGTTTTTGTAGGGTAAATTTACGTCTTTTTCGAGCGCACCAAACACGTATACACTAGAAGCACGTTTAGATAAAAATATTCGGTACTGGCCATTTTCTACGAGAGGATTATGTTCTGCGGAAACGCGCGCTAAGTCAAAATCAATCGTTAAGGGCACAAAATCGGCAATATCCCACATTATTATTTGGTCAGACATGTCATTGTAAACTAAGCCATGCTTTCCATCATTTTGTTTTTGTTGAAACAGTATTTCAATAATTTCGCTACGCAGTGCTTGAGATTTACCTGTATTTGTTCTGAATAATTTGCTTTGCGGCCAGTACCAATCATCTGCTAGGGACATTGGCGCTAAAATTTCAGCTAAACGTGGATTAGCGCTGTAGGAATATGCGGTGTTGTTTACGCTTATTTCTACCTTGGCATGTGCTGAAAATGAGAAATGACTATAGATTAATGCCAATATGAAGCTTAAACGAACCACCATACTATTTCTCCAGTAGTCGTAATGCGCGACTAATATACGTTATTTCTATTGCGTTGCTGTGTGGTGACATTTTCTGCGACGACTTAAGTAGTTGCCCTGAGGATTGATCTAACCAGAAGGTATTTATCCACGTGTGCTTGCCATGCTTCTGGCTATTATAGTGAACGGTTTCAAGATATTTCTTGGTCATTAACTGCGCATCTTCTATGTCAACTAACTGGTTGATGAAAACAGAAGTACTCGATGATACGTTTACGCCATACTCACCATGTTGCGTGTCAATGACTCTGTCCCACTGCAAGTCTTTGTCGTAGAAAGAGGGAAGTGCTAAAGGGTCGAGTGAGAGGTTACTAACATATATAAGGTTTTTGTCTAGGTTAAGCGTACGCACTAAACGGCCGTTTTCAGTGATGAACATTACACCGTCTCTAGACACCCATTTATACTGCCCATTTTCTATAAAAGCTAAGGCCATTGTCACTTGAGAACGATCGCCATTTTTTACATAGATAAGATCGGCTGCAGATTGCCTTATTTCTTCAGTGGAAAGATTAACGGCAGTGTTGCTTTCAAAGTACATTTCGACATTTCGAATATACGCTTGTTGTGTAGTGGAGCAAGCGGTGACAAATAGAATTGAAATGACAACTATTAAAAATACCTTGAGCGGGTTCATGATCTCTCGCAGGGTTTACGTCCAATAAAAAAGCCGCTAGAAAGCGGCTTTCAGGGTATGTGGCAAATTAATTTGTTGGTGCGTAAGTAAATGTTACTGGCACTGTTACCGCTACTGTGCCGGTGTTAGTGCCGGTACCTGTTCCTGTTACGGTAGTCGTTACAGTGTTGCCAATACATACGCCGTCAACTAAAGCATCGTCACCGTTACACGTTGGTGGGGTTGGCGCAGGTGGCGTCGTTGGGTCAACTATGCGCGCTGGCGCTGATGCATTACCGTTAGAAATTATGGCTGCTGCAACGGTAAGCGCTGTTGCCGCTGCCGCAATAGCTTCTTCTTTTAAACTACCGTCGGCCGAACGAAATGCGCTTTCTTCCCCAGTCCGTTCTTGCGCCTGTAAACTAACAGAAGCAATAGATGCTGCAAGTGCAAAACAAATCAAACTCTTTTTCATAAATTCACCTTAAAAAAATATACTTGCTGTGAAGAGTACTTTACTAGGAAGTTCATTTCAAGATATAAATTCAATACCTGCTGTGTTATTACAATATTCTTTTACGATTATTGCTCAGACCCTAACAGGGTTAAATAAACGTCAATGATACGCTAGTATATCGGCTGCGAGATCCGCAAACATTACGTAAATTTTCGTCAAGTTATCGAATGTTTTGACCATAACCTTAGCAATATAACAAAGACATGGAACACGGTGCATACTGCATGGGTAAATTGTATAGACTCAATCAATTGTTAATAACTAATTATAAATATTAAAAATGACCTAATTCGCGTCACTATATTAGTATAGAGACATGAAACCATAAGCACATGTATATTCTTATCTACCGTTATGCGATGCTTATCAAACGTACAGTTTTGCGTTTTACAAAACTGTACGACAACTATCACTTTAAAAAGGTCTTACAATGAAAGAAGCCGTAATTGTTTCAACTGCCCGCACGCCGATTGGTCGCGCTTTTAAAGGTGCTTTTAATAACACCAAGTCGCCTACTATGACCGCGCATGCTATTAAACATGCTGTCGCTCGCTCTGGCGTTGACGCTGCGCAAATTGATGATGTAATTATAGGCTCTGTGCTAAACGCTGGTAGTGCAGGCGGTAATATTGCGCGTTTAGCAAGTTTGGCGGCTGGTTTACCTTACAGTGCGTCAGGTCAAACAATTGACCGGCAGTGTTCATCGGGTGTTATGGCAATAGCCACCGCAGCTAAACAAATCATGGTTGATGGCATGAAAGTAATTGTAGCAGGAGGCCAAGAGAATATTTCAGAAGTACAGCAAAAGTACTTTGAATGGGCCAGCAAATGCACCGATGAAAATGTGCTTAAGCACGCACCAAATGCGTATATGCCTATGCTACTTACCGCTGAGCACGTGGCCAAGAAATATAAAATCTCACGTGATGCACAAGATGAATATGGTTTACAGTCGCAGTTACGCACAGCTGCGGCGCAAGAGGCAGGAAGGTTTGACCAAGAAATTGTGCCCATGTCTACCACTAAGAGTGTTTTCAACAAAGAAACGAAAGAACTTACTTTTGAAGAAGTAACCTTAAGTACAGATGAAGGTAATCGTCCGTCCACTACTTTAGAGGGTCTGCAAAGCTTAAAGTCTGTCATTGAAGGCGGTTGTATTACCGGCGGAAACGCTAGTCAGTTGTCTGACGGTGCATCAGCATGCGTCGTGATGGATAGAGCATTAGCCGAGCAGCGTAATCTAGATATTTTAGGTACTTACCGAGGCATGATGGTGGCTGGTAATAAGCCCGAAGAAATGGGTATTGGGCCTATTTATGCGGTGCCTAAACTGTTAAAAGTACATGGCTTGAGTATCAATGATATTGGTTTGTGGGAGTTAAACGAAGCTTTTGCCTGCCAAGCACTTTACTGCCGTGACAAATTAGGCATTGACCCTGAAATTTACAATGTTAACGGTGGCGCTATTTCAATAGGTCATCCTTATGGAATGACAGGCGCACGCACAGTAGGGCACGCATTAATTGAAGGCAAACGTCGTGGTGTAAAATATGTTGTTGTCACAATGTGTGTTGGCGGCGGTATGGGCGCGGCCGGTTTGTTCGAAATAAATAATTAATAGCGGTTAATTTTCGATTGAACAGCTTACTTTGGCAAATGGTGACGAAAAAATACTGCTAACCAGTAAAAAAATGTTCGAAGGAGTAGACGGCAGCAAGTACCGCATGTCGGTGTTTCGTGATGTGACTGAAAAAGAGATTTTAATACACGATTTAAAGCGTCCAAATGAAGATCTTGCGGAAATGTTAAAGCGCATTAAAAATGCCGGTAGTTGCTCAAGGAATAGAAACTTAAGCGCATTTGGACATGTGTAAATCGTTGAAAATTGACCATGGACAGGGATTCTTTATAGGCCGTCTTGCAGCAGCTGAAAGTTTCGATGATTACTTGAGTTGAGTTGTGGTGATTTGTATACTCGCATTAAAATCAAAAGGCTAATTTTTCTGCGTATACTATTAGGTAGCTTTGTATTGGCGGGCGCATTTTTTTTGCTGTTATCTTTGTATATTGATGGTGTATAAAACACTCCTTGGACAAGCATGAAGCAGACGGCAAAACACTACTGGCATGGATTGAAGAGCAAGGTTTGAGTAGCCATCCTGTAGGCTCGCCTGCAAACAAATATTCAACATACGATAGGCATTTCATAGTGCTTTATCTCGTAATTTATATCGTGTAATTTCGCCAGTGCGAATGCCTATTTCAAGTAAAACTGCCATACAAAGGTATGCTATCTTATCCAATTCTGACGAGACAAACCGTTTCGCTTAGCGCATAATAACCAACTGTTTTTAAACTTTAAGGATTTTTGTGGCCCAGGCACCCAATCAACCGTCTTTTTCTGCGACTAAGAACAAATCGCAAGACGACGATATCGCAAGACTCAATACGCCCCCGCACTCTTTAGAGGCAGAACAGGCTGTATTAGGCAGTATTATTCAGTCGATAGACGCATGGGATAAAGTCGCAGAAGTACTCATACAAGAAGATTTTTATAATCGCTCTCATCGCGTTATCTTTACGGCCATTACGCGTCTAATTTCTAAGAGCAGTGCAGCCGACCCAATAACCTTGAAAGCTGAGCTAGAACTACACAATGAACTTGACGATGTAGGTGGTTTTAGTTACCTAGTTAATTTAGCCAGAAACACGCCTAGTTCTTCAAACATAACCGCCTATGCAAACATAGTGCGAGAGCGCGCGGTGGTGCGTGAACTTATAGGCGCGGCTAACGACATTGCCGATGTTAGTTTCAACCCACAAGGCCGTGACAGTAGAGAGCTGCTCGATTTAGCTGAAACCAAAGTGTTCGAAATAGCAGAAAAGCGCACAGCGGCTAACGAAGGTCCTATAAGTGTGTCTACCGCTTTGCAAAAAACGGTTGGGCGAATTGAAGAGTTAGCTAAGTTAAAGAAAGCGGTGACGGGTGTATCAACCGGATACACTGACCTTGATAAAAAAACCAGTGGCTTACAGCCCTCTGATTTGATTATTGTTGCTGCACGTCCCTCAATGGGTAAAACAACGTTTGCCATGAACTTAGTTGAAAATGCTTTACTGCTGGAAGATAAGCCAGTGCTGGTGTTCAGCCTTGAGATGCCGTCTGAACAAATTATGATGAGAATGCTTGCCTCTTTGAGCCGAGTTGATCAAACCTCAATACGCACAGCGCGCTTAAACGACGACGACTGGGGTAAAATTCAATCAAGTATGGTGATGCTAAAAGAAAGAGATAATCTTTATATAGATGACTCATCAGGACTAACGCCCATGGAAGTGCGCACGCGAGCGCGTAAATTAGCGCGGGATAAAGGCGGTATCTCTATGATAATGATTGATTATTTACAGTTAATGCGTGTGCCTACTTTGTCAGAAAATAGAACCTTGGAAATTGCAGAAATATCAAGATCGTTAAAAGCCTTGGCAAAAGAGTTGAAGTGTCCCGTTGTTGCGTTATCGCAGCTTAATCGTGGCTTGGAGCAAAGGGCTGACAAACGACCCATTAACTCAGACCTGCGAGAGTCGGGTGCAATTGAGCAGGACGCCGATCTTATTATGTTTATATACAGAGATGAGGTGTATAACGAAAATAGCGACATTAAAGGAGTTGCTGAAATTATTATTGGTAAACAAAGAAACGGCCCTATTGGTACCACACGATTAACGTTTCAGGGTCAGTTTTCTCGTTTTGATAATTATACGGGTGCAGCTTACGGTGAAGACTAACTTACGATTTTGTCAGTGAACGTAGCACACAACTATGACCATAAAAAAAGCCCCGAAGAATTAGCATCTTTGGGGCTTTGTTATTTGGGGCTAGTGCTGTACTAGCCTTTTTGTTTCTTAGAGATTAACGTTAGTATCGACCAACGTGCTAACTTTAACTTCTATGCGACGGTTAAGACGGCTTGCTTCAGCTGTATTAGCGGTGCTCTTAAGTCTTGTCTCGCCGTAACCAACTGTTTGTAAACGAGTACCATCTACACCGTATTCTTCAATCAGAAGGGTACGTACTACATTGGCGCGCTTTTCAGATAGCATCTGGTTGTAGTCAGTTTCACCTACCGCTGAGCTATGGCCTTCAATAACCGCTTCGGTAGTGGGGTGCTGCTCCATGAAAGCAGCGAACTCTTGAATGCGAGCCGAATCAGGATTTGCCACTACGCTGCTGTTATTAGCAAACAACATATTAAGCGCCACTGATACTTCTCTTTTTTCCATGAGGCTACAGCCGTCAGCGCCCACTTTGTCGTTTGCAGGTGTGTTTAAGCACTTATCAACGTTGTCAAGAACACCGTCGTTGTCTGCATCGCCAACTACACAGCCGCGTGCGTTAACTACCGAGCCGGCAAGTGTCATAGGGCATTCATCTTGTGCGTTTAATACGCCATCGTTGTCCATATCGATGGCACAGCCTGTCGCATCAACCTGCGTACCTGCTAACGTTCCTGGGCAACGGTCTATGCCATCGCTCACGCCGTCGCCGTCGCTATCAGGGCTGTATACGCTGGTGTTAACACCAAAAACGTAGGCTAAACCTACTTTTGCGCTATATTCTCTGTAGCTTTCACCGAAGTCGTGATAGGCAGCAAGCTCAGTTACTAAACGAATATTATCAGTTAATTCCCAATGCTTACCAACACCGGCAGCGGCCATGCGGAAGTTGTCACTGTTAAGCGATTGCTCGCGCACACCGCCGAAGAAATATGCAACATCATTTTCTAAGAAATACATGGCGTCAACGCCTAGTAAAGTGCCGTCTTCGTCTCTTGCTAATGGATCATTTTTGTCGTTGTCGATTAACAAACGACCTAATTCAAATCTTATTGCCCATGAAGGATCAAAACGAAATCCACCTTCAAGGCCAAAGCCTCTGCCGTCATTAAGTCCGCCAACAGGTTCGATCTTTTCAATGTCAGCACCATAATACTGAGCGAATCCGCCTACCCAGCTTTCATAGGGAGGGGCTTCTTGTGCTTGAACTGAAGTAGTCAATGCCGCAGCTAAGGCCGCAGCCACACAGATTGTAAGTTTTTTCATTATCAAATTTCCTTTTCTTGTATTGTAAGTTGTTCTTGTACACAGCATTTGTGGTGCAATGTAAGTAAGTATTAATAGCGCCGACGTTTTATACTAGGTATCTACACAAAATTTTAAGTAAGCGCTGCCAAAATTGCTAATAGTGTGCGAATATTTTTGGGACCTCTCGCTTTGATCTGCATAATATAGATGTCTATTGATAAAACAAGCGCTGCTATACCAAAGTAGCAAATAATTTTTCTAATTCTTGTTATATTGCTACGTCGTCTGGTTTACGATTTCTATGAGTAATTTCATCTGAAATTAGCCTTGTCCTTTATTTACTTGCTAAAAATATAAATGAAAGATTAGCTATCTCTGTTGTTAACTTGGCACTTTTGACAAATGCCATGAGCTTCTATGGTTTGACTAATTATTTGAAAGTTATTTTGTCTGGCTTGTAGCTCTAGTGTTTCTTCTACCCCTTCAGAGCTGATTTCTTGAACGTCGCCGCAGGCGTCACAAATTAAAAACTGCACGGGGTGTGAACAGCCGAAATGATGACATGCCTTAAAGGTGTTAGTCGACTCAACTTTATGCACAAGGCCCAGTTCCAAAAAGAAGTCTAACGCTCTGTATACGGTAGGTGGCTTAGCAGAATCTTCAATTAGTTTTAGTTTGTCGAGCAGGTCGTATGCGCCTATCGAGGAATCTTCTTGTAGCAGTATTTCGTAAATCCGAGCACGAAGTGGCGTAAAGCGAGCGCCTTTTTCTTCACAAAAAGTTCGAGCCTTGATAAACAAAAGTTGTTTACTCTTATTAAGGGCTACGCTCACGATTTTTTCATACTTTTGGCACGCCTCTTGTTTACAATAGCCCAAATTACCTTAGCGCAATTTGTCTCAATTCAATGTATGTTAATAGGATCTTTGAATGATAGCATCTTAAATCTACAGGATTCCTATTTCATGATCACCTATTAATAAGCCTAAGTATATCATTCAAGGGATTGTGAACAAGTCGTTATATACGTAAAGTGTTATAGTTGTAAAATAAAAAATGTTAAATCTAAATTATTTATGCACAAGGTCAGTGTCCATTGAAAAGTAAATCCCGCCTATTTTTTGTATTTATCAATCACAAGATCCTATTAAAGCGCTCAGTGGCCAAGATTAATAGTGGCATTAGCAATGAGCAATCTTTAGGCGATTTAGTCGGTTTACCTGCGGCATTGGCTCATTATCAAGAACAGCAGCAGTCCCTAGTAATGAGCAGTGAACACGGTGAGCATTGGTTAGTTGACATTCACCATATAGAATTTGTAGAAGGGGAATATCGTTTACATACATTAAGAGAGTTGTTGGGTCTTTTATCACGCGAACATTTTCAATATATTGCGCAAGCATGGCAATATGCATTGTTTTTACGTACACACCGATATTGTGGGCGCTGCGGTGAAGAGCTACGAAAGGTTACATGGGAAATGGCGATGCACTGCGACAAGTGCAAACATAGGGTCTATCCGCGTGTATCTCCGTGTATTATTGTGGCTATTCATAATGGTTCGCAAATTTTATTAGCGCAAGGCGTAAGGCAATCAGGCGGGGGGTATTATTCAACCTTAGCTGGGTTTGTGGAAAGTGCAGAATCGTTAGAGCAGGCTGTGCACCGAGAGGTTATGGAAGAGGTAAGCGTGCGCGTAAAAAATGTTGAATACTTCGACAGCCAGCCGTGGCCATTTCCTCACTCATTAATGGTGGGGTATATTGCTGAATATGACGGCGGTGATATAAAGGTAGACGGTAAAGAAATTCACGATGCACAGTGGTTTGATATTGACAATATGCCCAACACGCCACCTAAAGTTTCCATTGCAGGACACTTGATAGAAGAAACGCTGCGACGAATAAAGAAAAATCAAAAAAAATAGCGTATACTTTCGCGCAAAATTAATAGTCAGACATTCCTTATATTAGTTAGACAGAGATTGCAACTACCTTATGACGACATTGAAAAACGATAGATACATCCGCGCATTACTCAAACAACCTGTAGATGCCACGCCCGTATGGATGATGCGCCAAGCAGGTAGATACTTACCAGAGTATAAGGCTGTTCGCAAAGAAGCCGGTGATTTTATGGCAGTGTGTACTAATCCTGAATTGGCATGTGAAGTTACATTACAGCCACTTCGCCGATTCAAGCTAGATGCCGCGATCCTTTTTTCTGATATTCTGACTATACCAGATGCAATGGGTTTAGGTTTGTACTTTGAAGCCGGCGAAGGTCCGAAGTTTAAGCACCCAATAAAGAGTCTGGCGGATGTTAAAAAACTGCCCAATCCTGATCCTGAAATAGAGCTCAAATACGTGATGGATGCGGTACGCACAATACGTAAGAACCTTAAAGGTAGTGTGCCGCTAATTGGGTTTTCTGGCAGCCCTTGGACGCTAGCTACATATATGATTGAAGGTGGTTCAAGCAAAGCGTTTACCAAAATCAAGAAAATGGCCTTTGCTGAGCCGCAAACATTGCACTTATTACTCGACAAAGTTGCTGATTCTGTTACTGCATATTTAAATGCACAAATAGCGGCTGGTGCCCAGTCGGTCATGATATTTGATACATGGGGTGGGGTGTTGAGCCCTCGAGATTATAAATTGTTTTCACTGCAATATATGGAAAAGATCGTGGCTGGCCTTACGCGCGAGTACGAAGGCAATAAAGTGCCTGTTACATTATTTACGAAAAACGGTGGCATGTGGCTCGAGTCTATTGCGGCAACAGGTTGCGATGCACTTGGGCTAGACTGGACTATTGACATTGCCGATGCTAAAGCACGAGTAGGTGACAAAGTTGCGCTGCAGGGTAATATGGACCCATCGATTCTGTATGCAAGTAAAGAGAGGATAGAACAAGAAGTGCAAGATATTCTGGCCGGTTTTGGCGCGGGAGAAGGACATGTGTTTAATTTAGGGCACGGCATTCATTTAGATGTCCCGCCTGAAAATGCCGGTTATTTTGTTGACGCGGTGCATAAGTATAGTAAGCAGTATCATAAGTAAAGACTCCATTTATAGGCGGTGAGTTGTGCCTTTGTAAAATAAAATTGTACGCCTAAGTATGTTTTGCATAAAGTAATGGGCACAATTTCCGATAAAGAACCCGCCGCAAAAGAACTTGAGGTGACTCATGATAATCGTTTTGAGCTAGGAACTATTTACTTTTTTACGTTAACTGTATATTATATGCATGAGCGAATGGTTAATCGTAATGCTTGTTTTTTACGTGTGTGTCTTTTGCAAAGCTAGCAACCATGTAAGAGTGAAATGACAATTATGAAACCTTATGCAAATATAAGCGAGTTAATTGAAACCTTAGAGTTGGAAATAGCATCTTTGAGTGATACAATAAAAACCTTGAATAAAGAACCGCAAAGCGTTAACGAACAAATCATCTTTAAGTATATCGATACTCGTAGTACAGGTAAAACAAAAGATTACGTTAGGGGCTTAGATATTAAATCTGAGCGTGGTACTTTATTTTCGTCCGGCGATGTAAGCAAGCTTATTAAAGGCGGAGCAGATGATATTTCATCTGAATTGCTAGGAATAGCGAAAAAAGTCGTCAATATAAGAAAAAATAGCGGTAATTAACGTTAATTCGTATTATAGTGAGACGTAACAATTCAAAGCTCTACCGCTATTGTGGGTGAGCAAGATTAAAGTTCTGATTATGTGATGGTGATAGCAAATCAGAATTATATTTTTCACCAAATATAAAGAGAGTGTTATGAGTAAAGGTACAGTTAAGTGGTTCAATGCAGATAAAGGTTTTGGCTTTATTACTCCTGAAGACGGTAGCAAAGATTTGTTTGTTCACCATTCAGAAATTCAAGCTGGTGGCGGTTACGCTACATTGAACGACGGCCAAGCGGTAGAGTTCGAAGTTGGCCAAGGACAAAAAGGTCCATGTGCAAATAAAGTTGTTGCTATCTAAGTAATAATGCATATTTGGGTAGCGGGAGGTTTTACCTCCAGCTACCACATTTCAAAAATGCTTTCCTAAAGCAAATAACATTCATATTTTCCTAAAAAATTCCCCAGCTGCTTACTCTAAAAAAACTCTTCCTTTCTAAAAAGCTAGTATCATTTCTAAACTTTACTGAGAATAAGTGCGAACTTAGCGTTTAAATTGCTTTTATATAGCTACAAGTCGGTAGGAGATTGTTTCCCCCTATATTTGGAGCATATACTTGTTTGATAATAAGCACGTATTAATCACAGGTGCAACTGGTTCCTACGAAAAAACGTTTTCTTCCTTAACCGCTCTTAATACCAGATTCTATGTGCTACATTACGTTGAGTACCATCAGTTAACTTAATGAGCTACAACACTTACTTACTTTTACTAGCGCAGCATAATGTGGGCTCTATTGACACAATGTATGTATGCATAAAGGTACAAGCGAGCAACGATATGACCCCTGCGATTGATATCCTAATAGAGCAAAAAGTAGTATTTCAACTTCATCGTTATTCGCACGACACGCAAGCAGGTGCATATGGAGAAGAAGCTGCGAAAAAGCTAGGTATTGCCTATGAGAAAGTGTATAAAACGCTTGTTATTGCAGGAAGCCAAGGTCAAATGGCGGTAGCGGTAGTGCCTGTGTCTCACAAATTGAGTATGAAGAAAATGGCAAAAGCACTCGCTTGGAAAAAAGTAGCATTGGCTGACAAAGAACAAGTAAGTCGTTCTTCAGGGTATGTGATCGGTGGCGTTAGCCCTTTAGGGCAAAAGAAGTCCCTAAGGACTATAATTGACAAGTCTAGTGTTGCGTTTCCTACCATTTTTATCAGTGCCGGAAAAAGGGGCTTGGAGATAGAGCTAAGTTCACAAGATTTAGCTTTCCTAACTAAGGCCAAATTTGCTGATATTAGCGGAGACTAGCAAGCAAAGCTTACCTTATCACATCCACAAAACAACCTAAATTCAGTTATAATGTTAGCGTACAGCATCCATAATAAAATAGGATAATTTTGCAAATAATCATAGATGAAATAGCCTCGAACATGATGCAACTGCAGGATAAAGGCAATGTCGCTAGCTATATTCCTGAGCTTGCGAAAATAGATGCAAATCAATTTGCAATAAGTGTGGCTTTGCCTAACGGTGAGATTTTTAATGCGGGATGCTTTAAAACCTTGTTTTCTATCCAAAGCATTTCAAAAGTATTCACGCTCACTTTAGCCCTAGACAAGTTAGGTGAAACGCTTTGGTCTCGCGTAGGTCGAGAACCTTCGGGAGACCCATTTAATTCCATAGTGCAGCTTGAACATGAACATGGTAAGCCTCGGAATCCATTCATTAATGCAGGCGCCATTGCGGTAGCTGATGCAATTATGCAGGGTCATAAATCTAGCAAAATGTTAGCCGAAATACTCCATTTCGTGCGTTTTTTAGCCGATGATAAGAGCATTGGGATTGATGAAAATGTTGCGCGCTGTGAAGCACACAGCGGTGCTAGAAATATCTCATTAGCCTATTTTATGGCCTCATTTGGACAGTTTGAGAACCCTGTTCCGGATGTGTTAAACACTTATTTCAGCCATTGCTCAATTGCGATGAACACAGAACAGTTAGCAAAAGCTGGACTATTTTTGGCGAATAATGGGAAAAATCCAAATACAGGTTTCCCTATTGTGTCATCTCAACGCGCCAAGCGTATTAATGCACTCATGCTAACATGTGGACACTACGACGGTTCTGGCGAGTTTGCCTTTAGAGTCGGCTTGCCAGGCAAAAGTGGGGTGGGTGGCGGAATATTGGCTATTGCACCTGGCAAAGCTTCCATTGCCGTATGGTCGCCTGGTCTTGACACTATTGGTAATAGTAAATTAGGCACTTATGCGCTTGAATTATTTGCGGCTGAAACGGGCTGGTCGGTTTTTGGTGATTAGCCTCAAACAAAGCCAGCCCTAGTGGCGCGCCGCCTTGGTTAATAATATTATATGCTTATTTTTTTGTTTTACATTTACCCTTAGAGCTACCTTATATGCAATTAATAAATATAGATAAAACGCGCTACCGTCGGCACTTAAATCGAGTAATTGTTGCTTGTATAGCGACCCTGGCGATTGGGAGCTTAGCAATTTCACAAACGCTTATTGCTTTGTTTCCTGATGAGACCGGAAGCCACTTTCATTGGAACTTGACCGGCGTCATAATTTGTACGTTGAGTGTCGGGTTGCTGCTCAATAAGTATCGTAAACATACGTTTATGACAGAAGTTGTTTATGTGTGGGACCTTAAACAAGCGCTCAATAAAATAAATCGAAAAATGATGAAGCTAAGGCCAGCTAGCCTTGCCGGTAATGCCGATGCAATGCTGGCCATTCAATATAGTTTTGCAGGCTCTAAGCTACTGTGGCAGCTAGACGACAACACCATAATCATGGATGAATTAGTTATACAGCAAGCAGAGCTAGACAGTCTAGCCACAAAATATGGGATAACTATTGATGTTGAAAAATATGATGACAGCATACTGCGCAATTTCTAAATCTAAATAAAGTCAACATTAATATTTGCTTGGCGCCGTCTGTGCTATACTTTGTCGCCTAAATATTTCACAACATAAGCAAACATACATGAGTTTTTCCGCTTTAGGGCTTAGTAAAGAGCTGGTCAGTGCTGTAACTGACAAAGGCTATACCACCCCAACACCTATTCAAGAGCAAGCAATTCCGGCAGTATTGTCAGGAAAAGATGTAATGGCAGCCGCGCAAACCGGTACAGGTAAAACCGCAGCGTTTACACTGCCTTTAATTCAGCGCTTTGCCACAAATTATTCAGAGCCAAGGCCAAATCATATTAAAGCCTTAGTATTAACACCTACTCGCGAATTGGCTGCTCAAGTAGCAGCGAATATTGACGAATACAAAGTGAATACTCCTATTCGATCAACGGTGGTTTTTGGCGGCGTGTCAATAAACCCGCAAATGAAACATTTACGCCGCGGCTGTGACATTTTGGTGGCAACACCAGGGCGTTTACTCGATTTGTTTCAACAAAATGCAGTTAAATTCTCTGACGTGTCAGTGCTTGTGCTAGACGAAGCTGATCGTATGCTTGACATGGGCTTCATACACGACATAAAACGTATTTTGAAACTGTTGCCTCAAAAGCGCCAAAATTTATTGTTTTCAGCAACCTTCTCTGAAGATATACGTGGTTTAGCCAGTCGCTTGGTCAATAATCCCGTTGAAATTTCCGTGACGCCAAACAACGCAGCTGCCCCAAGCGTAGAGCATTCAATTGTATATCTTGAAAAAGCCAATAAAAGTAAGCTTTTAATTCATTTAATTGAAAGCAATGGTTGGCAACAGGCCTTGGTATTTACGCGCACGAAACATGGCGCGAACAGATTAACTAAGCAGCTATGTAGTCACGAAATTTCAGCAGCAGCGATCCACGGTAATAAAAGCCAAGGTGCACGCACTAAAGCACTGGCATCGTTCAAAAATGGTGAGTTACGTATTTTAGTAGCCACTGACATAGCTGCGCGCGGCATAGATATTCAGCAGCTTCCTAACGTAGTGAATTATGATCTACCCAACGTACCTGAAGATTATGTGCATAGAATTGGTCGAACCGGTCGTGCAGGTTCAGTCGGGCAGGCCGTCTCATTTGTAACGGCCGAAGACTTTAAGCAGCTTAGTGATATACAAAACTTAATACAGCAAGTCATTCCAGTGCTACATGTTGAGGGTTTGTCTTCTAAACAAAAATTGCCTGAAACTAGGCTCAAGCAGCCAAAAGTCAAAAAACCAAAAGTGAAACAGTATTAAGTTAGGAAAAAAAAGTTAGCAACAAAAAAGCGGTTTTGGAGACCGCTTTTTTATTTTCTGGCGCTTTGATTAACAGCTTTGCACAATAGTTCTCAAAACTATGATGCTGCCGATGCTGCGCCAGATTCAGTACTCTCACCGGCCGTTGACAAATTGCCATCGGCAGATTCTAGATGCGCTCTTACAAACCACTGAAATTGTTCAAGTGCGGTTAATTGCTCTATCAACATATCTTCCGATACTGGGTCAAGGCCGACCATTTTGCCGATCGCCTTTCGGTGATCGCCATTTACGCCATTATAAACCATGTCTAGCGCACCCAGGTGCTCAAGCACTAAGGCTTTACCCAAAGAATAGTCTTGCCATGACCGACGATCTACTATTGACTTAGGCGTTCCTACGGGCACGCCGCCCATAGTGGCAATTCTTTCGGCAATGGTGTCAACCATTTCACGAACAGATTCAACCTGTGGGTCTAACATTTCGTGAACACCAATAAAGTTTGGCCCTACTACGTTCCAGTGAACATGTTTTAGGGTAAGGGACAAATCGAGCAGTGAGACCATGCGATTATCTAAAATAGCAACTGCTTTGTCTGCATGACTGTCGTCCATTCCAGGTACTGTAAATTGTGTATTAGCTTGGTTATTTTGATTACTATTAGTCATTATTCCTCCAGTGTGGTTAAAACTAAGCGATAAGTAATAAGGTGTATAAAACTGAAAGCTAGATAAAATGTTTTAGCTCAAAGGTTTGAATAATTACTTATCCCCACGTTCAAATAACCAAGCATTAAGGATGCCAATTGACGCACAGTACAGGTGAGCGCCCTTGATACCGAGCTTTGGCTAGGAGCACGTAAAATTAAATAAAGCAATGAAGGGCCTTTTGTAAGCAAAAGTGGGAAAAATTGGCAGAGAATTTTGTAAGAGTTACATGTACAGGTAGGCCAATTGATTATGCGTCGCGCGGCAGGCCCTTTTGCACAATACGGATAAGGCGCTCGTGTTGTCTAGTGCTGACTGCCTTTTCCGGATTTGCCTTACGTGTTTTTTGCTCGGCAATAGCCCACGCGAAATGTTCTTTTAATACATCTGACACAGCACAAGACAGCGCTCGCTGCAAACTTGAAAGTATCTGTTCGTCAAAACCCGCATTGCCCATGGCAATGGATAGGTTTCTTTGCCAACTTTCATACCCTATTCGGCGAATGGGCGAACCTTGGGTTTTTTCTAAAAACTCAAGCTTTGTTAATTCAAATAGGCTAACAAGACTAGCGCCTTGCAGAAATTCTTTAGCGAAAAAATCTTTCTCTTGCGTTACTTCCGCATACCTATTCCAAGGGCATACCAGTTGGCAATCATCGCAGCCATAAATACGATTTCCCATTGCTTTTCTGTATACCAATGGGATGACACCTTTATGTTCAATGGTGAGATATGAAATACAGCGTCTTGCATCTAATTGGTAAGGCGCTACTATCGCTTGAGTGGGACAAATGCTGATACATGCAGTGCAGGTGCCGCAGTTTTCTTGGGCACTTTCATCAAGAGGTAAAGGAATATTCACAAACAGCTCGCCCAAAAAGAACCACGACCCAGCCTCTTCATTCAGGGTAAGTGTGTGTTTGCCCGTCCAGCCTAAACCCGCTTTTTGCGCAATAGCGTGCTCTAGCACTGGCGCAGAATCTACAAATGGTCTGTAATCTAAGGCTTCACAATGCTGCTTTATACGTTCTCCTAGTTTTTTTAGACGAGAACGCATCACTTTATGATAGTCACGCCCAAGCGCGTATCGGCTGATGTAGGCTTGTTTATCATTTTGTAAGTTGTTTGCAAACTGAGCTTCTGGCGGAAGGTAGTTCATGCGCACGCTGATAATACGACAGGTGTTAGGGTGAAGTTTTTCGGGCGCTAAGCGCTTGTCAACGTTGCGCGCGAGGTAGTCCATACTGGCGTGATAACCCTTCTCCAAATAGGCTTCAAGCATGGGTTTTTGCTGGCTTACGTCAATGTCACACACGCCCACTTGCTGAAAGCCTAGCGCCTTGCCCCAAGCCTTGATATTGTTAGCAAGTGCAAGTAAGTCAAGGCAAGAGCTGTCATTGACGTCTGCGTGCGCGCTACCGTTAGTTGAATTTATTAAGGACATTCATTTATGCTGCAAGAGAAATTTAACCATAGCTTAACACAAAAATTATATCGAACTGATCAAGTAAGAATGCATGAGCAAGCCGCGGCAAAAACACTCGGTATAGATATGTTTAGCTTAATGCAGCGCGCAGGTGCCTGCGTGTATCAGCACTGCGTTACTCTATTTCCTAATGTAGATAATTATTTGGTAGTCGTGGGCAGCGGCAATAACGCAGGCGATGGCTATGTGGCGGCGCTTAGTGCTTATAACGCGGGTAAAAATGTGCGCCTGTGCGCCGTGCAAACAAATAAAGAAGTTGCTGGTGATGTGAAGCGCGCGCAGGTTGATTGGCTTGCGTGTGGCGGTAAAGTAGAGGGGCTGACAAAAGCCTTTGTAGATAAAGCAGATATCATTATTGATGGTTTATTAGGTACCGGGATAAGCGGCGCAGTTAGATCAGACTTCGCGCAAGCCATTACACTTGTCAATAACAGTAATAAGCCTGTGGTTAGTATAGATTTGCCTAGCGGCTTAGATGCAAACACAGGGGCTGCATTGGGAAAGTGCATTGTAGCAAGCGCTACGGTCACTTTTGTGGGCATAAAACTTGGCTTAACCACATCAACTGGCATAGAGGCCTGCGGTCAGCTTATATTTGAAGATTTAGGCATTGGAAAAGCGTTTGCTAGTATTGCTAAAAGCGATGCAAGCGCATTAGATTTGAAATATCTTAAGGGTTTAGCGCCGCGCTCAGTGAACAGTCATAAAGGCACGCACGGCCGCTTGTTATGTGTAGGTGGAAACGAAGGAATGTCAGGCGCTATTCGCATGACATCCGAAGCGGCGCTTCGTGCTGGTGCGGGTCTGGTGAAAGTATTTACACATCAAAATTCTATCGTACAAATTAGTGCAGGCAGACCTGAACTTATGGTGGTAAGTTCAGGTCTCAAAGAGATGCTAAAATGGGCAAGCTGTATCGTCATTGGTCCTGGTTTGGGCCAAGACGAATGGGGTAAACAAGCTTTTGACGCGGTAATGCTGCACTGTCAACATACGTCAAAACCAATAGTGATAGATGCAGATGCCTTGAATTTAGCCGCGCTTGATACCGAGTTTGTTACGCTAAGAGACTCTATTATTACGCCACACGTGGGTGAAGCAGCGCGTCTGTTAAACGTCTCTATTGCAGAGGTTGAGGCAAATCGATTTGATTTTGCTAGGCGCTGTTCAATACGCTATAAGGCTACCTGCGTATTGAAGGGAGCGGGCAGTATCGTCGACAATCAACGCCATGCTTGGGTCTGCAGGCATGGTAATCCGGGCATGGCAACGGGCGGTACGGGCGATGTATTAGCCGGTATCTTGGGCTCTTTAATGGCGCAAGGACTCAGTAAAGACATGGCTTGTTTATACGGGGTGTCGATTCATGCGAAAGCAGGTGATATAGTAGCGCAAAAATATGGGCAGCGCGGATTATTAGCTAGTGATTTGTTTGCCACCGTTAGATTACTAATAAACGAAAAAGAATGAAAATAAAGCAGTATTGCAGCAGCGAAGCCGACACCCGTAATGTCGCGTTTATTTTGGGAAAAGCCTTTACCGAAGAAGGTTACGGGGGGACATGCACATTTTTGCGCGGTGACTTAGGTGCCGGTAAAACGACTTTTAGTCGTTTTTTATTGCATAGCTTAGGGCACAATGGCAATGTTAAAAGTCCTACCTATACGCTAGTAGAACCCTATGAACTAGGCCCTAACACCTTATTTCATTTTGATCTATACCGGGTAGCAGATCCAGAAGAGCTTGAGTTTATGGGCATACGGGACTACTTTACTCCTCAAAGTGCTTGTTTAGTGGAGTGGCCAGAAAAAGGACAGGGGCTATTGCCGGTCCCCGATTTAATTGTTGATATTAGCTATCATCGCAGCGGCCGTATGTTCGAATTTGAAGGATTTAGCCCTTTTGGTCTGCTTTGCATAGAAGGGCTAAAGAGTAACAGGCAATGAAAAAGTCAGCAGGTACCTATGTAAAGCAGGCCAACAGCGCTATTGCGTTATTTGTATATCTTACGTTTACAGTGTTTGCGCTTTTTATAGGCTGTGTTCAAAGTGTGTCTGCAAAACAGGTAAATGTGACAGATGTGCGCTTTTCTGACTCTCGCGATTTAGCGCGCATAGTACTCGAATTCGACGAACCACCAAGTTTTTCTTACTTTTCGCTGGCTAATCCCGAGCGCGTTGTCATCGATTTACAAAATGTAGACAACGCATTCAATTTTTCGAGTATAGGGCTGTCGGGCAATAAAGTCAGCAAGTTGAGACATTCCACGCCAATAACGTCTAAAGATAGTCGCATAGTGATTGAAACCAACAAGAAACTTAGCGTTAGACTATTCACTTTAACGCCAGCGGATGAAGACGTTAAGCAGGCGAGGCACCGGCTAGTGATTGAACTTATTGACCCTAATCCTCCATCTGAGGTCGCCATAAGTAATGCGCGCTCGAATAACGCTGATCCAAATGTTGCCGTTAATGCTTTGGAACCTGACCGTGACAGAGATATTATAATAGTAATAGATGCAGGGCATGGAGGTGTTGATCCCGGCTCAATTGGCCCCGCGGGTACCTACGAGAAGCACATCACATTAAGCATTTCAAAAATGCTGGCCAGGCAAATTAATGCACAACCTGGCTTACGCGCAGTGCTAACCCGCGAAGGCGATTACTACATATCTCCAAACGACAGGCCTGAAATTGCGGTTAGAGAAAACGCCGATTTGTTAGTCTCTATCCACGCTGATGCATTTACTTCACCCCAGCCAAGAGGTGGTTCGGTTTGGTTTTTATCTAAAGGCAGAGCCGACAGTGAACTGGGCCGATTGCTGGAACAAACCGAGCGTAGCTCACAGCTTCTTGGCCCCGCCGCAGATATAATTGAAGATAGAGATACCGAACGTTACTTTGCAGAGACTATTTTGAATATGTCGATGGATTTATTTCGTGCATTAAGTTACGAGCTTAGCCACGAGCTGATAAAGGATATGAAAGGGGTTACAAGGATGCATAAAAGCCTGCCGCAAAGCGCCAGTTTAGCAGTGCTTACAGCACCAGAAACGCCTTCTATTTTGGTAGAAGTTGGTTTTATTTCTAATCCTCAAGAAGAAAAAAATCTTAATTGGGCTGAGCATAGGCAGCGTTTAGCAAATGCAATGTACACGTCTATTAAACGTTATTTTAAGAAAACGCCACCCGATGGAACCGCTTGGGCTTTAGCTAAGTATTCCCAACCCCTTAGTCATAAAGTGGTCAGCGGCGAGTTTCTATCACTCATTGCCCAGCGTTACGGGGTGAGTGTTAAAGCGTTAAAAATGCAAAATAAGCTCAACTCTGATTTGCTTCAGGTTGGCCAAGTATTAACGATACCCAAATAGTGTCCGATTTTTCTTCGTGAGCAAAGTATAATGGTAGACATAACGAATACTTCACCAAGCGGCTCAGCCGTGCACAGGCCAATAAAGATATTGTCGCCTCAATTAGCAAACCAAATTGCCGCAGGCGAAGTGGTTGAGCGCCCGGCGTCGGTGGTCAAAGAATTACTTGAAAATAGCTTAGATGCGGGGGCTACTGTGGTGCTCATTGAAATCGAGCAAGGCGGCCAAAAGCGTATATTAATTCGTGACAACGGCGCGGGTATTGCTAAAGATGAGTTAGCCCTTGCCTTGAGCCGTCATGCTACCAGTAAAATTAGCAATATAGATGACTTAGAACACATAACCAGCATGGGGTTTCGCGGTGAAGCACTTGCTAGTATTAGCTCGGTAAGTCGATTAAATCTTACGTCAAAACCCAGTGCTCAGGCACAAGCATGGCAAGCGTGCGCTGAAGGTAAACAAATGCAGGTTGAGCTTAAGCCTGCCGCGCATCCAGACGGTACTTCAATTGAAGTGCTTGACCTTTTTTTCAATACTCCGGCAAGACGCAAGTTTCTTCGCACTGGTAAAACAGAGTTTCAACACATTGAGAATATTGTCAAAAGAATCGCGTTAACCCGACCCGATGTGCAGTTTGAGCTAAAACACAATCAAAAGCTTTGCTGTAGATATCCCCGCGTTAAAGATATTGCGAAGCGAATTGAGCAAGTGTGTGGTAAAAATATGCTGCTTAACTGCACGCCAATAGACTATTCCTTTGATGGGATGGTGTTAAGCGGCTATTGCAGCAAGCTAGGCCACGGCATTGCCACCCGTGATTTACAATATACTTTTGTAAATGGTCGCATGGTGAAAGATAAGCTCCTTGCGCATGCACTGCGGCAAGTTTATGAAGACACACTGCCACCGCAAAGCTTTGCAAGTTACGTATTATACTTGCAAGTATCACCTCAGCAAATAGACGTAAACGTACATCCAGCGAAGCATGAAGTCAGATTCCATCAGTCAAGACAGGTCCATGATATTGTGTTTAAAGCCGTTAACGACGCTATTAGTTACTACGCTGATAACGCTGCGACGAGCGGCAAGAATGTGCTAGAGGCGCCCAGTCATAACTATATTCAAACCTTAAGTCCCGCTCGCAGCGATAGTTCAAACAAAGATGGTATGAGCACTAATTTTGTAAATAACGATTATAGCGACACTCAAGGCAGCAGGTCGCAATCACCGCTTGGATTGGCGAAGTCTTCACAGCACCGCTCAAATGTACCCGCAAGAAGAGAAATAAAAGCCAACCATGACTTTTATGCAGGCATAGATTTACCAAGCTCTTCGCAGCACCCCTTACCAACAGTTGAGCTCACTAAAGCCACCCAGCATAATCAAGCGGCTCATTCTAACGAAGGCCAAAATGAGCAACATAGACAGCTAGCAAGTCCTTCTTTGACTATGCATCATTATCTTTATAATTCACCATATGTAGTACTAGCTCGCGGTGAAAATCTAGATGTGCTGCCTATAAGTAAATTGCTGGCAAAGATAGTTAAGATAAGAATCTTGGACTCTACCATTGCACAGCCTTTGCTAATGCCGGTGTCTGTTGAAAACAAGCTAAGCATAAAACAAACTCAGTTAGATTATTTTGCAAACATGAACATGCTAATGTCGGTAAGCCATCAAAAGCTTATTTTGAAACAGGTCCCTTGTGAGCTTCGTCAGTTGCCTTGGGCGAGTATTTTTCCCCAGCTCATAAGCGCTGAAATTATTGCTCATAAACTTGATGCAGATATACTTGCCAGCACAATCGCGTTAGCGTGGCTCAGGAGTCTTGAGGTAACAAGTAGTATGCTGAACGGGTGGATGAATGAGTTAGGCGCACAGCAGTTGCAAACATTGTGTGAAAAACATGCGAAGTCACTGCATTTGTCAACTTGGATGTCACCAGATAAATGAGTATTGAGGCAGAAAAGAATGATGCGCTGCCCACTGTAATATGCATAATGGGCCCCACTGCGTCTGGCAAAACAGCTTTAGCAATTGAATCGGCCAAGGTTTTAAACGGTGAGGTAATAAGTGTAGATTCAGCGCTGGTATATAAAGACATGGATATAGGCACCGCTAAACCGAGCTTACAAGAGCAAAGTGGGGTTACTCATCATTTAATTGATATTATTAGCCCTCAAAACAGCTACAGTGTGGCTAACTTTATGTCAGATGCCCAAAATGCAATTGTTACCGTGTTGGAAAAAGGTAAGCAGCCTATACTGGCCGGTGGCACCATGATGTACTTTAATGCTCTTATAAATGGCTTAAATGAGCTACCAGCCGCTGAACCAAATATTCGTCAACAAATTAGTGAAATGACTTTAGCTAGCGTACATAAGCAGCTAAGCGAAGTAGACCCTCAAAGTGTCCTGCGTATCGATAAAAACGACGCCCAACGTCTAACTCGCGCGCTTGAAGTGTTCATGGTGTCGGGTAAATCACTGAGCCATTTTCAGGCGCAGCAAAAAGTGCGTTTACCATTTAACTTTTGTCAGTTTACCATAATGCCTCGTCAGCGCGCAGATCTCCATGTGCTAATAGAGCAGCGTTTTGACAGCATGTTACTCAGTGGACTTGTACAAGAAGTGAAAGAATTATTAGTGCGTTATTCGCTAGAAGCTGACATGCCCTCTATGCGAAGCGTCGGCTATAGGCAAGTGTGGCAATATTTAGAGGGTGAGTATAGCTACTCACAAATGCGTGAGAGAGGAATTATTGCAACACGACAGTTAGCCAAGCGCCAGCTAACTTGGTTGCGGGGATTCAATGATGTTACTGCACTTGATAGTGCAGATTTTAATAATCTTCAAAGACTTGTACAAAAAGTGGGTGCAACCTAAGACACAATTATGTACACTCAAAGCGGTCGTATAATATAAGCCGATAATAAAAATAAGGATGACTAATGGCAAAAGGTCAATCACTGCAAGACCCGTTTTTAAACGCACTACGTAAAGAGAGAATCCCTGTAGCCATATACCTTGTTAATGGTATAAAATTGCAAGGACAAGTTGAGTCTTTTGACCAATTTGTGGTTTTATTGAAAAACACAGTCAGTCAGATGGTTTACAAACATGCTATTTCTACTGTTGTGCCTTCGCGCGCAATAAGCATGCCTACAGAGCAGTCAGACGACACCACATCAGATTAACTAAGCTGGAGCATTTATTTGTTTGATCGTTACGAGGGCGGTGAACAGGCCGTACTAGTTCATATAGACTTTTCAGACGAACAAAACAAAGAAGATATAGACGAACTACAGCTGTTAGTATCTTCTGCTGGCGTAAATAACGTGGGCATTGTTACTGCATCGCGCAAAGCACCTCATGCGAAGTTTTTTGTGGGCACTGGAAAGGCACAAGAGATAGCAGACACAGTGGCTGCACTTTGTGCAGACCTTGTAATATTTAACCATGCTTTATCACCTTCACAGGAGCGCAACCTCGAAAAGTTGTGCTTGTGTAGAGTCCTAGATCGCACCAGTCTCATTCTTGACATATTTGCTCAACGTGCGCGTACCCATGAAGGTAAACTGCAGGTTGAACTTGCGCAACTTCGTCATATATCAACACGCCTCATTCGAGGCTGGACACATTTAGAAAGACAAAAAGGCGGCATAGGCTTGCGCGGGCCGGGCGAAACGCAACTTGAAACTGACAGACGCTTATTAAGAGGGCGCCTTAAAACTATTTTGAAACGCCTTGACAAAGTGCAAAAGCAGCGTGAACAAGGACGACGATCTCGTAAGCGGGCGGAAATACCCACCGTTTCCTTGGTAGGGTATACTAACGCCGGCAAATCTACCTTATTTAATACCATAACCGACGCTGGGGTTTATGCTGCTGATCAGTTATTTGCTACCTTAGATCCCACCTTGCGCAAAATTGAATTACAAGAGGTGGGTCAGGCTATTTTGGCTGACACGGTAGGATTTATTCGTCATTTACCGCACGATTTGGTGGCCGCATTTAAGGCTACACTGCAAGAAACGCAAGAAGCGACGCTATTACTACACGTGGTTGACTATGCAGATGAGCAATATGCAGAAAACATGGGTCAAGTAAATGACGTGCTTAAAGAAATAGAGGCTGATGAAGTTCCTCAGCTTATAATTTGCAATAAGATTGACCGCCTAGACGGTGTGGTGCCTAAAATTGATCGCGATGATGAAGGTAGGCCAACAAGAGTATGGGTGTCGGCTCAAAACGGCACAGGGATTGATTTATTAAAACAAGCCCTAACTGAGTGTTTACGCCAAGAAATGGTGAACTATACCTTAGCAGTCCCGGCGGGAGATGGAAAAATTAGAGGCATGCTGTATGAGTTAAATTGCATTAATGAGCAAGAATACTCTGATACAGGTGACTGGATAGTTAGTATCACCATGATGGCCTCGGACTGGCATAGGATGGATAAAAAAGTGGATAACAGACTCAGTCATTACATCATTTAATAATCCACACAAGCAAATCAGTTTTTAAACAATAAAAATGCGAATACTTTATAAGAATTTAATTTGATTTTTACAAATCTATTCATCTACAGACAGCGTATAAAGCGTGTAAATTTTAACTTCGGAGTGAATGTATGGCTTGGAATGAGCCGGGTGGTAATAAAAACGACCCTTGGAAAAAAAGCGGTGGCAAAGAGCAAGGTCCACCAGATATAGATGATGTACTTAAAAACCTGTTCGGTAAATTCGGAAAAGGCGGGGGTAATGGCGATGGCGGAGGAACATCAACAGGGCCTAGCTTAGGCGGAAAGAGTATTGGCTTGATAGCAGTAGTTGCTCTGTTGATTTATGCATTAAGCGGAATATACACTATTAAAGAAGCAGAGCGTGGTGTAGTACTTCGCTTCGGTGAATTTCATTCTTTGGCTTCACCAGGCTTGCAGTGGCGCTTTCGCTTCATTGACGATGTAATCCCAGTCAACATTCAAGAAATCCTATCTTTGGGTTCGTCGGGCTCTATGCTAACAGAAGACGAAAACGTTGTTACTGTGGACATGGAAGTGCAGTATAGAGTGGTTGATCCCAAACAGTGGTTGTTTGCTGTGCAAAATCCACAAACGAGCTTGTCTCAAGCTTTTGATAGTGCAATTCGCTATGTGGTGGGTCATTCTAGAATGGATGAGTTGTTAACGGCTGGTAAGGAAGTTGCTCGCCAACGTGTGTTTGAAGAACTTCAGGGTATTATTGATCCTTACCAGATGGGTGTTGCGATTGTTGACCTCAACTTTACTAACGCGCGTCCACCAAATGAGGTTCGTGCAGCCTTTGACGACGCCATAGCAGCGCAAGAAGATGAAGAGCGTTTTATTCGTGAGGCCGAGGCCTATGCGCGTGAAATCGAACCACGTGCTCGTGCCTCGGTGAACAGATTAAACGAAGAAGCTCAAGCTTACAAAGAAAGGGCGATACTAGAATCCCAAGGTGAAGTTGCCCGCTTTGAGGAATTGTTGCCACAGTATGAAGCTGCACCGGTGGTGACCCGCCAACGGCTTTATTTAGAGACGCTCGAGAGTGTTTATTCAAACGTTACAAAAATAATGATAGACACCGAAGGCGGTGGCAATATGATGTTCTTGCCCCTCGATAAGATAATGGAGAGACAAGGCCAAGCGCCAGCAACAGGCACGATGGGCACATTGGAAGGTTTGCGTAATCAAGGGGCAGATTCTGATAATCAGCTCCCTGACCCCATGCTTAACACCGGTCGCATAAACAACCGTTCGGGGAGAGATTAAATGGTAAAAAACTTATCCATAATTATAGTAATTTTAGCACTTCTTATTGGCTATAGTTCAGTATTTGTAGTTAAAGAAGGTACTCGTGCAATAGTGATAACCTTTGGTAAAGTTCAGCAAGAAGCTGATGGTACTACCGCAGTGCGTGAACCAGGCTTACATTTTAAAATCCCTGTGTTTGACAAAGTAAGAACGCTTGACGCCAGAATACAGACGCTTGATGAAGGCTCTGATCGCTTTGTGACGAGTGAAAAAGAAGACTTAATAGTTGATTCGTATGTTAAA
Source organism: Glaciecola punicea (assembly GCF_001756615.1). Lineage (NCBI taxonomy): Bacteria > Pseudomonadati > Pseudomonadota > Gammaproteobacteria > Alteromonadales > Alteromonadaceae > Glaciecola > Glaciecola punicea. Next base: position 343,720 of record NZ_LZXY01000004.1, read on the forward strand.
TGGAGAATCGAAGATTTTGCTACGTACTTCCTTTCTACAGGCGGCAACAGAGTGCAAGCTGAGGCGCTGCTTAAACAGCGAGTTAATAACGGCCTGCGTGCAGAGTTTGGTACCCGTACAATCCAGCAAATTGTATCAGGTGAACGTACTGAATTAATGAATTCAGCTATGTCACAGGCTTCTGAAGGCTCTGACGAGTTAGGCATTAAAATTGTTGACGTTAGGGTAAAGAAAATAAATTTACCTGAAGAAATCAGTATTTCAATCTTCAACCGTATGCGCGCCGAGCGTGCAGCGGCGGCTAGAGAATATCGTTCACAAGGTAAAGAGCAGGGCGAAATTATAAAAGCGAATATAGATGCGCGAGTTGAAGTAATGTTGGCTGATGCCCAGCGTAATGCTCGACAGCTTCGTGGCGAAGGTGATGCCCAAGCAGCTAATATATATGCACAAACCTATAATAAAAATCCAGAGTTTTACGCATTTTTGCGCAGCATGGACGCTTATCGTAACAGCTTTAACAGCAAGCAAGACGTGCTTGTCATAGAGCCTAACAGTGACTTCTTTCGATTCTTGAACGACAGTTCAGGTAAGCCATAAAGAGTGTTACTACCGTAACAGCAGGTCAAGAGGATTGATAAAAATCCCACAGAATTAAAAATCTGTGGGATTTTTTTTGTACTGCTGTGAATTGTTTGAGTATTAAATTGTATTGGCTTTGCAGGCAGATTAAGCAATGAAATAAACAATTATTTTTGTTATTCTTTAGCCGTTTAGTAGCAAACAAATGTTGAAAAATCTAACGTGGATTAGTTTAGATATAATCGTTTACCATAAAAATTATAAAAGAGGTTGTTTTGTCGAGTAACAATGCAAATAAAAATACACCTAATAGCGCAGACACGCACAATGCAAACGGCTGGTTTTCTCGTTTTCTAGCGAGCGTAGAATGGCTAGGCAACTTGCTTCCGCATCCCATTACCTTGTTTGCTTCGTTAGCCGTCTTTATTGTGATACTCAGCGGTATTCTTGGCTACTTTGATGTCAGCGTAATGGATCCTCGTCCAGTAGGCGCAAGTGGTCGTGAAGCCGATGGTATAATAGAGGTCATTTCTTTATTAAATGCCGACGGTCTGCGCCAAATTGTAACGGGCCTGGTGACTAACTTTACCGGCTTTGCACCTCTAGGAACAGTCCTTGTGGCGCTTCTTGGGGTGTCGTTAGCGGAGCATTCAGGTTTATTAAGCACTATTATGCGTTCAATGGTAATGAACGCATCGCCGCGCATGGTAACGCTGGTTATCGTCTTTGCGGGGATAATTTCTAATACTGCATCTGAGCTTGGTTATGTGGTTATGATCCCGCTCGCTGCTATGATCTTTCATTCATTAGGTCGCCATCCTATTGCAGGCTTAGCGGCCGCCTTTGCCGGCGTATCGGCAGGTTATAGTGCTAACTTATTCATTGGTACGGTAGATCCACTGCTTGCGGGTTTTACTCAGAGCGCTGCTCAAATTCTCGATCCTGAATACTTGGTGAGCGCAGAAGTGAATTGGTATTTCATGATTGTATCAACCTTCTTAATTGCGGGCCTTGGCGCATTCGTTACTGAAAAAATAGTAGAGCCGCGCTTAGGTAAATACGATCCTAGCGAAGCAACAATCGATTTAGCCAAGCAAGAAATAGGTAAAGTAACCGCCTTAGAAATAAAGGGCATGAAATGGGCCGGCGTCACATTTGTGGCCTTATTAGGTCTTTTAGCGCTAACCGTGGTGCCTGCGGATGGCGTGCTGCGTAACCCTCAGACCGGTCTGGTGGCAGGCTCTCCATTTTTAAAAGGTATTGTTGTTTATATATTTGTCACATTTGCAATACCTGGTTTTGTGTATGGCAAGATAACGGGCAGTATGAAAAACGATCGAGATGTAATAGAGGCGATGTCTAAGTCAATGAGTTCAATGGGCTTGTACATAGTGCTAGTGTTTTTTGCAGCTCAGTTCGTGGCTTTCTTTAAATGGACTAATTTAGGCACAGTATTAGCAGTAAAAGGTGCCGCTTTTTTACAAGCCACAGGGTTTGATGGACCTGAGGTATTCGTACTCTTTATTTTAATGTGTGGTTTGGTTAACTTATCACTTGGCAGTGCTTCGGCGCAATGGGCAATAACTGCACCAATTTTTGTGCCTATGCTGATGCTAGTTGGTTACTCACCAGAGGTAATTCAAGCGGCCTACAGAATAGGAGACTCGGTGACTAATATTATTACCCCTATGATGAGCTACTTTGGCTTAATACTCGCTATTGGCGTGAAATATAAAAAGGATTTAGGTATTGGGACCTTAATTGCAACAATGCTGCCGTACACTATGATATTCACCGTTGGTTGGATAATTTTATTCTATCTATGGGTATTTGTGTTTGCCTTACCGGTAGGACCAGGTGCACCTACATTCTATAAGCCCTAAGCGGTGTATTAAATTGTTTTTATACCGGCAATGCTTTATCACAGCTTTGTGAAGCATTGCCGGTAATTCAATCAGTCTAAATCCGCTTAGCCTGCGTACCTAAATTAATATCTTAAATAAAACAAAAAGTTGAACTATGAAATATAAGTCTCAGACTGGCTTCACGCACAATCAAGCTGACAAAATTGGTGTACTTATTACTAACTTGGGCACGCCTCAGGCGCCAACGAAGCAAGCCGTAAAACCTTATCTTAAACAATTTTTGTCAGATACTCGGGTGGTAGAACTACCCAAAGCGATTTGGTGGTTTATATTAAACGGCATAATTTTAAACACAAGACCAAAGCGTTCTGCGGCGGCCTACAAAACGGTGTGGAGTGATGAAGGCTCGCCTTTGCTAGTGCACACTAAAAATCAGGCCAAGGGCCTAGCTACCCGTTTTGCCGAAACATGGGGTGACAAGGTCATAGTCGATTATGCCATGCGCTACGGTCAACCTAGTATCGATAGCGCTATTGACTCATTGCTTAATGCGGGCGCACGTAAAATCGTTGTTTTACCATTATATCCTCAGTATTGCGCTTCAACCACCGGGTCAACCTTTGACGCTATTGCAAACGATTTTCTCAAGCGCCGATGGTTACCTGACTTTCGCTTTATCAGTCAATATGTGGATAACCCTGGTTATATTAAATGCATAGCTGACACTATAAAGGCGCACTGGGATAAGCACGGCAGGGCAGACAAGTTACTTTTTTCATATCATGGCATTCCCAAAAAATACCTATTAAAAGGTGACCCTTATCACTGTCAATGCTACAAAACGACGCGCTTGGTAACAGACTTGCTAGGTTTAGGCCCTGACGAATACATGACAAGTTTTCAATCAAGAGTGGGTATTGATGAATGGCTAAAGCCTTACACCGACGACACTATGAAAGCTTTACCGAGCCAAGGGGTAAAGTCGTTGCAGGTAATATGTCCAGGCTTTTCGTCCGACTGCCTAGAAACGATAGAAGAGATTGGTGAGGAAAACCGCGAGTATTTTGAAGAAAATGGTGGTGAGCGCTACGAATATATTGCTTCTTTAAACAGCGACGACGCTCACCTTGATATGCTGTTTGAACTTCTACAAAACAATATGCAGGGATGGCAGCCACAGCATGTTGAAGACGAGTTTGAGCAAAGAGGCCTGCGTGCAAAACAATTGGGCGCTGAAAGATGAATGAAAAAGAAGGGCTGGCTAATATATCACAGGGTGTAGAAATTGATGAGAACTTCAAGGCGCCCTCTGAGTTATTGAAAGCACAGTCCTTAGGCAATTTGCTTGATACTGCGGTTAAGCTGCCGTTTATTAAATTTAGAGTAGGTCTCGATTTTTTGGTTGGTCTCATTCCTGTTGTTGGTGATACAGTTATGTTGGCAGCTTCCATGAGAATTGTGCATTTAGGCCATAAAATGGGCCTACCTAATCCGCTGAAGTACAAAATGATACGCAATGCGATCTTCGATTACGGCTTGGGTTTTGTACCAATATTGGGTGACATAGTCGATATGTTCTTTAAAGCTAACCAAAAAAACGTCAGAATAATGGAAACATGGTGGGTGTCGCAAAATAAAGTACAGATAGACGCGCTGGCCAAACGTGAGTTAGACGCTTGGCAAAAAGAGCACGATAAGCAGGATGTCTAGCTTAGGCCTTATATTCGTGTTGTTTTAGGGTGTCTAAAGAAACTACTTCCAAGGCTTTTTTATTGGTCGCCTCAAGCACAACCGGGGGTGCCACTTTCGCCGAGGAAGCGTGATACCAGCGAATAGCGCAAAGGCACCATTTGTCACCGGCTTTTAAACCAGGAAATTCGTATCCAGGATTAGGTGTTATTAAGTCGTTGCCTTGAGATTTGGAAAATCGCAAAAATTCGTCGGTCATGATGGCGCAAACACTATGGTTGCCGGCGTCAGATTCAGGTACATAGCAGAAACCTTCACGGGTGAAGCCGGTGTTACTACAGCACAACTGCAGACGAGTACCTAATACATTATATTGATTGGCCATATTATTCCTTATAGTGAGACTATCGCTAGCATAATAATATTATTATTGTGCATCATAATGGTACTGATGTTTAATGAATTAACAAGTACTTATTCTTATCCATAATTAAATTGAGATTAGTGAATTAACAATGTTAGATAAAAGTAAACTTACGCCATTAAAAAAAGGTGCGGCATCTGGGGAAGATACTGCCTTAAACTTTAGTTCGCAGGAGATTGCAAAGTTCGATGCGCTAGCCGAAAATTGGTGGGATCCAAATGGCAAGTACAAAACCGCTTTAGAGTTTAACCGGGCGCGGGTTGAATACTTTATTGCGCAAATATGTGACTTTTACAAGCTAGACATAAACGCTGAGAAACCTTTAAAAGGTTTACGAATTTTAGACGTTGGCTGCGGCGGAGGCTTAGTATGCGAGCCGCTTGCACAAGCTGGCGCAGAGGTTACAGGTCTAGATGTGAGCGAAATGAGCATTGAAGTGGCAAAGCGCCATGCCTTAATGTCTAAACTTAAGATCAATTACATTCATGAACATACGCAAAATTTTATTGAAAGTAATGAAAGCCCTTTTGATGTGGTGATAAACGCTGAAGTTATAGAGCATGTGCCTAATCAAAAAGAATTAGTGTCGCACTGTAGCAAACTTTGCAAGGCTGGTGGCTGCGTTATAATGGCAACGCTTAATCGCACCATTAAATCTTTTGTAGTGGGTATTGTTGGGGCTGAATATATTATGCGTTATTTGCCAAGAGGTACCCACACTTGGCATTTCTTTGTAACGCCTTTTGAGCTCAACAGTATGGGCTCAGTATCAAGACTAAAACTGATCGCTGAAATAGGCATGTCTTATAGTTTGTTTACCAAACGCTGGCGTTTGAGCAAAAGTGTGGCAGTGAATTACGTGCAAATTTATGAAAAGCTTGGCAGTATTCGAGATTAGTGACTGTGTATTTTAAAAGTAAGTTCATCAAGGCATAAGTACATATAATGAAGGTATATAAAGTAAGCCACTTGGCATGTATGAATAGAAACCTGTAGGCTAAGGTAAAATAAGAATAAAGGTGATTACATGAAAATTTATGATACTAAAACCGCACCCACTCCTCGCCGAGTCAGAATTTTTTTAGCCGAAAAGGGCATAGAAATGGAATACGTCCAAGTAGACTTAGCTAAAGGCGAAAACATGTCGCCAGAAATGCGCACCAAAAACCCTATCGGTAAAATACCCGTGCTCGAATTAGACGACGGTACCTGCATAGGCGAAAGTGACGCAATTTGTCTGTACTTTGAAGCACTGCATCCGCAAAATCCTCTCATGGGCACAACGCCGCTTGAAAAGGCCACTATTGCTATGTGGCAGCGGCAAATAGAACTTTGCTTGTTTAACCAAATTGGCATGTGTTTTCAACATACCTCGGGCTACTTTAAAGATCGCATGACGCCAATAGCAGAATTTGGCAAAGTGTCGGGTATTAGTGCGAGTAAATATTTGAATGTGCTTGAAAAAAGGCTTGTTGACAACGAATTTATGGCTGGGACAAGCTTTAGTATCGCCGATATTACCGCGTTTTGTGCTATAGACTTTGGCAAAGTAGTCGACATCCGTATAGGCGACAGCCAAGTTAATCTTACCCGATGGTACGATAAAATGAATGAACGGCCATCTGCAAGAGCGTGATTTACTGACGCTGTTCACTTCCTTGGCTTAGGCTCACGAAAGGGGTGAAGGTTTTTGGAGTGTGGCCCTGTCAACCTGCAAACTAGGCACGGGTGAAGCCTTATTCAATCATATCAATCAACGTGGATAGCTGATCTGCCTCAGCAGCAGATTTATCCCATCTTATCCTATGGATCCTTGGAAATCGAAGCGCCACTTTAGATTTATGGCGGTTCGATGGCGCAACTGCATCAAACGCAACTTCAAAAACAAGTTCTTTTTTTACCTCTTTCACCGGCCCAAACCGGGCCAAGGTATTGCGTCTTACCCACGTATCAAGCTTCTTAAGTTCTTCATCGGTAAAGCCTGAATACGCTTTACCAATAGGCAACAGTACATCATCTTGCCAGCAGCCGAAGGTAAAGTCAGAATAAAAGCTAGAACGCTTGCCGTGGCCGCGCTGGGCATACATGATCACGGCATCTATCACTTTCGGGTCGCGCTTTAATTTGTACCATTGACCTTTTGGCCTACCGGCAACATAAGCGGTGTCTTTACGCTTAATCATAATACCTTCGATATAGCCGTTAGACAGCGCGCTAGCACGCACTTTTAGGGCGGTTAAATCGTCTGGATTTGAAAATAGCAGTTTCTCCGAAGGGAATAGATTTAGACAAGTCCCGCGTTCTTCACCTGCAATTTTTTGGTCTTTAGTAAAAAGCTTCGCGATTTTGGCCGATCTTATCGACAAGGCTTGCTCTCGTAAATCTTCATGCTTAATTTGAAGTGCGTCATAGATTATAAGACCCACAGGAATAGACTGCATCAGCGCTTTCGTTGGCTTTTTTTTGTTTAAACGCTTTTGAAGTTGATTGAAGCTAGCAATGTGCGCGTAATTTTGCGGTGCATCGCCAGTGGGAGCAGAAGATACCGATGGATATAAAGCAACAAGCTCACCGTCAAAGCGGCCTTCAAGCTTAGCGGCTTCAACGCTGCTCACTAAATCGGGAAAGCTAGCCGATATGTCATCTCCTGTGCGGCTAAATAAGGCGGTTCCGGTGTGATTACTGACAAGCTGGGCGCGAATACCATCAAACTTCCATTCAGCTTGCCATTCTTCGTGGCTAATACGGGCAAGCGCGGCTTCGTCAATTGGGTGTGCTAGCATAACGGGTTGGAAGGTAAGCTTGTTGCTAATGTCGGGCATGTCGGCCTTGCCTTCAAGCCATGCCAGTAAATCATTATACGGCGGTTGTACACCGTGCCAAACTCGCTCTACGTCTTCCACTGTAATACTGGGATTATGTTTAGCCCCGTGTTGCGCCAATATTTTTTTCATGAAGCGCGCCGACACGCCGATGCGCAAACCCCGCGTGCCTAGTTTTAATAATGCCCAGCGCTGCGTGGGCGTCATTATATCGAGCAAGCTCACAAGGTAAGGTTTTATAGACGGTTTGGGTAAGTGTGTGAATTGCGTCACTACTTCATCCAAACTAGGTACCCCTAAGGCTGTTTGCTTTGCGAAGGCCTCGGCATCAGCGGTGGTTGACCATAAATGTGCGACAGTTTCGCTCATCTCGCCTACATAATCGTAGCTTAATGCAAAAAGTGCTGGGTCGACCCGCTCTACTATAATATCTTTTACGGTTTTGCGTTTAAAAAACTCAAAGTGTAAAGTACCTGCTATGGCGCCTATTGCCCAGCCTCGGTCTGGGCTTGGGGCTGTGGCTAAATATTCTAGCAATAACTCTGATTTTGCATTGTTACTGTTTAAGAAGTAGAGGTTGTTGACTAAGTCTGCAAAAGCTTTCATACGCGCTGAGTTTTTTGTTTGCTTTCAGATTTGCTAAGTTTAGCGCTTGGCGCTTCGCTGTTAATATCTTCATCGCCGTCACCGTAGCCGACCAAATTCAAAGCTTTAGCTTTATATCCCATTTGCTTAGCCTGATGCACCAAAGCCTGCTCGCGGCCATGAGTGACCCATACTTCTTTGGGGTTCACCTGCTTGATGGTAGTAATCAAATCTTGCCAGTCGCTATGGTCTGAAATAATCAGTGGAAGCTCCGCGCGCTTTTGTTTACTTCTGGCGCGTATTTGCATCCAGCCAGAGGCCATCGCAGTCATTACATTGGGCAACTTGCGTGACCATCTGTCACTTAAGGCCGAGGGCGGTGCTAGCACTATTTGTCCTTTTAAGATTGATAAGTCAGTTAGGCTAGCCACTTCAATTAGCTCGCCAAGGGGTATGCCGTGTTCCTCATAAAGCGCGCACAAATTAACTAATGCGCCATGAATATAAACTGGTTTGTGATAACCCAACTGACGCAAAGCAATGAGTAAGCGCTGGCATTTTCCTAAGGCATATACGCCCACTACATGACATGATTCGGGCAAGCGCACTAAAGACGCCAGCAGCTTTTGGGTTTCATCTTCAATTGATGGATGTTGAAATACGGGCAAGCCAAAGGTTGCCTCAGTCACAAATACGTCGCAGGGAACCGGCACAAAAGGTGCACAGGTAGGGTCGCTTTGGCGCTTAAAATCACCTGTATGCACTAAGCGTTGTCCTTTGTATTCAATGAGTACTTGGGCTGAGCCTAAAATATGCCCGGCTGGATAGAGCGTTAATTGCCCTGCATGCAGGTTTATGGTTTCTTCGTATGCTAAGGCATGTGTATTTTGTGCATGATCTTCGCCGTAGCGTACACGCATAATATCCAGTGTGGCGGCGGTTGCATACACATGAGTATGGCCTGCACGCGCGTGATCAGCATGGGCATGCGTAATAATGGCATGTTCAACCGGTTGCATAGGATCTATGTAGGCGTTTAAGGCTCTACAATATAAACCTTTTTCGTCTGTTTTAATCCAGTTTTCTGGGTGCATTTTACACTACCAATGACGCAATAATTAATAGTTTTTACGCACTAAGGCCTTAATTTGTTTACTCACTGGTAAAGTATAATTATTATCTACGTTATATAAACTTATAAGGTGTCACACCGCTATGCCCCGCAAACCTTCATTAGCCTCTTTAAGCATAAATGCAGGTGCGCCGTTGCCTGAAAATGGACGTGCCTTTCGCCACGGGCCTGAATTTGCCAGTACATTTCACTTGTCTGGCGATGTAGATCCGAATGCCTATCAATACGGTCGCTTTGGGCAACCAACGTGGACTAGCCTTGAACAAGGTTTAGCACAGTTAGAAGGCGGCGATACCATCGTGTTTCCATCAGGAATGTCAGCAGCTGCGGGCATTTTGACTAGTTTGCTTAAGCCCGGCGATACTATTTTACTGCCAAGTGATGGTTATGCGCCTGTGCGTTTTTACACCGAACAATACTTAGTTAAGTTTGGTGTAAAACTGAAAACCATTCCCACTCAAGAGATTGATAATTTCGATTTTAGCGGTATTGACCTAGCGCTGTTAGAAACGCCCAGTAATCCCATGCTTGACACTTTTGACATTCAAGGTGTTGCCGCGAAAATTCATAAAAGCGGTGGCCTTTTGGCAATAGACAACACTACTCTTACGTTTTTAGGCCAGCAGCCACTAGCCTTAGGCGCCGATATTTCTATGAGCGCAGACACCAAAGCGGTAAACGGTCACAGCGATGTTGTATTTGGGCATGTAGCATGCACCAGCCAAGCTTTAAGCGACAAAATAAGACAGTGGCGTAAATTTTCGGGTAATATTCCAGGTCCTATGGAAACTTGGCTGGTGCACCGCAGTTTATCAACGTTAGACGTTCGCTTGCAGCGTATGTGCGACACGGCAATGCTGCTGGCCCAAGCATTATATGAACACCCTAAAGTGAAGAGCGTGCGTTATCCGGGTTTGCCTAAGGACCCATCGTATAATATTGCTAAAACACAGCAGCAACTGTTTGGTTTTATTATTAGTTTTGAGCTTGATAGTAAGTGTAAAGCAGACGCATTTCTTAAAGCATGCAGCCTTGTATATGAGGCAACTAGTTTTGGTGGCGTGCACAGCACCGCAGAAAGACGCGCGCGTTGGGGAACCGATAATATTGCACCAGGTGTTGTTCGATTCAGCGTAGGCTGCGAAAGAGCAGACGACCTTATCTATGACGTGATGCAGGCCCTTAAGCAGTTATAGAATAAGGAGAGTGCTCTTGTAATGTTGATATTAGCTTTATTCAACAACGTAATCTTCGCCTGAAGGTGCGGTGAAAGTATCTTGTGACACAAGCTCTATTTTTATATCTTCAGCGCCTTTCGCAGTGTTGAGAATAACTTCAATATGCACGTTATTTTCTTTGAGCACAATCGACTCTGGTAATTCTTTTTGCCCTGCGTATGCAACAAACTGACTTGCTTGTTTGAGGCCGCAATGAGAACCATCTACAAAAAATGCCATTAAATGGTTAAAGTAAACAAGATACTGTTTGACGTCTTTATGAGAGCCATTTTGTAGGGCAAAACGATGGTCGAGCATTTCGCTAGGGCTAAGGTAAGTATCGAGTCTGCTAGCATCTGACTGCTCAGTTATATTTGCTACAGGCATAACTTGCAGTGCTGCAAACGCTTGGGTTTGTTCTTGGCGGCGATTAATTTCAGCGATTGGCATATTCATGATGTACTCTCCAGAATGTCTTGTGTAATGCTTAACGTTTATAGCTTGTTATTAAAATAAGACGTGCAAGTTAAAGATAAAACTTAGCAAATCTACAAGCTAAGAGACTAATGTCGGCAGCCTTTGCTATCTCCATTTACAAAGCATAGCCTAGTTTTCATAAAAATTTTACAAAGGAAATTTCACATAGTAAATTTTACAAATAGTAAAATAATTGTTTACAAATTTTTTATGAAATAACGGGTTCAGAAATCTCAATAATTAGTAAACCTAGTGAGTCGCGCGGTAGTATTGATTACGAGATTTTGTGATTATGATAAAGGAAATACACGACTTGCTAATAACAGACACACCTGTGGTAGTAAAACGCGCGTTCATCCCGAGTGTTTTTAAAGCGTGGTTTGCCGCTCGCCATTGGAAGATTAGGCCATATCAGCAAAAAATGGTCAGCGCTTTTGTCAATCAGCAGTCAACCTTATTGATTGCGCCTACGGGCGCAGGTAAAACCTTGTCTGGATTCTTGCCCAGTTTAATTGATATTCACAAACTGCTTGAAAAAGGTAAGTCTAACAAAGCAATTGGCCTGCATACTTTATATATATCGCCGCTTAAAGCCTTAACCTATGACATAAATCGTAATCTTGAAATGCCAATTAGTGAAATGGCACTAGGCATGACGGTTGCCTCTAGAACGGGCGATACGACTAGTTATCAGCGTCAAAAACAGCGCAAGTTACCGCCGAATATACTGCTTACCACGCCCGAATCTTTAATGCTTATGCTGTCGTACACTGACGCGGCGCGAATTTTTGCAAATTTAAAATGTGTCATTGTGGATGAAACACATTCTTTTGCCAATTCTAAGCGAGGGGACTTTACCTCGCTTGCCTTAGCGCGCCTGTATTGGCTGAATCCGCATTTTATACGCGTGGGCCTGTCGGCAACTGTTGCCCACCCTGATTCACTCGCCGCCTGGCTTGGGGTAACGGGCCAGCCTACCGGTATTATCCTCGCTAAATCGCGTGTGAAACCTCGTTTAAAAATGCTGACCAACAAAGAATATATTCCGTTTGGTGGCTACATGGCGAAATACGCCAAGAAAGAAATTTTAGCGGCTATTAGCAAAGCAGGCACCAGCCTTGTATTTGTCAACACCCGCGCCCAAGCTGAACTTATTTTTCAAGCGCTTTGGGAGGAAAATAGTGAAGGTTTAGCCATTGCTATTTATCACGGAAGCTTAAGCAAAGAACAAAGGCAAAAAACAGAAAAAATGATGGCCGCGGGTAAACTGCGCGCGGTGGTTACAACCTCTGCTTTAGAGCTTGGCATTGACTGGGGCGACGTTGATTTAGTTATTCAAGTCGGCGCGCCTAAAGGCGTGAGTCGCCTAATGCAGCGAATTGGGCGTGCAAATCACCGCATGGATGAGCCTTCTAAAGCTTACTTGGTTCCCGCAAACAGGTTTGAATCTCTGGAGTGTTTGGCGGCTATAAAAGCCATTAAAAAAGGTGAGCTTGATGGCGAACCGCCAATGCCCGGCGCGCTTGATATTATTCCGCAGTTTATTATGAACTGCGTGTGCAGTGAGCCTAGCGACATGCACAGTATTTATCAGCAAGTACTTAATGCAAGCTCCTATTCGGGCCTTGATTTGGATACTTTCAAACAACTTTTTTCTTTTACCCAAGACGGCGGCTACGCCCTGCAGGCCTACGAGCGATACTTCAGACTAGTACAAGATAAGGGTCTATATTCACCCGCCAATAAGCGCGTGATCATGCGCCATAGACAAAATATAGGCACCATTGTTGAAGCAGGCCGACTGAAAGTAAAAAGATTAAGACGATCGCATCAAGGTAAAATTGTTGGCGAAGTTGAAGAGTACTTTGCGCAGCAGCTTTGCAAAGGAGACAGCTTTTATTTTGCTGGTGAAATACTGGTGTTTGAAGGTATTCGCGACATGATAGTAGAAGCTAGACCGGGTAAAGCCAAGGAGCCTAAAGTACCGAGTTTTCAAGGTGGTCAAATGCCTTTGTCTACTTACTTAGCCGACGCGGTTCGCAAGCTTATTAATGTGCCTGAGTCATGGCAAGAGCTGCCTAAATTAGTCCGCGACTGGCTGCATCTGCAGCAGTCATTTAGCGCGCTTCCAAGTATGGAAAAGTTACTGATTGAACAGTTTCCTTTTAGAGGCGCATTTACCACTTTGTTTTATACTTTTGAAGGACGTAAAGCCAATCAGACACTGGGTATGTTAATTACGCGGCGCATGGAGAATCGCGGATTTAAACCTTTAAGTTTTTCAATTACCGACTATGGGCTGTCAATATCGTCGGTCATTCAAATTGAGAAAGGGCACATAACAGAGTTATTTACCCCCGACATTTTAGGCGATGAATTAGAAGACTGGATGTTAGAAGCCAGTATGCTAAAGCGTAGTTTTCGCCAAGTCGCGGTGATAAGCGGTCTCATTGAGCAGCAGTATCACAGCAATAAGAAAACTATGCGTCAGGTTACTTTTTCTACCGATTTAATTTACGATACTTTACGGCAGTACGATCCCGATCATATTTTACTGAAAGTAACGCGCGACAATGCTCAGCGTGAGCTCCTCGATATAGAGCGCACAAGCGCGTTGTTATTCAGATACTGCGACTCTTTTTTATTCAATGCGCTTGAAAAACCTTCGCCTATGGCCATTCCTATCGTGCTTAGTGTAAGAAGTGAATTGATTACAGGCGCTGGTACCCAAGCGCTATTAGAGCAAGCAAGTTTATACCAAGAAGCCGAACTAATGTTAGACGACGTTCGTGCTTTGTTACAGGGAGATTAAGGTACATGATTGAGCTCACCGCGCTTAAAGCCCTGTTGATGAATCATCAGATTATTCCAATAAAATTTGCAGGCCATCGTATGTTGTTAGACGCTGGTGGTGTGCTTATATGGCCGCAGCAAGATCTGCTTATTTTCAGTGATTTACACTTAGAAAAAGGCAGTTTTTTAACGCAGTTTGCCAATCCACTGCCGCGTTTTGACAGCAAAGATACATTAAAACGAATGCAGCTTATAATGGCACGCTACGACTGTGGTCATATTGTGTGCCTAGGCGATAGCTTGCACGACGGTAATGCCTTAGCGCGTATGCAACCAGACGATTTGGTCAGTCTTAATGCATTGGTGAAGTCAGTGCCAAAATGGACGTGGGTATTAGGCAATCATGACCCCGACATACCGCCTGAAATTTTAGGCGACCGAGCTCCGTTTTTACATATTCAGAATTTATTGCTCGTGCATGAGCCAGAGGACATTAATGCCATAAATAAAAAGAGCTCACTGAAGCCACTTTTATCCAAGGAAGCGTCAAAGATTGAAGGGCAGATTATTGGTCACTACCATCCAAAATCTAGCTATAGACTGGCTAATCGCAAAGTGACAGGCAAAAGTTTTGTGTGCGGTGACGATATATTGCTGATGCCTGCATTTGGCAAATATACAGGTGGGCTAGATATCAAAGACGGCGCTTTTGAGCCCTTGTTTAATTTAAAAAAAGTGCTTGTATATTTGACCTATCATCATAAAATTTATTTGTTTATGTCGAAAATTAAGCGGTAAATGTGAGCGAGCATGGTTAACGTCAATCCCTCCCAAAAAATATAATCGCGAATGTAATGCGGCGACTAGAGCGTAATTATGTTGGGGGATGTCAGCTGCGCCAGCGTTTGGTCAAATCTTCATACGCGTCGATACGCCTGTCTCTAAAATAAGGCCAAATACGTTTAATATGTTCTGATTTTTGCATGTCTAACTCAACCATAAGGGTTTGTTCAACGTCGTTTTCAGCCATGGCCAGAATTTCACCCTGTGGCCCTGCAATAAAACTATGCCCCCAAAATTGAATGCCTGCATCGGCTTCATTGGGCGAAGATTCAAAACCAGTGCGATTAGCCACAATAACGGGCACTGAATTGGCCACCGCGTGAGCGCGCTGTATGGTTTCCCAAGCGTCTTGTTGTCTTTGCTGTTCCTGAGGCGTGTCATTTTTATCCCAGCCAATGGCGGTGGGGTAAAACAAAATCTCAGCGCCAGCCATAGCCATTAAACGCGCGGCTTCTGGGTACCACTGATCCCAGCACACTAATACACCTAGTTTGCCTACGCTGGTTTGAATGGGTTCAAAGCCAAGATCGCCTGGGGTAAAATAAAACTTTTCATAAAAGCCTGGATCATCAGGAATGTGCATTTTGCGGTACATGCCAGCAATATCGCTGCTTCTATCAAATACCACTGCAGTGTTGTGGTAGAGACCGGTGGCGCGCTTTTCAAACAGCGATGCCACTAATACTACATTGCATTCTTTAGCCAAAGCACCAAAAAATATGGTTGCGTCACCGGGAATGGGTTCTGCTAAGTCGAACTGATTAACGTCTTCTGTTTGACAAAAATACAGGGTAGAGTGAAGCTCTTGCAGTAAAATACACTGGGCCCCTTGGGCAGCGAGTTTACGCACTTGCTTGGCAGACTTTTCCCAGTTTTCATGCTTGTTATTAGTGCTTACGCTTTGTTGAACCACGGCTATTTTAAGCGTGTTTAGTGACTGTGATTCACTCATAATATAGACACTCCTAATTGCGCCTTGGCAATAATTTCAGGCTTTATGGTGTTGGTGGGTACTTGCATTGTAACACAGTGCAGGCTGCCGTTTTGTTGCACCAAACTATGGCACAGTACGGGTACTATCGTATAGTTCGGATGGGCACTTTGTATAATAACTAGCGCGTTTTTATCTTCACTTTGGCCATAAATGGGCATAATAATGTGCTGGTTCACAATCAGGTAGTTAGCATAGGAGGCGGGCAGTCGCGTCCCTTCGTCATCAAGCACAAGCGGCAGCGGTAGGGAATAAATTTTATGCGTGGGCAGCGCTTGGCTTACTTCGTATTGTAGTTTGAATAGCTCTGCAAAATGCGGATCGTGCGGGCGATTATCGGCGCCCTGCAATACTATACCCTTTAGCGGTGTAAAACGTACTAGCGTATCTATATGGCCGTCGGTGTCGTCGCCTTCTAAGTGGCCGTGGTTAAATATGGTGACTTTTTTTGCGCCTAAACATTCAATGAACAGTGTATGATATTCATCGCCTGTCATGTAGGCATTTCGTTTGGGGTTATACAAACATGAGGCGGTGCTCAGCAAATGCTGATTTTCATCAATTTCTAATGCGCCGCCTTCAAGCACAATGGAGTTTTCTATTAGCGGCTGTTGACACAGTTTCGCAAGTGAAGAATTAACTTGATTGTCTTTGGTTGCATCAAATTTCTGGCCCCAGCCGTTGAAAGTAAAACTAATGGGGTAGTTCTTATGATTATCACTCACCGTTAAAAAGCCATAGTCTCTCACCCATGTATCGTTATATTCGCTAGGCACTATGAGTACTTGATTGTTGCTTGCTAAAGCGGCAGTTGCTGCATCAATTTCATCTTGTGGGCACAGTAATAAAACGACTGCGTTAGCACGGTTTACTGCGTTAATAAGTGCAACATAAGTGTGCTGGGCATTCACGAGGTTTTCTGCCCAGTCGGTGCCAGCATGAGGCCATGCTAAAATAACGGCTTCTTGTTTTGCCCACTCAGGCAGTAAGGTGTAGTTTTGCATGTTAATAAGACCATACCAAGTTAACAAAAGCACGCCTTGGCTGACCTACAAAATAACGATAGCTACCAAAGGCAAAGTCGGCGCGCTCGGCGTATTCTTCATCCAACAAGTTTAGCACATGCACACTTAAACTAATCTGTTTAGCCAATTGATAACGAATATTTAGATCAAGAAGCTGGTGACCTTCATATTCAGCCGAATTTTCAGGGTTTAAGTAGTATTCACTTAAATATTGCCAACTTATCTGCGCGGTTATATCGGCATTTGGCGAATAACTTATATTGAGGTTTGATAACCACCGCGGCGCGGTATCTATGTCGTTGTTGATTATACTGGTGCGAACCAAGCTGGTTTCGTTTTCATAGGTATGCTGTGAGAAGCTAACATGTCCGTTAAATTGCCACTGCTCCCCTAGTTGCTGTCTTACCTCAAGCTCTACACCATTGTGTTGAGTAATGGCACCATTCACATTTTGACGATCTGAATTTTGAAAAATAACGTCTTTTTTGCGCATATTAAAGCCAGCCATATGTAAATTAGTGCTGGGGCTTGAATAGCGAAGACCGGCTTCATAAGCATCCATGTTTTCATTGTCTATGTCGGTAATTTGCTGGTTGTTTTGCAATCTGAACAGCTCAGTGGCTTGAGGTGCTCTAAAACCTTGCGAATACTTTGCGTAAACAGAAATATTTTCGCTGAGTAAATATTGCACGTTAATAGAAGGCGACAGGGCATTAAAGGAAATATCTTGGCTGTCAGGGCGAATAAACCGGCACACTTCAACGTTGGGCGCGCAAGCTCTAGGGCTATCGGTATTATTTGTGTAGTCATAACGCATACGTTCAACGCGCGCGCCTGCTCTTACTATCCAATTTTCATGGCGCCACGTGCCTTGCGTATAAGCGCTAAACTGTTGGGCGTCTATGTTGTAGTCATAGTGCACGCCTTTTGGCACACTTGGAGAAAAATCGTCTTCTTGGGTTTCACGTAAACTGCCGCTCGTTAAATCAATGTCAAGGCCCGATACCCAATCAATATTTTGCCAGCGATAACGGTACTGCGATTGCAAGCCTGCACTGGTATGGTCGTTTTCCTCAAGCCCTTTCCAGGGTAAAAAATGTTGTAAAAAAGCCATCTCATTCCAACGTAAATAGGGGGTGAGGGTAAGGCTGCCATTTTCGTTTGTTTTGGTAAACGCAGTATAAGCTCTGAAGGATCGTGCATCACGGTAAGCTTCAGGATTAGGGTTTGAGCGGCGCAATGTTGAATCTTTATAGGCCTCAAAGCCTTCAATAAAACCGGCTGTTTCTTGGTTTAGGTTGGTATAATCAAAGACACTCTTGGTGTCCCACACTGGGCCTTGAGTTTGATAGATATGCGTTAACTTTTGCTGGTCGTAACCGCTTTGGGCTTGAAAACCATTTTCCTGGGTAATATTAATAAGACTGCGCCACGCAGTGTTTTCATTCACTTGCCCATAGCTATTGCTAAGGCGAGCAAAGTCGTATGCGCCAAGCTGCAGGCCAATGCTGTTGTTATCGTTTATAAATGCGTCGGCGGTAATTACATTAATAACGCCGTGCAGCGCGTTACTGCCATATAACGTGCTCGCAGGCGAGCGCAAAATGTCAATTGCGGCCGCTTGCTCATAGTTTACATCGAAGAGCTGATTGGCGTTGCAAAATCCTGACGCACGAATAGAGATACCGTCAATTCCCATAAAAAATGCACCACAGCTACCGGCACCCGTTAGCACAGGGCTTCTAATCGCGGTTAAGTGTTCTTGGCCATTGCCTCTGCTTATCCAAGTTCCTGGCACTAAATCAAGCACTTGTGAAATATGCTGAGGGGATATCAAGCCTACTTCATCGGATAGTACTGCACTTATACTGTCAGGTGTTTGATTAATGGCCTGCGCAGTTTTGCTTGCGGTTATGCTGATGACTTCAAGTAAAGGCTGGTTTTCTTCTGCGTTTATTTGATATGAATATACAAAAAGACTGCTTAAAACTAAACAAGATGCGCGCTTGGAAAAGCTTGATTTGTTGCTGTTTATAGACTGTTGCATTATTTTATATTTCTCCCACCGTTAAGATGAATAACCTGACCCGTTAGGAAGGTACTTTTGAAAATAAAGGCCACCGCATTAACGGCTTCCTGTGCGCCAGGACAAATGCCAAGCACTGATTTAGACAGCGCTTTTTGTTTGTAAGACTCATCATCGTTTTCATTAAACATGAGTAAAGACGGTGCAATTGAATTCACCTTTACACCTGGTGCAAGCAAGCTTGCAAACGACAAAGTTAAATTGTGTAAGGCAGCTTTACTAGCAGCATAAGCTATATGCTTACTGCTGCCTCTGTCCTGCACAAAATCGGTCATGTGAATAATGTCGGCACCCGCAATTAACATTCCTTTGCATGCCAGGTTTATTTGATACGGCGCACTGGCATGCACTTGCATCATGTTCGTGAACAACTTAGCAAGGTCAGCGTTGGGCGTTTCTTTATCCCAGTCTGAGGCATTATGGATAATACCGCCTAGCTGTGGTGTATGTTCTTTTACCTCTTTTATAAAGTCTGATATCCCTGCATCGGTCGCGAAGTCAGCTTTTATTGCCACAATGCCTTGGGCGATTAACGCCTCTACCGCAGGTTTTTTATGTCGGTATGTTACGATTACTCTAGGGTTAACTTGCCGCTGAATATCTTGATACTCAAGATCCATATATCGAGGCGCAAACTTATCTGAGTTAAGGAATTGAGCAATCGCTAAGCCCAATCGTTGTGAGCCGCCGGTGACAAGAATAGGGGCTATGCTAGATAATGGCATGTTGTAAAGCTTCCTTGTAAATGTAGTATCTGAGGAATAGTATTAAGCACATTTTTATGCGTTGTACTGGCTTAACACCTTAAGAAGTGCGAAGAATAAACGTTACATTTTATTCATGTACTTGAAACGGTCTTAGGTGACCAAATATTATATCGCTATATGCTTGAGTGGATTACATAGAAAATTACGGAAATTTACCTCGCTAGGATCGCCAGTTTTAAAATTAATACGTAAATTAGTAATCCAGCCTATAATTCTAGCGTATACAAAATAATTAACTTATTGGATAGACAATGTTAGCAAACGATAAAATTGTAATGCACGGAGCCAACCACAATATAGCGCTGTCAGAGCAAGCTGAGCTTGTTCGCGATGCGTTATTAGTTGCTGGGCTTGAAACACCAATGGTAGACAACGGTTTAACAGCTGAAGAAAAACGTCTTAAAATCAAACAAAGTATGACTGCTATTATGCAGGCGCTTGGCTTGGATCTAAATGACGATAGCCTTCAAGATACGCCAAACCGCATCGCTAAAATGTATGTGAATGAGATTTTTTCAGGGTTGGATTACAAAAATTTCCCTAAAATTACACAAATAGAAAATAAAATGAGTATTGACCAGCCAGTACAAGTAACTGACATTAGCCTAACGAGTACTTGCGAGCATCATTTTGTGACAATAGACGGTACTGCAACTGTTTCCTATATTCCTAACAAAACGGTTATTGGATTAAGTAAGATAAACCGCTTGGTTAGCTTCTTTGCCCAACGACCACAAGTGCAAGAGCGTTTAACGCAGCAGGTAATGGTCGCGCTGCAGGCTCTTACGGGTACTAAGGATGTTGCGGTAAGTATCAATGCCACACACTACTGCGTTAAGGCACGTGGTGTGCGCGATACTAATTCGTATACTAAAACGTCTTCTTTGGGCGGTTCTTTTAATACCGACCGAGACTTAAGAAGAGAGTTTTTTCAGATTTAAGAAAGGAAGCGAAGGGTTAAAAAATAAAGGGTCAGGTCCACTTTGCAGCTGCCCCTTTACCTTTCCCACCTCAGACTTTTATTGCTTTTTCCAAAGCCTCCCTCAAGTCACCCGAAATAGGCGTCGGTTTATTGGTTATGCGGTCTACAAAAACATGCGTCATACTGCCGTCGGCAGATACTTTTTCTTCATCCTGCTTAAATATGGCAAGTTTATAAGAAACCGATGATGTGCCTATTTTACTTACCGCAAACGCCCCTACAATCTTTTCAGGAAAGGCAATGCTGTTATGGTAGTTGCAAGTAGAGCTCACCATCAGGCCAATGGTTTTGCCATTGTGAATATCAAGATGCGCATGCTCAATCAAATATGTATTCACGATAGTGTCAAAATAGCTGTAATACACCACATTATTTACATGACCATAAATATCGTTATCCATCCAGCGCGTGTCTATCGTAAAGAAATAGCGAAAGTCACTTCTAAGAAGTAAAGTTTGCGGGCGTTCTGGCATTATATTAACACTCCTTAAAAGAATATTCGTTTACAGTGCCTGTTGGTATATTTTAAGCGCGTCTTCATATTCTACATCACGCGGGTTATTGACTAATAGGCGAGTTTGCAGCATTGCATCTTGCGCGAGCATCGGTAAATCGTTTTCAACTATACCGCAGGCGCTTAAAGTAGTAGGTAACTCAAGAGTATGGCTTAAGTTGTAAAAGTAATCAGCTAGCCTTTCGCTAGATTGCGACTCGTCATAGCCAAGCGCATTAGTAGGGAAAATGTGCGGTATAAGCTCGGCATATAAATGATTCGCTTCTTGCGCGTTAAATCGTAGTACGTGAGGAAGCACCAGTGCATTACTCAATCCATGAGAAATATGAAAATGACCGCCCAGCGGATAGGCAAGTGCATGCACCGCGGCTACCGGCGCATTTGCAAAAGCTTGGCCCGCTAAGCATGCGCCTAGCAGCATATTTTGTCTGGCGACTAAATTTGCACCCTGTAGCGAGGCTTCTTCAATATTTGCAGATAAAAGCGTTAGTGCCTGTTTAGCGAGCATATCGCAGTAGGGATTTTTCTTGAATTTGCTGGTGTAGGCTTCAATAGCATGTACCATCGCGTCTATGCCGGTAGAGGCGCTTATATGTTGGGGCAAGCCTAAGGTTAAATTTGCGTCTAAAATAGCGATATCAGGTAGTAATACTGCAGACACCACGCCCATCTTTGTTGTTTCGCCGGTGGTAACAATGGAAATTGGCGTAACCTCAGAGCCTGTCCCTGCGGTAGTGGGTATTAATATAAGCGGGCAGCGCGAACTTACAATGTTATTGATGCCGAACATAGTGGGCAGTGATTGCTTTTGCTTAACTAGCACCGCAACAAGCTTAGCACAGTCTAAAGAACTGCCGCCGCCAATACCAATAATACCGTCTATGTCATTTTCTATGGCGAGTCTTGCAGCCTTCTCTATTATGCTTTGGGGCGGGTCGGCTACTACTTCGTCAAATATAATATGGGTGATGTTAGTGGCCGCTAGGCTTGAACGTAAATCATCTATCAACCCATGTTGAATGATGCCTTTGTCGGTCATGATTAGTAAGCGGTGTATGTCTAGCTGCTGGCAATAAAGGCCGCAGTTAGTCAAGGCGCCAAGCTCGCTAACTACGCGCTTTGTTGTGCTAAATTCAAAATTAACCATAGAATTGCCTTTGTCTAAGTGTACCTGACCCCACTAGTTTTTATTTCACTAGTTAGGGTACTTTTTTTCCTCGGATAGATTCTAATAAGCTGTACCAATGTTCGCGCGATAGTTGAATAGTTAAGGCTTTTTGGGCGCTTGTCAAGCGCTCTGTATTGGTGGTGCCTAATACGGGTTGAATGTTGGCTGGGTGGCGCATTAGCCATGCAAGTACGATCGCGTTTGGTTCTGCGCCGTACTGTTGAGCGAATTTTTTGACAAGGGCGGTTGTGGCGATAACATTTTTATTATTTGAGGCTGATTCTCCAGAAAATAAGCCTTGGGCCATCGGTCCCCAGGCCTGAAGCTGCACGCCTGCTTGTTGGCAGTATTCGAGGGTGCCGCGAGGGAAGCCGTTGTTGGCATTTATAGGCATGTTTACGGTAATGGCGTCTTCAACAAAATCGCAGCACGCTAGGCTCATTTCTAACTGATTTGCCACAATCGGCACTTGAATTGCACTTTGCAAAAAAGCAATTTGACCTGCATGCATGTTCGACACTGCGAGGTATTCAAACTTACCTTGCTCGTGCAGTTTCATGAGTGCGTTTGCGGTTTCGTCCAACTGCATCAGTGGATCGGGCCGGTGTAAAAATAAAATGTCTAAGGTGTTGTCATGTAGGCGTTTAATACTGGCGTTTACCGCCTCTGTAATCCAGTCGCCAGATAAGTCGTAGTGACAGATATCAAAGGTAGGGGTGAGTTTTATGCCCACTTTTGATTGTAAAATTAGATGGTTGCGTAAAGACCGCTCTCTTTTGAACAGCTCACCCATGGTTTTTTCTGCTTTGCCATGGGTATAAATATCGGCTAAATCTATGACATTTATGCCTATATCTAATGCTTTTGTGACCAAATCAAAAGCTTGATCAATGTCTTTACCTTCTATAGTAGGGGTGTTCCAAGGGCCGCCAAGGTTCATACAGCCAAGAATTAAGCGGCTTGCTTCAGGATAATAATGATGGATAGGTAATTTCATAATAATGTAGGTTCTTTTAATGTTACGAAGTGCTCGTCGTTAGCTCACTGCTTGCTAAGACAACCGTTAAACTTGCATAAGTATAGCAGTTTTTTTTGGTTAATCAGTCATGGATTTTAATACAACTTGCTCAACATATATGGCTTACATACACGTAATGTAGGCCACAATATAAGTTATAAAATGCAGTTTTATATAAGCGTTTGTTCACTGATTGCGCGTTTTTCGGCTTGATAATATGACACTCTGCCGGCAGGTGTCTTGCAACTAGTCACAAGACGGGTTTTATATTCTCAAAACATTCTTAAAGCGTGGCATGCGTAAGATAAATAAAGCTTTTTGCGCAGCATAAATAAAGGATGATGTGTATTTACTCGTTTATAGTTCTGTTGTTTGTGCAATTGAAAGGCTTTTGAGGCATACTATTTCGCATAATTTAAGGTCGCCATTTGAGGCCGCTATTTCAGTTAAACCAGTCGCTAGGTTTTTACCTTTTACTGGATATTCTAGCTTTTGCAAACATACGTACAGGTAAAACTATATGCGAACACTAACAATTCAAGCCCCTGACGATTGGCATCTTCATTTTCGCGATGGCGATATGCTGTTTGAGACAGTGCCTGCGACATCTCGCTGTTTTAAACGTGCTATTGCAATGCCCAATTTGGTGCCGCCTGTAACCACCACGCAAATGGCGCTAGAATATAAAGCGCGTATACAGGCAGCAGTGCCAAAAAATATCGCTTTTGACAGTGACTTTGATGCGTTAGTAACCTTATTCTTAACCAACAGCACTACGCCTGCAGAAATTGCAAAGGCAAAAGCCGCGGGTATCGTGGCTAGTAAGCTTTATCCAGCCGGCGCCACCACCAACTCTGATGATGCTGTGAAAGGTATAAAAGCCCTATATCCGGTATTTGAAAAAATGCAAGAAGTAGGCATGCTGCTGCTTATTCACGGCGAGGTTACGCAGAGCCATATCGATATTTTTGATCGCGAGAAAGCCTTTATCGATGCTTACCTGAGCGATATTGTAAATTATTTTCCTAATCTCAAAGTAGTGTTTGAACATATTACGACTAAAGACGCCGCCGACTTTGTTAAAGCATCATCAAGCAATGTTGCTGCTACTATTACCCCGCAGCATTTATTGCTTAATCGTAATGACTTACTGGCGGGCGGTATTCGTCCGCATAATTATTGCTTACCTGTGCTTAAGCGCAGCACGCATCAGCAAGCACTACAGCAAACAGTGGCCAGTGGCTCGCCGAAGTTCTTTCTAGGCACCGATTCAGCCCCGCATGAAAAACACAAAAAAGAATCAGCCTGTGGCTGCGCGGGTTGCTATAGCGCATGGAGCGCAATTGAACTATATGCACAAGTTTTTGACGACTTAAACGCGCTTGATAAACTAGAAGGCTTTGCCAGTCATTACGGACCAGACTTTTATGGTTTAGCGCGTAATGCAGGCACCATAACGCTTAAGCAAGAACAGTGGCAAGTGCCTGAGGTAATGACGCTAGCCACTTCTGATAAAGCCTTGCGTGGTTCTAACGTCAGCGCTGACACAATAGTGCCTTTTTATGCAGGCCAAACCTTACAGTGGAAATTAGTAAACTAATATGACTTCAACGCCCAACAATGCGCCTGAGCACCTTGATGAATTTTCTACCTTAGCGCTTGCGCCTGCTTTGCAAGGCGCGCTACGCGAACTGAACTATACGACGTTAACGGCAACGCAGCAGGCATGTGTACCGGCGTTATTAGCTGGTAAAGACGCCGCGGTTAAAGCCAAAACAGGCACAGGTAAAACTTTGGCCTTTGGCATCACCATACTTAACGAGCTTATTGCTGATCAAGCAAACGGTCACAGCGGCGTGCATTCCTTAGTGCTTTGCCCAACGCGCGAGCTGGCTCAACAGGTGGCTGAGCAGCTTCGCCTATTGGCTAAGCAGCACGCTAATACAAAAATATTGACCCTTGTTGGCGGCGTCTCAATAGGGCCGCAGATAGGTTCGCTTGTGCATGCACCAAGTGTGGTTGTTGGCACGCCCGGTCGCGTAATGGACCTAATTCGTAAAGACAAATTAGACGTGAGCGGCGTTAAATGTTTGGTGCTTGATGAAGCAGACCGTATTTTAGACATGGGATTTACGGATCAAATGAGCTGGATTTTGGGTGCCTTACCTAAACAGAAGCACTCAATGCTTTTCTCGGCTACTTTTGGCGGGGCCATCCAAAAATTAACCCAGCAATATCTTCATAAAGCAGACATTATTGAAATTGAAGACAACCGGCAACATACTCAAATAAGCCAGCTTGCCTACACTTTACAAGATGATCGTATGGTGTATGCGGTAGCAGCTGTGTTAACCCATCATCAACCAAACTCTTGCATGGTGTTTTGTCAAACAAAGCAGCAAACGCAAGAGCTTGCCGACGACCTGCATGAAAAAGGCTTCAATGTACACGCTATTCACGGTGACCTAACCCAAGCCCAGCGCCAACAAGTGCTCACGCAGTTTGCTATTAAAACCTGCAATTTACTCATAGCAACCGACGTTGCCGCGCGCGGTCTTGATTTAGACCAAGTGGATTTAGTGATTAACGCTGAAATTGCTGATTCGGCTGAAACACATACTCACAGGGTGGGCAGAACAGGAAGGGCTGAGCAAACCGGTACTGCCATTACGTTGGTTTTCGACCACCAGTTAAAAGCCTTGGCTAAAATAGCAGAAGACACCAATAGCCATATTCCCATTAAGCATATTCAAGCCCTGCGCTTTCATGCTAATCGGATCGTACTGCCAACGCATGAATGCATAATGGTTGACGGCGGCAAAAAGCAAAAGGTCAGCAAAGGTGATTTGTTAGGAGCGCTTATAAAGCAGGCCGAAATTGCTAAGGAAGATATAGGCAAAATGCAGATTACGCATGATAAAGCCTATATTGCGATTAAGCAGCGCAGTGTTAAACATGCCTTAGCGTTTTTTCGTGAAAAGCGTGTAAAAGGCAAAAATCTAAGGGCGCGCAAGCTACGCTAAAGAAAAACGCATATGAACATTCAAAGGCTGCATCGCAAAATCCTGAAATAAAGCCTATTTACACGACGTGGGTGTTTACCTTCACACCTGCATAATGCTTGCCTGGTTATTGAGGTAAAAAAGCGCGCTTAGCTTTACACAAATCTACACATTGATATCTGTAAGAGGCTAATTTCACGCCTCAATTAATCTTGGCTGTGCTATTCTACGCGCTTTCTAAATCAATCTAATCTTATGCTTCGCGAGGCTTGATGTTTTCCTTTTTTGAACGCTTAAAAAAACCTTTCCCTAATGATATTCCCCAACAGCCACCGAAAACTCTAGTAGCTTTTTGCCGCTATTATTCCAAGGGAATGTGGTATATTTTACTCACCGTTTCAGTGCTAAGTGCGCTTATAGCTATAATAGAAGTCAGCTTATTTGGTTTTATGGGGCAGCTAGTTGACTGGTTTGCAACACGCGACCCCAGCACGTTTGTGCAAGAAGAACGCGCAACCCTAATATGGATGGGCGCGCTTGTTTTAATCATATTGCCCTTGCTGGTAATCACTGAATCTTTGATTACTCATCAAACGCTTTTGGGTAACTACCCTATGCGCATCAGGTGGCTTGCGCATAAATATTTACTCAAACAAAGTTTGTCTTTTTATCAAGACGAGTTTGCTGGCAGAGTGGCAACAAAATTAATGCAAACTGCGCTGTCGGTGCGCGAAACAGTGACAAAAGTCCTCAATTTAGCGGTGTATATAACCGTGTACTTTATATCGGCCGTTGTGCTGGTATTTTCTACTGACTGGCGCTTGGCTATGCCTTTGTTCGTGTGGCTGCTTGTATATATCATTATTTTGAGCATTATGCTGCCGAAGCTCAAAAGAGTATCGCAGAAACAAGCTGATGCACGCTCTATAATGACCGGTAGAATTGTTGATAGTTACACTAACATTATGACGGTTAAGCTGTTTTCTCATCATAGACGGGAAGAGACCTACGCAAAAGAAGGCATGGACGGGTTTCTACAAACAGTTTATCCGCAAATGCGTTTGGTTACCACACTGCAAGCCTTGGTGTGGGGCATAAACTCGCTGTTAGTGTTCAGTATAAGTGCGCTGGCTATTTACCTGTGGGTAAACGGTACGGTAAGCCCAGGAGATCTAGCGATAGCGGTCAGCTTATCGCTGCGATTAAATGGAATGTCTCAATGGATTATGTGGGAGGTTTCTTCGCTGTTTGAAAATATTGGCGCAGTGCAAGACGGCATCAATATGCTGTCGCTGCCGGCTGATATACAAGATGAATCTTCAGCAAAAGCGATAAATGTGGCCGGTGGCGCAATTGCTTTTAACGCCGTTAATTTTTCGTACAAAGGCAAAAACGAAGACACTATTGATGTCTTTAATGACTTAAACATTAAAATTACAGCGGGAGAAAAAATAGGGCTAGTAGGGCGCTCGGGCGCAGGCAAGTCTACACTGGTAAATCTGTTGCTGCGATTTTATGACATACAGTCTGGTGAAATTTCCATCGACGGGCAAAATATAGCACGCGTTAGTCAAGAAACACTGCGAGGCAATATTAGTATGGTGACGCAAGATACCTCCCTTATGCATCGCTCGGTTCGTGACAACATCATGTATGGCCGCCCTGATGCAAGTGAAGAAGAAATGATAGCGGCAGCAAAACAGGCGCAAGCCTACTCTTTTATTGGTTCATTAAGTGATGCTAAAGGCCGCACAGGGTTTGATGCCCATGTTGGGGAGCGTGGGGTGAAGCTGTCGGGTGGACAACGTCAGCGAATTGCTATTGCCAGAGTGATGTTAAAAGATGCGCCCATTTTAATACTTGATGAAGCAACTTCCGCGCTCGACTCCGAGGTAGAGTCGGCGATTCAAGAGGGTTTGGTTGAAATTATGCAAAACAAAACAGTTTTGGCAATTGCCCACAGGCTGTCGACCATTGCGCAGATGGATCGTTTGCTGGTGTTAGACGAAGGCAAAATAGTGGAGTCTGGTAGCCATAAAGAGCTGCTTGATAAGAATGGCATATATGCAAAATTATGGGCACATCAGACCGGTGGCTTTATTGGTGCAGAATAGCCGAAGTCATTTAGTCAGGTAATTCAGCGCGCAAATATATGAATTTGCAGTCGCTTTGATGCTTGCTTAAAGGCTCACTAATACAAGGTCTCGTCTATATTTTACTTGTAACCTAGCGCTTCATAAGTATAATACTGCTCCCTCTCTTATGACGCTGACGATTTCAAAAATAATCAACAACTTCACAAGGGTGGTGTAACTGTTGAATGCGTAAATAAAGTTGCTATATAGTTGTCGGCAAATCCGAAAACTAGTAGCGCATTTTTTTATAAGATAGGGGTGTAGCTCTAATTGGTAGAGCAGCGGTCTCCAAAACCGATGGTTGGGGGTTCGAGTCCCTCCACCCCTGCCATTCATCGACGATTTTTAAAGTAACGTTATATTACGTTATGATTTATAGGTAGCCCTAATGAGCGAGAAGGTAGAAAATACGTCTAATCCTTTAGACATGGTCAAATGGATACTCGTAGCAGTTTTGCTAGGCGGATTGGTCTATGCATATACTACTTATGAGGATATTTCGGTTCTATACAGAGCCTTAGGCGCCGTAGCAATTGTAGTAGTGGCAGGTTTTATTTCAGCGACTACTTTTAAGGGTAAAACGTTTTTGCAGTTTGCAAAAGACGCTCGAATTGAAGTTAGAAAAGTTGTATGGCCAACGCGTCAAGAAGTTGTGCGCATGACCTTAGTTATTTTGGCTGCTACCGCACTCGTTGGTTTAATGTTGTATTTCATCGACATGATCATTGTTTGGGTAGTGGGATTAGTAACCGGTATTGGAGTATAAGCTATGGCCGACAAGAGATGGTATGTAGTACAAGCGTTTTCTCAGTATGAAGGACGTGTTAAAAAGACCTTAGAAGAATACATCAAAATGCACGCTATGGAAGATTACTTCGGCGATATACTTGTTCCTACTGAAGAAATTGTAGAAATGCGTGCAGGCCAAAAGCGCAAATCAGAGCGTAAGTTTTTCCCCGGTTATGTGCTTGTTCAAATGGAGATGAATGAAGATTCATGGCACTTAGTTAAAAGCATTCCGCGCGTATTAGGTTTTATTGGTGGTACCTCAGACCGTCCTATGCCGATTACGCAAAAAGAAGCGGATGCGATTCTCAATAGATTAGAAGAAGGCGTTGATAAGCCCAAGCCTAAAACATTGTTTGAACCGGGTGAAGCTGTTCGCGTTACCGATGGTCCGTTTGCTGATTTTAACGGTATGGTTGAAGAGGTAGACTATGAGAAGAGTCGCTTGAAAGTGTCTGTGTTAATATTTGGTCGTTCAACACCGGTAGAACTGGAGTTTAGCCAAGTGGAAAAAGGGTAAGGCCTTTTTCGTAGCATGCCAATTAACATAAAAAAAGCCTAACGACGTTA